>JAGXHK010000161.1 GCA_024636255.1 Desulfuromonadales bacterium | reverse complement strand
CCCCAGCTCCTCGAACGTCAGCACTTTGTAAGGGATCAGGCGAAACGCCCCGGCTACGGCGCCGCGCTGCATGAACAGATTGCCGCGAAAGCGCGAGAGCCCCTTGACGCCGAACGAGAAGTCGAGCTCGTTCTCCTCCTCAAACTTGCGTTTCTGGGCGTCTGTGAGAATGCTGTAGCACACCTGCTTGGTTTCGGCCGGCGTCATCGGCGGCGCCTTCAAGGGGAGTATCTTGCCGTCGACGCGCAATTGCGGCGGGGTGCCGGTCGAGATGTGCAGATCGGACGAACCCTGCTCGACCATGGTCTTGAGAAGCTGGTGAATGTTCGCCATCGTGGTACGTCCTCACATCTATGGCGCAGAACACTGAACTCCGAAAGCCTGAAATTTAATCATCGGAGACGGTGCAGCGCAGAACCTCTTCAAAGGAGGTCACACCCTCCTTGAGCTTGTTCAGGGCGGCCTGACGCATGGTTCTGACCCCCAGGCGCATCGATTCGCGCTTGATTTCGGAGGTATTGGCCCCAGCGAGGACCATTTCACGAATCTCCTCGAACATCGGCATCACCTGGTAGATCCCGACGCGACCCTTGTAGCCGGTGTCGTTGCAATGATTGCAGCCGCGACCCCGGTAACAGGTGTAATCGTCCACCTCTTCTGCCGGCACGCCCGCCTCGATCAGGCTCTGCTTGGAGATATTCTCGACCTCCTTGCACTCGGAGCAGACCCGGCGGCCCAGGCGCTGAGCGGTGATCAGGTTGACCGCCGAAGAGACCAGGAAGGGCTCGATGCCCATATTGAGCAGACGGTTGATCGTGCTCGGTGCATCGTTGGTGTGCAGGGTCGAGAGCACGAGATGGCCGGTCAGGGCGGCCTTGACGCCGATCTCAGCGGTTTCGAAGTCACGGATCTCACCGATCATGATGATATCCGGGTCCTGTCGGAGAAAAGCGCGCAGCGCCGCGGCGAAGTTCAGCCCGATCTCCTCGTGCATCTGCACCTGGTTAATGCCGGCGAAGTTGAATTCGACCGGGTCCTCGGCGGTGGAGATATTTTCGGTGATCTTGTTCAACTCGGAAAGGGCCGAATAGAGGGAAACCGTCTTTCCCGAACCGGTCGGACCGGTCACCAGCACCATGCCGAAAGGTTTATGGATCGTCTCCATGAACCATTTCAGGGCCTGCTCCTCATAGCCGAGTTTGGTCATGTCGAGCTGCAGGTTGCTCTTGTCGAGAAGACGCAGAACGACCTTCTCGCCGAAGAGAGTCGGCAGGCAGTTGACCCGGTAGTCCATGTCCTTGCCGCCGGGGAGCTTGATCTTGATGCGCCCGTCCTGGGGCAGGCGGCGTTCGGCGATATCCATCTCGGCCATGATCTTGAGGCGCGAGGTGATCGCGCTTCTAAGCTTCATCGGCGGCTTCATCACTTCGTAGAGCACGCCGTCGATGCGATAGCGCACCCTGAACGATTTCTCGTACGGTTCGATGTGAATATCGGAGGCCTTGCGCTTGATGGCGTCGGTCAGAATAAGATTGACCAGCTTGACAACGGGCGCATCTTCGGTGGCTTTTTCCAGTTCGCGAACATCGACGTTATCCTCTTCGTCGACAAGTTCGAGATCGATGTCATCGAGATCTTCCATGACATCGGCCAGCGTGGCGCTCTGATCGTAGTAGCGGTCGATCGCGCTGCGGATCGCGGCTTCAGATGCCACGACCACCTCGACGTTGTAGCCGGTCATGAATTTGATGTCGTCGATGGCGAAGATATTGGACGGATCGCTCATGGCGATGATCAGCGTCGAGCCGGCGCGATTGACAGGCACCACCTGGTATTTCTGCGCCACTTCGGAAGGGATCAGGCGAACGACTGAGGTCTCGATCTCGAATTCATCGAGGTTTATGGAGGGAACACCGTATTGCTTGGACAGAAAGGAGGCAAGGTCATCCTCCTGGATGAAGCCAAGCTTGATGAGACTGGCCCCGAGCCGCCCCCCTTGAGTCTTCTGCTCTTGCAACGCCTGGACAAGCTGAGAGTCGGTAATCAGCTTATTGCGGACAAGAAGCTCTCCGAGACGGTTACTGGTCATGTAAAGAAAAATCTCCTGCGGCAAGCATCCTGATGATTGCTCATCATGTATTTTTAATAACAGCCTGTCAATGGGAAGCGTGAAATGTCAGGACAGCTCGGCCAAAAGCCGGGCTTTCATGACACCCGGAGGCGGACGGATGCCGGTCCAGAGATAAAAGGCCTCCTCGCCTTGTGCGGCGAGCATCCCCTTGCCATCCGCAGCGGCAATTCCGCGCCGGTTGCACATGGCCAGCAAAGGTGTCTCAGCACCGATCCGGTAGACCATATCGTACACGCAGGCACCGGGCGAGAGCTTCTGCCAGGGAACCGGGGGCGCATTTTCTTCCTTCAACCCAAGGCTGGTGGTGTTGATCACCAGGTCGATTCCACCGGGCATATCGTCCGGACCGTCCCCATCTTGCAGTGGAAGTTCTGCAATAGCCGTGCCTTTGAAATGGGGGGAGAACTCTCGGGCCAGTTTCCGGGCGCGTTCGAAATTTCGGTTGGCGATACCGATCCAGGCGGCGCCGGATCGGGCGAGGACCGCCAGGGCCGCCCGGCAGGCCCCGCCGGCGCCGAGCAATAAGATGCGCCGATCCCGCGGGTTAAAATCCAGATCGGTCCGGAGCGCGGTGAGCAGACCTGTACCGTCGGTATTATGACCCACAAGCCGGCCCTTTTCATTGACCACCGTATTGACGGCGCCGACCAGGCGCGCCGTATCGTCGAGCGCATCGAGCAGAGAACAGATCGCTTCCTTGTGGGGAACGGTCACGTTGACGCCAAGCAGATTCAGGCTGCGGATGGCATCGACCGCTTCGGGCAATCGGTCGGCTTTGACATGAAAGGGGACATAGATCGCATCGATCGGCACGGCGCCCAGAGCTTCGTTCTGCATGACGGGGGAGAGAGAATGGCTGACGGGGTCGCCGAAAATCCCCAGCACCCGCGTTTTTCCGGTGATGCTCATGGCAGAGAGCCTCGCGCGTCGTCTGCACCACCCTGCGCGCCGGGGTTATCGGCAAGGTATTCTCTGAATTCCACCACGTTGCTTTGCGCCAGGATGTCTCGGGCGCGCCGCACATCCTCCTCGATAGCCCGGGTGAGTTCAGCGATGCTGGCAAACTGAACCTCGTCGCGCAACCGCTCGACAAAGTAAACCCGCAGGATCTCACCATAAAGATCCCCTGAAAAATCGATAAGATGCACCTCGATGGAGAGCGTGTCGTTGCGAAAGGTCGGATTCCACCCGAGGTTCACAACGCCATCGTACATGGCATCGCGCCAGCGAACCTTGACCGCATAGACTCCGGGACGCGGCAGCAGCTCTTTGCTGGATGCCAGGTTGGCCGTGGGAAATCCCAGCCCCTTGCCGCGCCGGGCGCCGCTGACAACAGTTCCTTCCAAATTGAAGTTGCGCCCCAGAAAGGCATTGGCGCGAGAAATATCGCCCTCTGCGATCAGCTCGCGGATGCGGGTTGAGCTGTACTGGACACCCTCCGCGGTGATCGGGCCGAGCACCTCGACGCCGAAGCCGGCCTCGCGCCCCTTGTTGATCAGAAAATCGGTATTCCCGGCTCGCTTGCGGCCGAAAGCGTAATCGAAGCCGACGATAACGTGGCGGGCGCCCAGCTTTTCGACCAGAACGTCGTCGACGAAATGCTCCGGCGGCATCCCCGCCAATTCGTAGGTAAACGGAGGGCAGACGAGAACATCAACACCGGAGGCCGCGATCAGCCGCTCTTTTTCCGGCTGGGTATTTATCAACGGCGGAGCATGCCCGGGATCGATGAGCTTGAGAGGATGCGGCCAAAAGGTGAAGACCACGGCCGTTCCGCCAATGGCGCGGGCGCGTGAAACAACCTTGCGGAAAATTTCGCGATGCCCGAGGTGAACCCCGTCGAAATTGCCCAGAGTCACCACGGCGTTCGGAAAAGGCGCACGGATATTATTCAGGTCGCGGATGATCTTCATCGCGCTCATGCCGGTTGGCCGGCGTGTTCCGAACCCGGCTCGGCGCCACTTGGCGGGCCGACCAGGATAAAGTCGATCTCCCGGCGCTCGATACTGACATGATTGACGCGAACGCGCACCGAACCGCCGACCTGGAAGATCTTCCGGCTGTTTTCACCGATCAGCCGGTAATGCTCCTCTTCGAAATGGTAGAAGTCATCCTCGAGGGTCGAGATGTGCACCAGCCCTTCGACGAAGATCCCCTTGAGTTCGACAAAAAAACCGAAGGACTGGACGCCGGAGATAAAGCCGTCGAACTCTTCGCCGACCCTGTCGACCATGAACTGGCACTTTTTCAGAGTGACGATCTCGCGCTCTGCATCCATGGCCCTGCGCTCGCGGGTCGAGGTATCTTCGCCCGCCTGCGGCAGCTTCCGCTCGAACTGCTGGCGTCGATGCGGCGGCAGGCCTTTATGCACGATGACTTCAGAAAGTATGCGGTGCACGATCAGATCAGGATAGCGGCGGATGGGAGAGGTGAAATGGCAGTAGGTTTCTGCAGCCAGGCCGAAATGCCCGATGTTCTCAGGGCGATAGCGCGCCTGCTGCATGGTACGCAGCAGGACCTGGTTGATGAGGCGCTCCTCAGGCCGGCCTTCGACCTGGTTGAGCAGCTCCTGCAACTGGCCGGGCCGGACCTTGCTGTCCTGCAGCTTGAGATCGCAGCCGAAATTCTGCGCGAAGTCGCGAAGTTCCTGCAGTTTCTCAGGATCGGGGGCCTCGTGGACGCGGAAAAGCAGAGGCGCTTCGTGATCGCTGACAAAACGGGCGACGGCTTCGTTGGCGGCCAGCATGAATTCTTCGACCAGGCGGTGCGCCAGGTTGCGCTCAGAGCGCACGATGTCCTCGATGCGGCCGCGCAGATCGAGAATGATTTCAGCTTCCGGCAGATCGAAATCAAGGCTGCCGCGCCGCCGGCGCATCGCCGTCAGGCGCAGGGCAAGCTCCTTCATCACCTGCAGGTGGTCCACCAGGTGCGGATAGGCCGCTTTTACCTGGGCGTCGTCGCGCTCAATGACGGCGCTCACCTCGGTGTAGGTCAAACGGGCGTGACTGCGGATGACCGATGCGTAAAAACGGCTCTCCAGGCGCTCGCCCTGACGATCGAAAAGTATTTCGGCGGTCATGGTCAGTCGCTCGACATGCGGATTGAGAGAGCAGATGCCGTTGCTGAGCTTTTCGGGAAGCATGGGGATGCACTGACCCGGGAAATAGACGCTGGTGCCGCGCTCATAGGCCTCCACGTCAATGATGCTGCCCTCGCGGACGTAATGTCCGACATCGGCGATGGAGACCCAGAGGCGGATGTTTCCACCGTCTTCCCTGCGCACCGCGACCGCGTCATCGAAATCTTTGGCCGTTTCGCCATCGATTGTCACGGTGGGCACGTCGCGCAGATCGACCCGGCCGACACGCTCTTCTTCGCTCACCTGGTCGGGAACGGCTTCGGCCGCATCGAGAACGCTCTGGGGAAAACGATGGGGCAGGCCGTGTTTGTGCACGATTGTGAGCACTTCGACATTCGGGTCATCCGGCTCGCCCAATATCTCGACCACCGTCCCCTCGGGGTTGCGGTTGCGGCTCGGGTAGCTGTCGATGCGCGCAATAACGATCTCGCCGGGGCGGGCTTTGCCCGCCGCAGAGCGCGGGATATACACGTCATGGCTCAGTCTCGGATCGGCCGGCACCACATAACCGAACTTGCGGGATGCTTCATAGCGCCCCACCACGCTCTGGTGGGCCCGCTCCTCAACGCGAATGATCCGCCCCTCGGGCTTGCCGCTGCGCGCGCCGCGCTCGACGCGCACCACAACCCGGTCGCCATGCATGGCCTCGCCGGCGAAGCGCGCCGGGATAAAGACATCCTTGTCTGTCCCCTCCGACGGCTTGACGAAACCGTAGCCGTCGCGGTGCAGGCTGATCGTTCCCACGACCAGGTTGACCCGCCGCGGCAGCGCATAGCGCTTTCCCTTGAGCCGCACCAGAGCGCCCTTATCGGCAAGCTCGTCGAGTTTGGCGAGAAGTTCCTTTCGCTGCTGCCGCCCGATACCCATCATCCTCACGATCTCCTGGGGAGTCAGCGGGTGCGGAGCCCGGTTCTCGAAAAAACTGATGATGTCCTTGGCGTTGATGCTCATGGGGGCGGACCTCAAGATCATGGGATGGGAATTAGAATAAACGCGGTTGCCATATTGCCGGGAGTTCTTTTCGCACCTGAAACAGAAAACCCCGGAAAGAAGCCGGGGCCCTCCGCGCTGCCGTCCATATAAAATCTACTCCGGTGCGCTCTCATCTTCATAGATCCGGTTGACAACCATGCCGGTGAGCAGTTTCGGGTAGAAATAGGTGGACTTCTGCGGCATTTTTTCACCGGCATTGGCCACATCACGTACCTCACCCATGCGCGGAGGGTTCATCAGGAACGCGACCTGGCAATCGCCGGAGAGCACTTTTTCAAACGGATCATTGAAATTTTTCACGTACTGCAGATTGGTCTGGGCCTCCTGCGCCTCTGCGCTAATGTGCAGCAGGTTTTCCAGTATCAGCCGGTGCAGAATAGATACATCGAGAATGCGCAGCGCTTTCGGGCTCTTTGCGTCGAAAAACCGGTCCATGACGGACTCGTCGCGCAGAGTCAGAAAATAAACGCTGCCACCGCCGGCGTACATGGCCAGGGCATGCCCTTCCCTCCCTTTTTCCTGCAGGGTCTGGCGCACCTCGGTTCGCCCCTTTTCCTCCGAGGGGTTGAACTCGACCTGCTCGACCTCGAAGTAATCCTTGAGATTGCTGACCAGTTCGCCGAGATTGAACCTCTCGATGCCGTGGATGAGACGATGCGTGGGAAAAATCAGCATCCCCTTGTCATCCATGTTCGAGAAATACATGAGCACATAGTTGAACAGTTCTTTGCCCGTATAGCCGGGATGCTTTTCGCGCATTTCATCGCGGTAGTTCAGCGCGGTTTCGTAGCGATGATGGCCATCGGCGATAAATAAGGGCTTGTTGTCGATCAGATTCTGCGCCTTGGCGATCAACAAGGGATCGGTGACCGGCCAGAGCCGGTGCTTAACCCCGTCGTCATCGACCACCTCGATTTCAGGTGCACCCTCTTTTTCCCGCCGGTTGAGCGATTCGAGAACGCAGCAGGGATCGCTGTAGAGTGAGAATATCGGGCTGAAATTCGCCCCGCAGGCCCGGGTGAGCTTCAGCCGGTCGGCTTTGGGTCCGGACAGCGTCTTTTCATGCGGCTTGACCATGCCCGAGGAGAAATCCTCGATGCGGGTCAGAGCGATAATCCCCTGCCGCACGACGCTCTCCCCGGTCTCAAGGGGATATTCCTGATCATAGAGATATATCGACGGCTCAGGGTCGCGACGCAGAACTTCCTGCTGCTGCCAGGCGTCAAAATCGCGCGCAGCGCGAACATAGCGATTGTCGCTTTCCGAGTCGGTTTTTTCCTGCTTGCCGAGAATCAGCCGCACGATGTTAAAGGGGCTGCGCCGATAGAGATCCTCCTGCAGCTCGGCAGAGATGACATCGTAGGGTGGCGCCATGACGCTGTTGAGGTCGGGGACTTTTTCGGGATTATAGCGAAGGCCCCGAAAGGGAGCGATTTTTGCCATGCGAAAACTCCTGGGTCAGAGGCAGGGCACATAAAATCTGATGATCGGGCTGCCCAGCGGGACAATACCCGGTAGAAACGTTGTATATCGTAATCGCTGACCCGACGCGACGCAAGTTTTCATTTGCTCAATACAGGTGGCAACCTGCGGAGGACTGAAGGCTTTTATCCGTATTTTGACCGCGTCCGACGCGAAAAGCCCGCAACGCTTTTCGCTGCGGGCTTTTCCCATGCTCCGAAATTTCTCGGACCCTTTTTACCACTGCATCCAGTAAACCGGACTGATCAGCCGTGAATCGGGGGCAGAGTAGGTGCCGACCCGGTTGCTCGAACTGATCATCATGGTCACATTACCGCTGGCATCGATCAGGGTCACGATGCCCGAGGGGATTCCCTCCCCGACCAGCTTGACCCGATCCTCTTTTCTCAGCACCTCGCCGTCCTCGTTCACGGCGCGTTCGTTGTCACTCGTGCTCTGAGAATCGTTGTCCTGATAGTAATTGATGATCGCCTCGCCCGTTTCGACATTGAGGGCGTAGACACGCGAAGTGCCGAGAAAGTCGGGATTGCAGGGATCCGGGACCTCGGGCATGTCGGGGGTATAGGTGGTGAAGAAAGCGGCCTTGTTGAAGACGACGGCCGGTGCGAGAACTTTCTCTCCGGAGTTCTCCAGTTCGATGAACCAGCCGTAATTGTCGACGGCTTCCAGACCGGACAAAATCGTGTCCACCTCCGCTTCTGTCGTACCACTGGCCTGCAGAGTGTTCGCGGTCACATCGACGAGGTCGCTTTCGGTGATCAGCGTCGATGAGCCCTGTCCCTTGTCGATGAGAGCGTAAATGCGATCGGTCACCCCTTCATTCAATGGATGGGCACGATCTCCGCTGCCGAAGAACAGGACAGGTTTGGTCCGCGTCATGACCTGATCCCCCTCCAGAACCCTGACCTTCGCAAAGGTCACCGACGGCTTGAAGAAGATCTTGCGGCCGTTGGTGCTGTCGCCGCCGGGGTTGGAGCGGAAGATGATCCTGCTGCTCCAGTAGGCGGGATTCGGATCTGAGATACCGAAGCGCCACATGCGGCCGCCGGTATCGCCGGCATAGATCGTGTCTGCGAAACCGTCGGCATCCGTATCCAGGGCAGTCACATCCGTGGGGAAGGAATAGGTCATCGCCGAATTTTCAGCATGCGTCATCCTCCAGACCCTGGCACCCATATTCGACGTATTCGGCTTGAATTTGCCGTCCACCGTGTCGAGCTGCGCAATCTCGATGGCGAAAATCCCGCGCCCTCTTGGGTTGGTCTGACGGCCGCCGCCGGTCGATGTCGTCACCCCGCTGCCGGCCGGCTGAAGGCTCATATCGGTCGTGTCATCGAAACCGGCGGGGAACTCCTGAGTGTTGCCGAAGCGAAGATCTTCATTGTTATCATAGCCCGCCCCGACAAAGGCCACGATTTTGACCGCATTGCCGTGCTTGATCTTGACGAGGCGCGGCTGCCCCCAGGTTTCGCCCATCTCGGCAAAATCAGCCAGGCTCGCATCGACCTTCCAGAGAAATTCGGGCGTTTCCGGGTCCGTCAGATCAAGCGCGTAATACGCCCCGCGCGGGTCGGCGGCGGTCAGGTTGTTGGTGCCGCCTCCGCGGCGCTGCCCGAAGACGATCTGCACCAGGTCCTCGGTGGTCGCGGAGCTGTCGATGACGCTGTCGTCCGCCTGGTCATGGACATAAAGGGTCGGCGAGGCATCGACGAAATAGGAATGACGGGCACTATCGAGGTCCTGCAGGCGCGGCAGTAGGTTATCCGGAATAAACGACCACGCCTCGGAGCCGTCGCAATCGCGGAAGGCGTGCAGCATGCCGTCGTTGGCACCGACGAAGAGCATGGAGCGGTTGCCGGCCGCGTCATCGGCGTAACAGGTATTTTCTTTGGCTGCGTCGTAGTTCTGATAGTGAAAGACCAGCGGCTTCGAGTGCAGGATGTCTCCCATCGGCCATGGGCTGATCTCGGACGTATTGCCGTCATCGTCATGGTCGAAGTAGTCCAGCTTGCCGTGGATATAGTCGATAAGATTGTCGCGCAAGGTGGTATCGGCCATGTTCATGGCGTCGGTCGCCAGGGTATTGGTCTTGACGAAGGCATTGCCTGCGGCGCTCAGGTCGCTGTTCGCGGAATCAAGGTTGGCATAGATATTTCGCGGTATGCCATCCCGGACTCTCGCCAGCAGCGTTCCGGCGGCCCCTCCGGCGGTGATGATCCCCCCGTCGCCGTCACTGTAGCTGCGGGTCAGGGTATCGCTGTTCTCGACCAGGGACATGATCTTTGTGCTGTCCGTCGGGTCGACGCCCCAGAACGAATTCGTTTCGGTGATGAAATCGCCGTCGGACGTCGTGGCATTATTCGGCGGTTCGTTGGCATCCTGCAGCCTGTTCTCGGAACTGACCCGGTACTTTTTGAGATTCCCCAGCCAGGGTTTCATCTTCTGCGGCTTGAACAGTCCGAGATAGACCCGGTCGGAGCTGATGGTGCGGTTGGTGGTACTGGCGGGGACCACCGGTGCGACAAAAGAGGTGTCCTCCTCGAGCACCATGCGAAAGATCAGATTGGAGAGCGACTCGACCAGCTCATTGGCATTATAGACATTGTGAAATTCCCCCTTGCCGTTTGCCGCAGCCCGGGTGATCAGGTTGTCGGTTTTCTGGAAGGCCAGGATCATGTGGGTGTTCATTTCATAGTCCTGGTACATCCGATAGGCGACGTCGTCCAGATAATGAACTCCGAGGCCATAGGGATCTTCCTGATCGACGTCGGGAACCGATTCCCCCTTGATAATCAGTGTCCCGTTCTCTTCTGGACCGGCATTGGCATCCCCGTCACCGATATAGGTTTCCAGCTTGGGGTCGCCTTCAGAGTTCGAAAGGCCATTGGTGATGAACACCACGTGATTGTTGCAGTTCTGTTGAAATTCGGCAGGGATCGTCGAGGTTTCCGAGACGGGGCTCCAGTTGGCCCCGTAATAGGCGCCGGCGTCGTAAAGAGCTTCCGATTGCGGGCGCTGCGGCCCGGCGCTTATAGCGGGGGCGCTCTCCGGCTCGCCGCTGCCGGGCAGAACCTTGAGGAATGCCGGAAACTCGTCGTTAATGCCATCGCTGTCAGCATCGGGCGCCGCTGAGCTGTCGCCCAGATCGGCAATGTTGTAGATGATGCGTCCGCCCTTGTTGTTGTCGCCGTACACCATGGCCCCGAAGTTGGCGACGCCGCGGGTGGCCGAAACCACCTGCTTGATGGCTTTGAAGACGATCTCCCGCTGGGCCTGGGCCGATTCCGAAAACGTGTAATCGGTTCCGCTGGTCCAGATCGCCCCGGTCTCGATCGTTCCATTATCCGCCCAGTAGGCACTCCAGTTCGCACCGGAGGGGGGGCGGTTCTCGTCTGCGGAAAGGTGTTCCTCGATCAGTTTGTAATCGTTTCCGTCCGGTCCTTGAACAATCGGGACCGGGGGCGGCGAATTGGTATAATTGATATAATTCCCAAGCGCGTAGACCGCGCCTTTCGGGGCCCTCGTGCAGCTACTCTGGTTGGCCTTGATGATCGGGCGCGACGAGCTGCCGTCGGCCGTATAGGTACCGTACTCCAGAAGGTCGTGCATGACGATTTCGGGACACCCTGAAAATCCGGCCAGCGTCTGCAGATAGGTGTCCCCGGAGCTATCGGTGGCGAAGGAGTCGTTGACCACCACAGAAGTAAAGTTCCCCTGATTGTCCCCCGCCAGGATATCCGCGTGATTCGGGCCGCCCTCCTGGGGATAGAGCTCATCCGCATTAAAAATGTACTCGACGCCCGCGGCACTGTTCAGAGTCGCCTTGCTGTTGTCGATGATGAGAAGAATATTGGGGCGGATCTTCCCCGGATCACCGGTATAGATGGCGGTATCGCCGATGTAGGCGTCTCCCGCGGCGAGTGCGGTTGCCGGGATATACACCAGCAGGAATAACCAGACGGTCCATAAAGCTGACGTTCTCATACTAGCCCCCTCCCGTCGTACGGAAGATGTTGTCGTCGTCGCGTTTGAAGAGACGCACGACCTGGGAATCGATCTCGGCTTCCGTGTTCTCCGGTCCGATGCCCTTGACGGTGATGTAGTAATAGTTGGCGCCGAAGTCACTGCCATATCGAGCTTTCAGTTTTATCGGCATCTCACCCGGACCGGCGTCGCTGACCGAGCCCAAATCAAGCTCCCCCCCGCCGCTGATCAGAGAATTGCCGGCATTGATGCTGGTCTGGTGGCTCCCCGAGGTCAGGTCGACGCCAGACCCCATGGTCAGCAGAAGATCCCGGTTCAGCGCATATTCAACGGCCCGTTCAGCCGCGTAGAAGGCCGTCTCCTGAGCGCGAAAGGTGGCACTGGAGCGGACATCGCGGCTGGCAACCTGATGAACGGTAAATCCCAGCAGGCTGAAGATGGCGAGCATGCCGATCGCCAGGATCAAGGCCATGCCTTTTTGATCGGCGAGTCGGCGCATGAATCGGATTTCGCTTCGCGGGTTCATCACATCCACCTCAGAGATTGCGTAAAGAGACGCTGCTGCGCAATGTGCGTTGCGCGACCGGAATCGTGCCTGCCGGATCAGTTTGCGTGCTGCCTGTCAACTCGACCACGATTGTCTTGACCAGTCCGTCGTCGTTAAATTCATAAGAGAATTCAGCCTGGCTGATGTTGTGAGCCAGAATCTGGCTGCGCGATGCCGTCGTACCTTCGTTGATAATTCGGCGAATCAGATTCAGGCCCGCGTCATGTTCGATGCGCAAGGTATTCACCACTGCGGTGCCGGAGTCGGTGCGCACGATCATATCGCCGTCCTGGTAGGTCACCCCGGCGGGCAGACCGCTCAAACGAATGGTGCGGGATGCGGGATTTGTCGCCGAAACTGTCATCAGGCCGGCATAGCCGCCGGGAAGTTCCTGATTGGGAGGACGGAGAATTCTGACCGTTTCGCCAACGTGCAGGCGCTCGACCATGGATTCGGTGGCGATATGGAACAGGGAACTGTCGGAAGGGTCCTGCTGTACGATGCGCGCATAGCGGCGTGCGGCCGTCACAGTATTGATCGTAAAGGCCGTGGACGAGCGATCGACAATGGGGTCTTGGGTGGTCAGAAAGCCGGCCATGCGAATATCGTTGCTCAGATGCTCGAGGGCCACCCGCAAATTTTTCTGCACGTCCGCGACGCCTCGCTGGACCGTGGCGGTTTCGTTGGTCGGCATGAATAATCTGAACACCACCGCCACAACGATCAGCATGATCGATGCGGCAACAACTGTTTCGATCAGGCTGAACCCTCTGTTGTCTCCGAGCTTTTTCAGCATAAATTCTCGTCTTTTTTAAAAAGAGCGCTTCAGTGCGGTCAGAGTTACGGTGCGCTTTGCCGTTCCTGTAATATCCGTTACCACGTCGATGGATTGTACGGTGACATCGACCTTGGTCACATTCGGGACGCCGTTCCAGTCGATATCGGTGCTGACGAAAAGCTCGTAAGGTGTGCCGTTCATCAGGTCGGCCAACGCGGCGGGCTGCGCATTGGTGAGCTCGGGGCCCTGAAAGAGCGCATGGTCGCCGTCCATGGCAATGATGTGCTCAAGAGCGCTCTGCGCAAGCGCCGTGGCCGAGGCGATCGTATTCGCCTGAGTGTTGGCGCGAATCGCCGTCATCTGAAGCTGCGCCAGGCCCAGAAGGCCGACGGCAAGAACGGTTATGGCGATCATCATTTCGAGCAGTGTGAACCCGCGCTGATCGGATGCTGGACCGGTCATCATCCCCAACCTCTTAAAATGACAAAAAATTAACTCAGGCTAGAGTCTGCAATATATATTCCTCGCCACGATCCGAAGGCCTGTCAGCCCACTGAATCAGCGCATAAAAAAAGCCGCCTCTGTGAAGAGGTCGGCTTTGATGTGCGAGAATTTCTGTGTAAGTCGGGGTTTTAGCGAACGGCAGGAAAAAAAATGTCACTGCTGCAGACTATTCAATCCTTGTGCTGATCATCATCGGATGACCTCAACCTGGCCGGTGGTGGGAAACCTGATCTGCGTTCTGAATTTTCGATCCCCATAACGGTTCAATATGCAGACAGCAGCCGGCTGATCCACCGTGCCGTCCGGATAAAATCTCAGATCGATGATTCCGGAGCCCTTACTGCAGTCATTCGGATCGGCCGGGTCGGCGCCTGCCCGCAGGTCGACCATGACGGAGGCCTTGCGCCATCCGCCGCGTTCTTCCCACCCGTCATCCGGGGTGCCGCGCGCCCTACTCCCCCTGCTGATGAGAAATCGGTCAGCCCCGGCATCCGCCGGGCCATCCACCCGTCCCACATCGATCTGCAGGCGATGCTCGAGGTTCTGCGTCACGGCTTCGGAGCGCGCAACGCGCATGGCCGAGGCGATGTCGCGGGCGGCTGAACGGTAGCTGGCACTGCGCAGATAGACTTTGTAGTACGGCATGGCGATATACGCCACGATCCCGATCAGGGCGACCACCACGAGCATTTCGATCAGGGCGAACCCGCGCTGCGAGCGCCGCATCACGCCTCCTGCTCCTGCTGCAGATCGTTCAAGGTGGCCGTAAGTTTTTGCGCCGGGCACATCAGGTATCTCTCCGGTTAGCGCTGCAGCCAGTACAGGGGATGAACTCCGCCGCCGGGCAGAGCGTCTTCCATCTGAATCCCGCCATCGCTCGCAGTCATCACCTTCGCTTCACCGGTCTCGGTGATAAAGACCTTGACCTCGCTTGGGATTCCGGAGCCGATGGCCCTGGCCCGGTCGGGACGACGCAGAACGTTGCCGGCGTTGTCCAAAGCCCGAATGTTGGTGATAGCTTCTGCATTGTCGTCGTTTCGCGGGTCGTAGTTGAGCACGGCCTCGCCCGAGCGATAATCGACCGCATAAACCCTGGCGGTCCCAAGGTTCCCGGTTTCACAGGGATCGTTTCCGTCCAGCACATTCGGGGTGAACGTGGTGAAATAAGCCGCCTTGTTGTAGACCAGGGGGGACGCCAGCGCTTTTTCTCCACTGTTCTGATCGAGCTTTATGAACCAGCCATGGCTGGAGTACAGATCGGAAAGCTTTGCCTGCACTGCTTCGGCGTCCTCACCCTGCAGCGTGTTTTCCGTCACATCGGCCAGGTCCTCTTCATTCAGGGGCGTGGCCGCATCCCAGAGCGGACCGACAGGGTCTTTCACGGCATAGAGGCGGTCAACCACAGCCTCGTTCAGAGGGTGCGCCCGGTCGCCACTGCCGATGAAAATCATCGGCTGGCCATTGCGTTCGACAGTGACCGACGGGCGATAGAAGAACTTGCGCCCTTTTTCTCTGTGCGTGCCGGCATCGGCCTGAAAGAGCAGATCGACGCTCCATTTTTCGGGATTGCTGCTTCCCGCATCGACGCGCCAGAGCTGGCCGCCGGTATCGCCGACGTAAAAACGGTCCACGTAGCCGTCATGATTGAGGTCGAGAGCCGCCACTTCGGAGGGTATACCGAAGCTCATCGCCGCATTCTCGGCATTGCTGTATCCCCAGACCTTGCGGACGCTCCATGCCGGAGTAAAGATCGGGCCGCTGTCGAAACTGAACTCGCCGACCTTCAAGGCAAACAGGCCGCGCCCGCGCGGATTGTGCTGCGCGCCGTTATCGGCGCTGGTCTCATGACCGGCGTCATTGGTCGCCAAGGTCGTGTCGGTGCCGTTCCTGGTTTTCGGAAAACCCTGAGTATCACCGAAGCGCAGGTCCTCGTTATTGTCGTAGCCGGCACCGAAGACCGCAACCATCATATCCTTTGCGATGCCATTCTCCTGAACGCGCATGCGTGCAAAAGTCGGCGCGCTCCAGGCCTCGCCCAACTCTTCGAATCCGGTTACGTCGCCGGGTAGCAGCCTCCAGAGAAGTTTCGGAGCATCGGCTGTGGTAACATCAAGGGCATAATAGGCCCCGCGTACCTGATTTTTCCGCAACGTATCCTTCCCCGCTCCGCGGCGCAGACCGAAGATCAGAATCACCTGATCGCCGGGATCGGACGGCCCGTTCCCGCCGGGATCGAAGATAAAGACCGAGGGTGCCATATCCACGTAGTAGGTATGCTGCCCGTCGCGCAGGCTCTCCAGGTCTGGCAGCAGGACATCGGGGATGAACGACCAGAGCTCCTTGCCGTCGGCATCGCGGAACGCGTGCAGCTGGCCGTCGTTGCCGGCGACAAAGATCACCGACTTGTTGATCGCCGGATCCGCTTCGTTTTCAGCGGTGAATGCGTAATCGTCATAATGGACCGTTACCGGTGCGGCGTGGAGGATATCGCCGAGAATCCAGGAGCGCTTATCGAAGGTATCGTCATCGGCATCATCGTCGTAGGCATCGAAACCATGCACGAAGTTGATGATTTTGTCGCGCTCGGACCCGGGCACGCCGAGCCGGGCGGCGGTCAGGCTTGAGTCGTTGTCGATTGAAAGGGCATTAAAGGCGTGGGTCAGATCGGAATTGTAGACGAGATTGCTGTAGATTCGGCGCCTGCCATCCTCCGGATGGTTGGAACTGAAATCTCTCTCGAGAAGGATCGCCCCCGCCCCTCCGGCCGGCACCTTATCTCCATCGATCGTGCTGCTCCAGAAGGAGGTGGCCTTTTCCTTGATGCGACCGTTTTCATCGGTAGCCTCCTCCAGGTCTTTATCGAGGATCTGCCCGTCGGCATTGATGCCGTACTTTTTCAGATTCCCCTTCCAGCGGCCGTTTTCGCTCGGCTGGAACAGTCCGAAATAGACCCGCTCGCCGCTCGCGAAGCGGTTCTGCGGGCTGGCCGGGATCACGGGAGCGGCGAAGGAGGTGTTGACCTTTTTGATCTCAGCAAAAATCGTCTGCAGAACGCGATTCAAATCTGGCAGGTCCATGGCGAAATAGGCCTGATTGAGCGCGCCGCCGGTGCCCTTGGCGATCGTCTCGTTCAACAGTTTCACGGCGCCGGAGTCAGCGCCGACCTCTCCGAAGCCGACGGTATAGGTCACAACGTTCTGCAAACCCTCGAGATCGGAATGATCGTTGTCGTAGAGCCACTTTGCCACATCATCGAGGTAATCGGAGCCGAGTCTTTCGGGATCGTTATTGTTATCCGAGCCGTAATCTTTGTCGCTGTCGCCGCCCGGCTCATAACCATCCCCATCCTGATCGCCGATTTCCCGCGCGAGAACCGGATGCCGGTCGTGACGTGACATGCCATCGGAGATCAGAACGACGTAATTCGTCTGACAGGTGGCCTGGATGGGGGACGTATGACTGACATTCTTTTGAAACGCGCTGGTCTCGCCCCGGAAATAACGGCCGGCCTCATAGAGGGATTCGGCCAGAGGCGTAAATCCCTGGGCGGTAATTTCAGGGATTATCTCACGGAGTTTTTCCCTGTTGGTTTTGGGTGGATTGTAATCGGCAGCCATATCCTTGATGGTGGCTGTATACCCGGAAAAAGAAACGAACTCCCCGCCTTTTGCGACATCCTCCTCGCGCGATGCGTTTTTGTTGTAATGAAATTGCATCAGGCCCAGATTGACGCCACTCGCGGTCTTGACGGTGTCATCGATGACGTCTTTGGCGATTTCGATTTTGGCTCTGCGCTCGACATCGTCTCCATGACCGCCGCTGGCGGTGACTTCGACTTCGTCGTTCATGCTTAGTGATGTGTCGAGAATGATCAGCACATTGGGGTTGACCGCTGCGGTCGATCCGCCATAAATAACCGTATCGCATGCATAATCATCGGGCCCGGCCGTGACCTGACCGACCGAACCCAGCCAGAAAATCAGACTCCATGCGAATATGTATCCTGCTCTTTTCATTGCTTATTTGCCCGTCAGAAAATTAAGGTAATTGCCGGTGCCCCATTCTGCCGGATCCCCCGGGCCAGCGCAGGCCCCGCTTTCTTTCAGGTTGCCCTCCCACCGGCCCTGGGATTCAAGGGCAGCGCGCGCCTCGCGGCAGCTGACGGCGGCAAGCCGGGTCGGGCTCTGATAGCCGGTAAAGGCCTGCAGTGAAGAGCGACGCATGTAAAGATTATCGGTGCGATACTGCCCGGCGTAAACAGCTTCGCTCTGGTATCCGCCGCTGCCTTGGCGCACTTCGGAAGCAGCGTTGACGGCGGGCAGACTCACCAGCAAAACACCGATCACCATAAAAATTACCTGTATTATCCGGATCATTGCTTTTCCTTCTCGAGACCGGAAGACCGGCCCATTAATTTGCAAACATGCGCCATCTGCGCCTGAATCAAAGCTTACTTGGCAACAATCCGACCGACCTGCATTTCAACTCCGCTGCGCGACGGATTCGGCGCCCCTTCCGGATACTGCCCGTGGACCTCGACCGCATAATAGATGGCCTGGAAACCGCTTGCGGTTGTGGCATCCATCCCCGAGCCCGCCGGTGGAGGGCCGCTGCCGATTCGGGTGACGCCATTCGCTTCGGTGAGATCGAGGGCGCCTTTCCCGATCCGGATATCGTCTTTGTAGTAACGTTCGCCGCCGGGGGCTTTATCGGCGTTGAGATCCAAGCCGTCGGCAAGGTTGTCCAGGGCATACTGCCCTGCGCGTTCCGCGGCGTACAGCGATTCCTGGGAGGCGCGGTAATTGCCCGAAATCTTCACCTCGAGGGTTGAATTTTCGAGCGCGAGAACACACAGAACCATCAACACAGCGAGCATGGTTAAAACCAGGACCAGAGCCGTTCCCCGGTCGTTATTCAAGCAGGATGATTTTCGAGACATGGCTGCTCCAGATCTGCCTCTCGTCACCGGTTGCGCAGGTGGACGATCGTGGTCATGCTGCGGGTCTTCACATTGTCGGCCTGCCCGGGGCCGAGATAGTTGGCGCTCCCGGTCCGGGTTGCATCGCTGGCCCCGACCAGAGTGATGCGCACCGCCCTGATCTCATCGAGATCGCTGGCTCCTGGCGTCGATGTTTCGCTGCCGTCCTGGAGAAGATACCCGAACTGCACGCCGACAATCTTTGTCGCGAGGATCTCGAAAGCATCTTCGTCGTTCGGATCGACTCCGGTGGGGATTCTCGCCAGGTAGAACTGCGCCGCGTCCTCGCTGTCGCTCTTGACCAGGCGATACGAAACGGTATTGGGGTGCGCCGGCGGATTTGTGTTGGGGTCGTTGTCGCCGTCGAGATTCGCATCGAGGACCCGCAGCAGCAGGTCTCCGGGACGCAGCACCGTTGGCGCGTTGAACCCTCTGAGCGTCACCGACGGAGAGGCATCGTCGGCGCCGGTGACACGAAAAACTCTCTCCAGTGGCTGGACCCGGCTCGCTGGCCGGAAAATACGCAGGGAATGACCCACTGCGAAGAGCCGTGCCATGTCACTGGAGGCCAGGGGTATGGACTGGTCGCTGGCCGGGTCGAAAACCGTGATAATCTCTGAAGACCCGCCCATGCGCGCGATCTGTCCCGTGGCGCATAGAGTTCGGAAGCTGAAAAACTGTGCTTCGCCGGCATCCAGACAGTCTCCGTCTGAATTATTATCGGCGCAGGCCAGTTGCGCCGGCGCACTGATCATGGCCGCATCATCCGCAATGCCGAATCCCGCGAGGCGCAGATCCCGGCTCATAAAGTCAAGAGCCACCCGCAGATTCTGCTGGACCTCGACCACCTCGTCCGAGGTGTAGACATGCCGCTGGGTCGTGCGGACCAGACTCAGGACGGCCGTCATGACGACGCCGAGCAAGGCGACCACAATCAGCAGCTCAACCAGGGTGAAGCCGCATCGGGCGCGAAGCATCTTGCATCCCGGCATTACAAAACCCTTTTAAAGCCGCAAAGCGAGACTTCACGGTTGTTGCCGACGACGCTCACCTCAATACGGACCAGCCCGTCGGCCGGTTTATCCACATTCACATCGAAAGTCGCCCGGTAGTTGGAGCCGCCTGTCACCTGACTCATCGCGTCGCTGTCGAGTGGATACGACTTGCTGGTCACAGTGGAATCAAAGAGGCTGTCATGCGGATCGCGCGACATCAGGTCTTCGAATACACCCTGGGCAACCGCTGTTGCAACCGTCAGGGTATCCGCCGTTGAGTTGGCCCGGATCGCCGTGATCTGCATGCCCGCGACGCTCAGCAGGCCAATGGCGAAAATCGTCACGGCAATCAGCAATTCGAGCAGGGTAAAACCGCGACGGTCCAGCATTGTCGATGTATTTCGAGTCATGGCTTTTTTACCGATGAAGAATGCACAAACGAAGTCTGCAAAATCGGCATCATAGCGCGCAAGAGGGGGCCAAGGCAACCTGCTTCACCAGCCGAGCCCCGGTGTGCTGGCAATTCGAAAGGATTGCTGTTAAATTCTTATTCCTTCTAAAATTTTCCCGGAAAGGACAAAGCTCATGCCCCGCATTCCTGTCGTTGATCAGCCCACCTGCATAGGCTGCGAAATGTGTGCCCAGATCTGCCCCGAGGTCTTCCGCATGGTGGATGCCCCCGGTGCCGGACACGACCACAAATCGCAGGTTTACAACCCCGAAGGCGCTTCGGAGGAGAAGATCGAAGAGGCCATGGACAACTGCCCGGTCAGCTGCATCTATTGGGAAGAGAAATAGACGCTCCTCTGATTTACCGAAACTTCTTTGAATTACGCAAGCAACATCCGCTGGCTCTACGCCTTCTCCTTCCTGAAGATGACGCTGTTTCCCATGGCGATCATCACGCTTTACTGGAAGGACCATATCGGGCTCTCGCTGGCCGAAATCCTGCTGCTGCAGGGAATATTCTCGCTGGCGACCCTGGCCATGGAATATCCGTCGGGGTATCTCAGCGACCGGCTCGGCTACCGGTTCTCGCTGAATCTGGCTTCTGTTCTCGGCCTGTTGGGCTGGGGCTGGTACACGGTGGCGGACTCATTCGGCGAGGTGCTGCTTGCCGAGATTCTTCTGGGGATATCCTTTGCCTTCGTCAGCGGTTCGGACAGCGCCCTTCTTTACGAGACGCTGCACCAGCAGGGACGCGAGGAGAGCTATGCACGCTACGACGGACGCATGGTCGGCTGGGCGCAGACCGGCGAAGCGATCGGAGCCCTTTTCGCCGGCCTGTTCTATGCCTGGTATCCGCTGCTGCCGTTCCTGCTGCAGATCGGAGTCTGGGCCCTGGCACTTTTTGTCTCCCGCTCACTTAAAGAGGTCCCGCGGGTCAGCCATATTCAGGCCACCTCGCACCTTTTCGAGGCCTGGGGCACAATTCGCTATGTGTTTATCGAGAATCGCCGGCTGTGTCTGGTCATTTTTCTCGCAACGGTACTGGGCCTGTCTTCCTTTTATCCGGTATGGCTGATTCAGCCCTACATGCAGCAGAACAATGTGCCCCTGACCTGGTTCGGACCGATCTGGGCCGGTGCCAATGCGGCTGTCGCGCTTTTTTCGATGCTCAGCCACCGCGTTCATTTCGTCTTCGGGGATCGAGGCATGGTGATTTTGTTTTTGGTGCTGGTCCTTGCCGGATATCTTGGGCTCGGGCTGGCCGGGGGGCTCTGGAGCTTTCTTTTCTACTACCTGCTCACCGCCATGCGCGGGCTCCAGGGGCCGCTGCTGAAAAGCCATATCCAGAAACACAGTCGCTCGGGCAACCGGGCCAGCATCCTGTCGTTGAAATCGTTCGTCTTTCGGCTGGTTTTCGTCTGCACTGGCCCCCTGATCGGTGCCTTGGCGGATAATGCCGGCCTTTTCGCCACTTTCCAGATCCTCGGCGCGACCTTGGTTCTTGTGCTGGCGCCCTTGGTTTTTATTTTCTGGCGCTTGGAGAAAAGCTTTCCGGCGACGTGATTCTTAAACAGAACGTGCTCTCTTTAAGGAGGATGGGGCATTCTTGGCCCCAAGACAAAAAAAACCCGGTGATTGGAGGTCACCGGGTCAAAAGGAGGAGCTAGGAGGTGGTGGTCTGCATGTGCTTGGCTTGTCGGTCACTCTCTGCTTTGCTGACCTTCTTGGTTATAAATATATCCTGATCCTCTTTTTTGTCAATCCAGAAAATTGAAAAATTTATCCCGCTTGGATATTCGTGGATCTACGCTACGTTTGTTACAATATGAAAATCCGATATTCTTTCTTTTCGCTCGGGAGAGCTTTATGAATTGCACAGCAGAGAACTTCCGGATATCTCTTTTCAGGGGGATCGCCTGTATTTTAATTCTCTGCGCTATGGGTTGCTCTTCGCCCTCCCCGGACGAAGACGGCGAGACGATCCAGCAAAAGATGTATGTCGATGTGCCTCGCGGGTTTGCCATCGAATACCCGGGCAACTGGCAACGCATCACAGGTGATCGTGCACCGGAAACCTGGGTCGGCTGGCAATCGCCACGTACCGAAAAGCAGATATCGATTGCTGCGATGCGCGTTTTTGCCGCGCCCGCGTCCCACTCGGAAAACCTCGATGTGTCCTTGAAAGTCCTTCCGGAAATCCCGGATGAGTTGACGATTACCGCTGAAAAGTCGGTTGACCTGCCCTTCAAGGATCTGCGCTCGGTGTTCGGAAAAACGGACTTGAAGACGTACTGGATCATTGCTGTTCAGGCTGAGGGTCGTCGCTTTATTCTCGAATTTTCCGCCCTGCCGAAACGCTTTGACAGCTACCTGGACCTGTTCGAGGAAATGGCGGAATCCTTCACGGTTCTGCCCGGAGAATCATGACTGACTGCTTTGCCTTGTTGCGTCGATATTATCCGCCCGATTCACCAGCCTATCCCATCTTGCTCGACCACAGCCTTAAGGTTTCGCAGATGGCCATGCGCATTGCCGAGCGTCTCCAGAAAACCGGGATCGCTATCGATGTCGCGTTCGTCCAGGAGGCCGCCCTGCTTCATGACATCGGCATTGGCGAGACCAGGGCTGCGGGCATAGGCTGCTATGGCAATCAGCCTTACATATGCCACGGGCTCAAGGGAAGGGAACTTCTCGAGGCGGAGGGACTGCCCCGCCATGCGCTGGTCTGCGAACGCCATATCGGTGTCGGCATCGGCATCCGCGAGATACGGGAGCAGAAACTGCCCCTGCCGGAACGCGACATGCGCCCCCTGAGCCTTGAAGAGCAGGTCGTTACCTATGCGGATCTCTTCTTCAGCAAGGACCCGCGCCAAAAAACAGGCAATCCTGTACAGGAAATTCGCGCCAAACTGCTGCGCTACGGAGCCGGCAACGCAGCCGTGTTCGATAACTGGCGCGAGCGCTTTGGCGTCTAATAAATCGGTTTACCCGGGGACCTTTCGATTTGCTACAATTTTCCGAGATCCTCGGAGACCGTGATGGAAGAATGGCTGCAAACCTTTGCTGCATGGCTGCCTGAAGGAAGCCTCTATTATGGCCTGATCGGACTGATTTCGTTTCTTGAGTCCCTGGCAGTAGTAGGCATTTTCGTGCCTGGCAGTGTCCTTATCGTCTTTGCCGGGTTCCTGGCGGCTCACGGTAAAGGCGACCCTGCCCTGCTGATGGCGGTTGCCGCTTTCGGTGCTCTCGCCGGCGATCTTCTCAGCTACTGGCTCGGCGGCCATCTCAGCTCTCGCCTTCAATCCACAGTTCTGTTCAGAAAACGTCAAGGCCTGCTCATCAAGGCGAGGGATTTTTTTAATGCCCATGGCGGCAAGAGCGTTTTTTTCGGGCGCTTTATCGGTCTTCTGCGCCCGTTCATCCCCTTTGTGGCGGGCAGTGCCGGGATGGCGGCCTGGCGATTTCTTCTCTACGCTCTGATCAGCGCAGTTCTCTGGGGACTGGCCTATCCCGGCCTCGGCTATTTTTTTGGCACCAGTTGGCAGATGGTCAAGATCTGGACGGGCCGATTCAGCTTTCTGGTTGCCATTTTACTTATCCTGATCGTACTCAATACTCTCTTCTGGCGGCGCTTCATTCCATTTTTCATCCGTGGATGCGACACGATGGGCAAGCGGTTCCAGGGGTTCGGGTCTCGCCTTCTCACCGATCAGAGAGTGCAGAATTTCGCCGCGCAGCATCCGAAATTCTGGACCTTCTTCACCGAGAGATTCAATCCGCATCGCGGCTTTGGACTTTATCTGACTCTTGGCTTCCTGTTCACCGGATTATTCTCCGCTCTTTTTTTCCGCATCGTACAGGAAGTTTTTTTACGCACCCCCTTGATTCGCATCGATCTGCGCGTCTATGAACTGATGCAGGAATTTCACCATCCGGTAAGCGACACATTTTTTCTTATTTCAACTTACCTGGGAAGTCTTCCGGTTCTTTTGATCCTGACCGGCCTCGTGCTTTTCTGGCTGATGCTGTACAACCGTGATTTTTCATCCGTGATTCTCCTTGCGGGAGTCATCTTCGGACAGGGTCTGGTTTTTTTCCTCAAATATGTTTTCGAGAGGCCGCGGCCTGCACCGTTTTTTCCGGAGCTTGCTCCTCTCTCCGTCAGCTTTCCCAGTGTTCATGCATTTAATTCCCTGCTTTTTTACGGCCTGCTTGTCTATTTTCTCCTGGGAGCGGTTCGCCCGTGGCGCATGCGATTCGCTTTGGCCTTTATTGCCAGCTTTCTGGCGATGGTTATCGGATTCAGCCGCATTTACCTGGGTCTGCACTGGGCCAGTGACGTGCTCGGCGGCTTCGCGCTTGCCGCTGTCTGGCTCACCGTCCTGATCACCGCAAGCGAAATGCGCCGGCGCGGCACCGGGGAGTTCCCCTGGCTGCGCGGCTGGCGACCGGTCTCTCTGAACAGAACATGGCGCCTGGTGATTTTGACGCCTGTAACCCTCTC
The DNA here is from genome assembly GCA_024636255.1 of Desulfuromonadales bacterium. Taxonomy (GTDB): domain Bacteria; phylum Desulfobacterota; class Desulfuromonadia; order Desulfuromonadales; family Geoalkalibacteraceae; genus JAGXHK01. The sequence goes on along the minus strand of JAGXHK010000161.1, from coordinate 29,798 downwards.
AGCTCTGGCTGGCGCAGGTCTCTACATCCAGGAAAGGGCCTCCGAAGTCGCCTCCGCCCGGAACCGGGAGGAAACGATCCGGGTTCTGCCAGAAACGACGACACCCGAGGAGCTTGCGACGCGGCTTCCACTCTTTACGGAAGATCTTGGCGGAAACCCTGAGCGCCCTTTGAGCATGGTGCTGTTTGCCGATCAGACAACGCTTATCGATACCCTGTTGTCCGATGGATGGGAACCTGCGGCCCCGACCGGATTGACCAGTTTCTTGAATCGCACCTTCGCTGCCCTGCAGGGCTCCACGCATCTGCGCTCGGCCGCTCTACCTCATCTGGTTCAGGGGAAAACTCAGGACATGACCCTGGTCAATGCGCCCCACGAGGGACAAGGACGCAAGGTCCTTTTGCTCTGGAAATTTCCGCTGCGCCTCACGGATGGTCGAACCGCCTGGGGCCTGAGCGTCTCCTATCATCCCGGTAACCGGAAGCTGCTCGGAGTTCCTCTCCCACTGCCCTTGCTGCAACCGCAAATCGACCGGCAGCGCGATCTTCTGCTCGATACTCTGCGCGATGCAGGCGCTGTCGAGAAATGGACCCCCCATCGCGCAGCAGATTCTTTTTCCGGAGAAGATGTGGCTGGGAACGAATTCGTTTCCGACGGTCAGGTTTATCTGGTGTGGCTCGAAGAGAGCTGAACGTTCGGATTGGTCGAGCTGATACCGCCCTGCAGAGGATTGCGGAAATTTCGGATTTCTTTTAGCATTGCGCTTCACTGACGAATTGCAAGGAGACACGATGAACAGACGCCTGCCCGCCGAATGGGAAGATCAGGACGGTGTGTTGCTGGCCTGGCCCCATGCCGGAACCGACTGGGCGCCTTATCTCACTCAGGTTGAACCGGTTTTTGCCGAAATCGCACGCCAGATCGCCCGCCGCGAACGGCTGATAATTATCGCCCCTGAGCCAGAACGGGTGCGCGATCTGCTCAGTGCCGCCCAGGTCAATGAAAATGCGGTGAGGTACTTCGCCTTGCCGAACAATGACACCTGGGCCCGCGATTTCGGCCCTCTCACCGTCCTTGAGAACGGCCGCGCTCTCCTGCTCGATTTCGGATTCAATGGGTGGGGCCTGAAATTCGCCTGCAACTTCGACAACATGATCAGCAGGCGGCTGCGCGACGCCGGGGCGTTCGGGGCCACGGCGATGAAGACCGAAGGAATGATCTTTGAAGGCGGCAGCATTGAAAGCGATGGTTCGGGCACCCTGCTCACCACGGCCGACTGCCTGCTCGAGGCCAACCGGAATCCCCACCTGAGCCGAGCGCAGATCGAAGAACGAATGAAGCGGCTGCTTGGGGCGCGCCGCGTACTCTGGCTGGAGAACGGATATCTTGCCGGCGACGATACCGACAGCCATATCGATACTCTGGCCCGTTTCGCTCCGAACGACACGATCATTTACAGCGCCTGTGACGATCCGAAGGACGAACACTTTGCGGCCCTGCAGAGCATGGCGGCAGAACTCGAGGGCATGCGCACGGCGAACGATCAGCCCTACACCCTGATCCCCCTTCCCTGGCCGCGGCCGTGTTATGATGAGAAGAACCAGAGGTTACCCGCGACCTATGCGAATTTCCTGGTGATCAACGGTGCGGTGCTGGTGCCCGTTTATGGGGATCCCAGGGACGAAGCGGCTCTGCTCGCCATAGAACGTGCGTTTCCTGGCCGCGAGGTTGTCGGCATCGACTGCCGTCCTCTGATACTGCAGCACGGCTCTCTGCATTGCGTGACCATGCAGTTGCCTAAAGGAGTCTTGCCATGAGCAAACTGAACATCGGCCTGGTCCAGCAGAGCTGCACCGAGGATCGCGAAACGAATATCGCCAAAAGCGTCGAGGGCATTCGCAAAACGGCCGCCCGTGGAGCAGAACTGGTCGTTCTGCAGGAGCTCCACCCCGGGCTCTACTTCTGCCAAAGCGAAGATACCGCCTGCTTTGATCAAGCCGAGACAATCCCCGGCCCTTCAACCGAGCGCTTCGGCGCTCTGGCAGCCGAACTCGGCATCGTTATCGTCGCCTCCCTATTCGAGAAGCGCGCGCCGGGCCTCTATCACAATACCGCGGTGGTTCTCGAACGCGACGGTTCCCTGGCGGGGCGCTACCGAAAAATGCACATCCCCGACGACCCGGGATATTATGAGAAGTTTTACTTCACGCCCGGCGATCTCGGCTTCACTCCTATCGACACCTCGGCAGGGCGTCTCGGTCTGCTGGTCTGCTGGGATCAGTGGTATCCCGAAGCGGCCCGGCTTATGGCACTGGCCGGCGCCGAGATGCTTCTCTATCCCACGGCAATCGGTTGGGACCCGCGCGATCCCGAAGACGAGCGCCAGCGACAACTCGATGCCTGGATTACCATTCAGCGCTCGCATGCCGTGGCCAATGGGATTCCTGTCATCAGCGTCAACCGGGTCGGATTCGAGAGAGATCCGAGCAGCGCCGGACCGGGAGCGCAGTTCTGGGGGAGCAGCTTTGTGGCCGGCAGCCAGGGAGAATTTCTGGCCCGAGCCGGACAAGAGGAAGAAGAGGTTCTGGTTGTGGCCATCGACAAGAAACGCAGCGAAGATGTACGCCGTATCTGGCCGTTTCTGCGCGATCGTCGCATCGAGGCGTATCAGGACCTGACACGGCGATATCGGGACTAGTGCCCCGTGCGGCTAGTTCCCTCTTCTAATTCTGGCCCTTTTGCCCGCTCTCGGCGTTGCGCCTCCTCGGCTTAGCTCTGGCTATGCCAGCGTCGGCGCGCCTTAACAGCGGCCAAAATGACTCAGAATTAATTGATGCTACTAACCGCACGGGACACTAGGCATTATCTTTCGTGAAGCAGAAGCCCGGCGCGAAAGAGAAAATAGAACGCGACCATCTGCACCAGGTGGTAGAGATCGTTGTGGTTGAAATGACGATGAAGAGCGATTCCACTCTGCTGGATGCCGGCCGCAATGAAGGAGACAAGGATACCCGAGGCCACCCAGGCTCCGGCACTTTCACCATGCCGAAAAAAGCGCCAGGAAAACAAGAGCAGCACCACCATCAGGGATGGCAGATAATCGAGAACGACGTAAAGAAAGCTCTCGTGCCACACCATCCAGATGGCGTAAACGACTAATTTCAGGGCAGCGCCAATACACAACCATTTTCGAGCCGGATATTTCAAGATGGCCAGTGCAGTCCCTATCAGCAGGCAAAATCCCGCCAGTCCGACCGCATAGAGCGTCATTTTCCAGAGAGAAAAAAGGATCTCCTGCGGCAGCACGAGGGCCAGCCCGTGATAACTGCCGCCGCTAAGAGCGGCGAGCGCGCTGCAGATAAAAGCCCACCCCCACCAACGCCGTGCCCGGGGCATTTGACCGGATCCGCACTGCAGAAGCCGATACCCCAGATAGCCTGTCCAGCCGGCCAGGAGGTAGTCGGTCAGCATGGTCATCGGCTCAGTGATCTGCATCAATTCCTCCCCGATAAAAAAAGGCCGCTCCCCGAAGGAAGCGGCCGCATTTTAATTGCTGCACGTCAAAATTGACAGGCTCAAGCTGATTTCTGGAATCCTGGCATTTCGTCGAATTGCAGATACTTATAGATCTCGGCTTCCTTGGGCGCGATGCGTTCCTGGTAGACCGCGAAATACTCCTGCGGAGTCGGCAATTTGCCCAGTGTAGCAACTACCGCTCCAAGTTCGGCCGAGCCGAGAAAAACCTGGGCGCCATCGCCGAGCCGATCGTTGAAATTACGGGTGCTGGTGGAAAATACATAGGATTTTTCCGGCACGCGAGCCTGGTTCCCCATGCACAGGGAACAGCCGGCGATCTCAATGCGTGCACCGATGGCGCTGTAAATGGAGAAGAGAGCCTCTTCCTTGAGTTTTTCCTGGTCCATGCGGGTCGGCGGGCAGATCCAGGTGCGCACCTCGGGGTTGAATTTCTGCCCACGCCAGATCTCAGCAGCAGCACGGAAATGACCGATGTTGGTCATGCAGGAACCGAGGAACACGTCATTGATCCGTGTACCGGTCACGTCGGAAAGAAGCTTCACGTCATCCGGATCGTTCGGGCAGGCAAGAATCGGCTCCTTCACGTCAGCCAGATCGATCTCGAGAACCGCCGCGTATTCGGCATCCGCGTCCGCTTCCAGAAGCTGCGGGTTCTTCAACCACTCTTCGGCATCCTCAATGCGCTTCTGCAGGGTTTCTGCATCCTGATACCCCTCGTCGATCATCTTGCGCATCAGCGCAATATTTGAACGCACATAGGTTGCGACAGATTCTTCTGAAAGCTTGATGCATCCGGCAGCGGCTGAACGCTCGGCGGCGGCGTCGGTCAACTCAAAAGCCTGCTCGACAGTCAGGTCCGGCAGACCCTCCATCTCGAGAATCCGGCCATTGAAGATGTTTTTCTTGTTCTTCTTCGGCACGGTCAGCAGACCCTCTTGAATCGCATAATAAGGAATCGCGTTGACCACGTCGCGCAGCGTAACGCCCGGCTTCAATTTCCCTTTGAAGCGCACAAGCACAGACTCGGGCATATCAAGCGGCATGAATCCAAGGGCGCCGGCGAAAGCGACCAGGCCCGAACCGGCGGGAAAGGAAATGCCGATCGGAAAACGGGTATGGGAATCACCCCCGGTGCCGACCGTATCCGGGAGCAGCAGCCGGTTCAGCCAGCTGTGGATGACTCCATCGCCGGGGCGCAGTGCGACTCCGGCGCGCTCCTCGATGAAGGCGGGTAGATTCTTGTGCATCTTCACGTCGGCCGGTTTCGGATATGCGGCCGTATGGCAGAAAGACTGCATGAACATCGGCGCCTGAAAGCGCAGGCAGGCCAGCTCCTTGAGCTCGTCGGCCGTCATGGGACCGGTGGTATCCTGAGAACCGACTGTGGTCATCTTCGGTTCGCAGGCCGTCCCCGGAAGAACTCCGGGCAGATTACATGCCTTGCCGACCATCTTTTGCGCCAGGGTATAGCTCTGGCCGGACTTGGGAGTCGGGTTATCCGGCTCATCGAAGAGTTGGGCCTCGCCCAGCCCTTGGGCGGCGCGCGCCTGATTTGTCACCGAACGGCCGATGATCAGCGGAATCCGGCCCCCAGCGCGATATTCGTCCGGCAATGTATTGGGCTTGATGGTGAAGGTTGCGACCACCTCGCCCTGATCGTTTTTAACTTCGCCCTTTTTCGTGTTGATGGTGATCATGTCGCCGTTGTTGATATTGGAGACATCCATCTGCAGCGGCAGCGCGCCGGAATCCTCAGCCGTATTGAAGAAGATCGGTGCAATGACCCCTCCTAACACGAGACCCCCACGACGCTTATTGGGAACGAAATCAATATCCTCACCGATGTGCCAGAGCAGGCTGTTACATGCAGATTTACGGGAAGATCCGGTCCCTACGACATCGCCGACAAAAGCCACCGTATGCCCTTGCTCCCGCCATTCGCGGATCGTCTCGATGCCGCCGGGGAAAAGTGTTTTCCCCATGGCCAGCGCATGCAGGGGAATGTCAGGGCGACTCCAGGCGTCACCGGCCGGAGAGAAATCATCGGTGTTGATTTCGCCTTCGACTTTAAATGCCTTCACAGTGACTTCTTCGGGCATCTCGGGTTTGGAGGTAAACCATTCTGCTGCGGACCAGGAATCGACGACCTTTTTCGCCGCCGCATTCTTTTTGGCGAGTTCGAAGACTTCGTCGGCGGCATCGTACATGTAAGTCAGTTTTGACAACGCCCTGACAGCATCATCGGCCAGTTCGGAATCATCGAGAGTGTCAATCAAGGGTTTGACATTGTAACCGCCGATCATGGTCCCGAGAAGTTCCACCGCCTCTTTCCTGTTGATCAGCGGAGATTCGGCCTTTCCTTTGACAATCTGATCGAGGAATTCGGCCTTGACCTCGGCAGCCGGGTCCACGCCGGGAGAGATCCGGTTTTTAAACAGGTTCAGAATGAACTCTTCCTGTGCATCCGGTGGATTTTTGAGTAATTCACAGAGTTCCCGGGTCTGCTCCGGACTCAGCGGCAGCGCCGGAATCCCTTGGGCGTTGCGCTCGGCTTCGTGCCGTTTGTAAGCTTCGATCATCTTTATCCTCCTCGGTAAATTTCGCGCGACAGGCTGATCCAAACTCCAGAAAAGGAATTTTACTCATCCTGCAGGCTCAATACAGCCGTTGAAAAAGCAGGGAAATCCAGCCTGTCTTTTTATAAAACCTGTATACTGTATACGATTCTCTTAGTTCTTGTCAATGGCGTTTATAGGAGGGCATGACACTGTTTGATTCGGGGGATTGACCGACCATGATTCTTTTCAAGGCCTGTGCTTCCCGTTTGCGCCTGAAAAAAAAGACAGCGTTCTTGCGTCCGGGGAGCCATGTGACATATTTAGTCACTAGCCCAGGTCAGCATACAGCCAAGGAGGACTTTATGTTCGAAATGGTTATGCTCCTGGCGTTTTTTTGTGCGGCACTGCGCCCGTTGTTCCCCGAAAGGTTTCTCGCAGATATGTTTATCCCTGCAAAGCGGACAAAAGAAAGGCCCGGAAAACCGGGCCTGAGGAAAACAAATAAAATTACAGGAGAAGCATTTTAGTCCATCAGGGCCTTAACTTTTTCGAAGCCGAGATTGTATGCTTTTTTATTGAGTTCGATGAATGCCGGAGGCACACGGGAAAGCACGGCCTTTTCGCCTGCTTCCCGAGAAACCGCGTCCGTGAGGGCAACCATGGCGCCGAGTGCAACCACATTGGCCACGATTTCACGACCGACTTCTTCCTTGGCGGTGCGCATGATGGGGAATTTGTATATTTTATAATTCCCCTGCGGCTCGCGTTTGACGAATTCGGAGTCAAGAAGCAGAACGCCGGTATCCTTGATGCCGCTTGCATATTTGTCTGCCGCCTCCTGCGTCATAGCCAGACAGGCATCGACAATGGTCGCTTTCGGGTAGTCGATGGGACCATCAGAAATGATGACCTCCGACTTCGATGCGCCGCCGCGGGCTTCCGGGCCATAACTCTGCGACTGTACAGCGTTTTTTCCCTCAACGATAGAGGCCGCTTCGGCCAGAATGATCCCGGCGGTAATCAGCCCCTGACCACCGGCACCGGAAAAACGAATTTCAAATCTTTCAGCCATCGATGTTATCTCCTTTAGAGCTGGTTATCAGGCATTTGCGCCCTTAGCCTTTTCAATGATCTTGGCATATTCGGCGCAATACTCGGGTCTCTCCTCTTTGAAGAGAACACCTGTGAGTATCTTGCCTTCCAGCTTTTCGGCGGGCATCTTGGCAGCAGCCTGCACCGGCACGGCGACTTCCTTGAGCCGCTTCATCATATCAACGACAGAGCGGAACTTGTTGCGGCGGCCGAAGCAGGTCGGGCAGTCGTCCAGGACTTCGATGACCGACATCCCCTTGTGCTTAATCCCCTCGGCGATCAGCTTATCGATCTGGGTCGCATGGAATGCGGTTGTCCGGGCGACAAACGTGGCGCCGGCGCCAATGGCAAGCTTGCTGATATCGAAGGTCGGATCCGGATTGCCGTAGGGCGTGGTGGATGCATTTGCGCCGGTCGGTGTGGTCGGCGAGAACTGGCCGCCGGTCATACCGTAAATATTGTTGTTGAGCACGACATACGTCATGTCCATGTTGCGCCGGCAGGCATGGATGAAGTGATTGCCGCCGATGGCGACCCCGTCCCCATCACCGCCGACAATGAGAACGTTCATCTCCGGCTTAGCCATTTTGACGCCAGCGGCAAATGCCGCTGCACGGCCGTGGGCGGTATGCAGGGTACAACAATCCATGTAACCCGGGAGTCGGCTGGCGCAGCCGATGCCGGAAACAATAGCGGTGTTATTCTTGTCGAGTCCACAGGTATCCATGGCCCGGATAAGGCCCTTCATCACGATACCGTGTCCACAGCCGGGGCACCAGATATGGGGCAGCTTGCCGGGCCGAATCGATTTTTCGTAATCGTAAGCCATTTCTAATTGACCTCCTTGACCTTTTCCATGATCTGGGCGGGGGTGATGGGCTCACCATCGACGCGGAAGGCTCCCTCAAGCTTGCAGCTGCCTTTGGTAACCCGCTCAACTTCATAAATCATCTGGCCCAGATTCATCTCCGCAACAACCATCCCTTTGACCTGCTTGCCAAGAGCGGCAATGCGCTCCTCAGGGAAAGGCCAAAGAGTAATCGGACGGAACAAACCGGCCTTGATCCCCTCCTTGCGCAGCTCGTTCACAGCATAGCGGGCCGAACGACTGGTCGAGCCGAAAGCGAAGATCAGAACCTCCGCGTCCTCGGTCATGTACTCTTCGTTTTTCTCAATATCTTTTCGGTTCGCCTCGACCTTGCGAATCTGGCGGCGCTCTTCGGCATCGACCAGATCGGGCTTGGTGGTCGGAAATCCATCAGCGGCCTTGTTCAGGCCCGTAACATGAAAGCGGTACTCGCTGCCGAAAGAGGCAAGCGGCGGGATATCACCCTTGCTGGAATCATAAGGCTTGTAGTCTTCCGGAGAAACATCGGGTTTAGCGCGATCAATAACCTCGAGCTCGCCCGGTTCGGGATACTCGATGCGCTCGCGCATGTGTCCGACGATTTCATCAAAGAGAATCTGTACCGGCATCCGGTATTTCTCTGCCAGATTGAAGGCACGCACCGTTTCGGTAAAAATCTCCTGGATCGATTCCGGCGCAACAGCGATTGCGGCATGGTCGCCGTGGGTGCCCCAGCGGGCCTGCATGACATCGGATTGTCCGGGCCCGGTCGGCATGCCGGTAGAAGGGCCACCGCGCATGACATTGACGATAACGCAGGGGATCTCGGCAATGCAGGCATAACCGATCAGTTCCTGTTTAAGCGAAACGCCGGGACCCGAAGTCGCCGTCAGGGCTTTGGCACCCGTCAGGGAGCCGCCGAGAATGGCAGCCATGGCGCCGATTTCGTCTTCCATCTGAATGAAACTGCCACCGACCTTAGGAAGTTCGGCAGCGAGGACCTCCGCCACTTCCGTGGAGGGTGTAATGGGATATCCGGCGAAGAACTTGCAGCCGGCATAGACTGCACCATGGGCGCATGCCTCGTTCCCCTGGACAAGAGCGGTTTTCTTAGCCACGAAAAGACCTCCTAGGGAAATTATTCAGTATGAACTTTCACAGCAAAGTCAGGGCAACGCAGTTCACACTGCATGCACTTGATGCAGGCGTCCTCCTTGACGACCTTAGCGATGAAACCATCCATTTCGAAAACGCGCGTGGGGCAGAATTCGACGCAGATGCTGCATCCTTTGCACAATCTGTCAATAACCTCTACTCTCGGACTGCTCATTCACATTCTCTCCTTTTCGAGATGCCGGAAAAATCCCCCAAAGGGGTTAAAACGGCGAAATACTAACATGATCGGCAGATATGTGCCACAAAAATATGTATACGCCGTTCTATCCGCCAGGAGAATTTATTTCTTCGGGTACCGGCCGGAACCCGCTGAAGAAATAACTATCGCTGACAGAAAATAAGGGCAATGTCTCCATTGCCCCTAATTTCATTTCAGAACGTCCAAGGAACATAAATTACATTTTCATGCTGCCGATGAGTTCTTTGACCGCGTTGACTGAATGGTCGAACATTTTCTGCTCTTCTTCATCAAGTTTGAATTCGATGATTTTTTCAACGCCGCCGGCGCCCAGGACACAGGGCACACCGACATAATAGCCGTCCACTCCGAATTCACCCTGCAGCAGGGCGCACGTGGGCAGAACGCGTTTCTGATCCTTGAGGATCGCTTCGGCCATGGCAATCGCCGAGGAAGCGGGGCTGTAGAAGGCACTGCCGGTCTTGAGCAGGGCAACGACTTCGCCGCCGGCTTTTTTGGTCCGCTCGACCATGGAATCCATCACCTCTCTAGCTTTTTCCGCACTGCCGTATTTCTGCTCGAGCAGTTCCATGACAGGAATGCCGTTCACGCTGGCATAACGAACCAGAGGGACCATGGTGTCACCGTGACCACCAAGGGTCAATGCGTTGACATCTTTGATCGAAACGCCGAGTTCCCAGGCGATAAAGGAAGCGAAACGGGCAGAATCGAGCACTCCAGCCTGGCCCATTACCCGGTTGGCGGGGAAGCCGGTAACCTTCTGGCAGAGAGTGACCATGGCATCAAGAGGATTGGAGATAATAATGACGTGAGAATCGGGGGCATACTGCTTGATTCCCTCGGCGACCTGCGTCATGATTTTGGCGTTCGTCTCGATCAGATCATCGCGACTCATGCCGGGCTTACGAGGCAGACCAGCGGTCACGATAACCACATCCGAACCCTCGATATCCTTGTACTCGTTCGTCCCTTTGAGTTCGATGTCAAAACCGTCAACCGGAGATGCCTCGGCGATATCGAGACACTTACCCTGCGGCAGCCCCTCGACGATATCGAAAAGAACCACGTCGCCCATCTCCCGCAACGCTGCGAGTTGAGCAAGAACACCACCGATCTGACCACCACCAATCAATGCAATCTTCGATCTCGCCATTTTTTCTCTCTCCTTTACATGGATAGTTTCGCTCACCAAACATGGCGGGCATGGACAAATCCAAATTCAACAGGTCATATAACGTGTATACAGTATACAAACATCATTTGACTGTCAAGACCATTTGCGTTGCAGGGGCACTTTATCCAGGAACATCCCCATGCGCTTGCAGACATAAAAAGGCAAGGCCCGAAGGGTGCGCGGAGCAGCGAACTCTTCGGGCCTTTTTTAGCCGATCTTATTGCACAACATAGCCTTCTTTGTTCATTGTTACACAGATTCGATGATCGCGTTCAGCGTTTTGCTCGGCCGCATTTCCTTAGCCGCCTTTTCAGAGTCCGGGCGGAAATACCCGCCGATGTCAACCGGCTGGCCCTGAGCTGCGAGAAGTTCCTCGTTGATCTTGTCCTCATTCTCTTCAAGCTGCTTTGCCACATCGGTAAAACGCTTCTTCAATTCAGGATTTTTGTCTTGGGTGGCCAGAGCCCGGGCCCAGTACATGGCCAGGTAGAAACTGCTGCCGCGGTTGTCGATCTCATTGACTTTTCTTGACGGCAGCTTCTGATTTTCGAGAAATTTGCCGATGGCGACATCCAGAGTTTCTGCCAGCACCGCAGCTTTCTCGTTATCGAAATTCTTGGATACCAGTTCAAGAGAGGGGACAAGCGCACAGTACTCGCCCAAAGAATCCCAACGCAGATGCCCTTCCTTGAGGAACTGCTGAACATGTTTCGGTGCAGATCCACCGGCGCCGGTTTCGAACAGACCGCCGCCATTAATCAGGGGAACGATGGACAGCATACGCGCGCTGGTTCCGAGCTCGAGGATCGGAAACAGGTCCGTCAGGTAGTCACGCAGCACATTTCCGGTAACGGAAATCGTGTTTTGCCCCTTCCGGACTCTTTCCAGCGAGAATTTCATCGCTTCCACGGGAGGCATAATCCGGATATCCAGGCCGCTGGTGTCATGATCTTTGAGGTATGCATTGACCTTTGCGATGATCTGCGCATCATGGCCGCGGTTTTCATCCAGCCAGAAAATGGCGGGTTCTCCGGACTCTTTCGCCCTGCGCACGGCGAGTTTCACCCAATCGCGAATCGCCACGTCTTTGGTCTGGCAGGCTCTGAAGATATCGCCTTTTTCGACCTTCTGCTCCAGCAGTGTGTTTCCTGAAGCGTCCACTACGCGGATCGTTCCGTTTCCGGGGGCTTCAAAGGTCTTGTCATGCGAACCGTACTCTTCGGCCTTCTTGGCCATCAGGCCGACATTGGCGACGCTTCCCATTGTCGAAGGATCAAACTGCCCATGTACCTTGCAGTCTTCGATAATCGTCTTGTAGGTGGTTGCATAGCAGCTGTCAGGAATCATGGAGAGGGTATCTTGAAGTTGATCCTCCGTATTCCACATTTTACCGCCGTCACGCACGACGTTCGGCATGGAGGCATCGATGATGATATCGTTCGGCACGTGCAGATTGGTAATGCCTTTGCTCGAATCGACCATCGCCAGCGGCGAGCGTTTTTCATAAACGGCTTGAATGTCGGCTTCGATTTCGGATTTTTTGTCGGCGGGGAGCTTTTCAAGCTTCGCAAGGACATCGGCCAGACCGTAATTCGGATTGGCACCGATCTCTTTCAGCACATCGGCGTGCTTCTCGAAAGCGTCCTTAAAATAGACGGAAACACAATGGCCGAACATGATGGGGTCGGAAATCTTCATCATGGTCGCTTTGAGGTGCAAAGAAAGAAGAACATCATCCTGCTTTGCTGCTTCAATCTGGTCGGCATAGAACTTACGCAATGCAGCAACATTCATCACCGCGGAGTCAAGGACCTCACCTTCAAGCAGAGGAAGCTTGTCTTTCAGAGAGGTCACATTGCCACTCGCGTCGACAAATTCGATTTTGGCGTCGAGCGCCTTATCCATTGTGGTGGAATTTTCAGTTTCGTAAAAATCCCCGCTTTCCATATGCGCAACGCTGGCCTTGGACTTCTCCGGCCAGTCTTTCATCATTCTATGGGGATTTTTCTGTGCGAATTTCTTGACGGATGCTGCCGCTCTCCGATCGGAGTTCCCCTCGCGAAGAACCGGGTTGACGGCACTGCCGAGAACTTTGGCATAGCGCTCCTGAAGCTTCTTATCCGCTTCGTTCTTCGCCTCCCAGGGGTAATCGGGAATGTCATAACCTTTTTTCTGCAACTCTTTAATAGCGGCATCCAACTGAGGAACAGAGGCGCTGATATTCGGCAGTTTAACGATATTGGCCTCGGGTGTCTTCACGAGTTCACCAAGCTGGCCCAGGTAATCAGGTATTTTCTGCTCCTCAGTCAAATTTTCGGGAAAGTTGGCAATGATTCGGCCTGAAAGAGAGATATCCCGGGTTTCAACGGAAATGTCAGTTCCCTTGGTAAAAGCCTGGATAATTGGAAGCAACGCATAGGTCGCAAGGGCGGGAGCTTCATCAATTTCAGTCCAGATAATCGTTGCTTGCTTCGATGCCATTTTTCTCTCCTTCGTTAAGCGGTAATTTAACCACGGTTGTATAAAAACAACCTATCGCACAAATAAACCCTGAAGCTATAAACACTTGATACGACAGGCATAACGCCGTTATGCCTCTAATCTTGTATACAGTATACAAAAGGCCGGAACCTGTCAAGAGATTGATGCATAAAATGGTCAACCCGGCGGGGCGTCTGCTATGCCCGGGAAGAGAGAAATAATCGCCCCCTGCAGCGGCAAAGATTGAGCGGGCCGCATAGACAAATGGCCGGCTTCCTGAATAGGAAGAAGCCGGCCACGATCTGCGGGGGAAGAGTACGTATTATGGATTGTGAGCAGAGGCTTCAGGTAAAAGCGTGTCAAGCGGAAAGATTTCTGACTGTCGCGCTTGGTTGCGTGCCTCATCTTTGTCTTTCTCGGCAATTCCACGGGGAACTTCGAGGGTTTGTCCAGAATAGATTTTCCGCGGATCCTTGATCTGATCCCGATTTGCCCGATACAATATGGGCCACAAGAGCGGATCGCCGTAGACCTCGCGACGTGATGAGATCTTCCAGAGTGTATCATCATCCTCATGAACGGCGTATGCATTGACCAGGGGAACCGGATCGGGTCCGGTTTTCGGCTCTGCTGTCTCCGGCTTCGGCGCTGACGATCTGGGCTTTTCGGGCTTTGCCGAGGACGGCTTCAGCGCCAGGTTGGCGGCAGCTTCGCTTCTCTGTTTTGCAATCCGCTCTTTCTCTCGCAACTCCTTTTCAATGCGTACTTTTTCACGCCGGGCCATTTCGATCGCCTGCCGGGCATGATATTCGGCAAGGGGGTAGTATGTGCGAGCCTGTTCTTCTTCATCCTGGCGAATACTTTCTTCCGCCTTCCTCAAGGATCGGCTCGCTGCCTGGTAGTGCTCCGGAGCCAGGTGATCGGCTCCTTCGGCATAAGCGCGCGCCACTGTTTTCTGCACCTGCTGCAGTTCTGTAGGACGAGGCGCAGCACACCCTGCGAGAATCAGCAGGAGAAAAGTGGCCAAGAGTAGAAAGCGCGTCATTTTTCTATGAAAAGATCTCCATTTTTGTCTATCTGTAACACAACAGAAAAGCACACGCGCCGGTTACTGCTTGGGGCGCGTGGCAAGGCGAATGGACAATTCCTTCAACTGCTTTTCGTCCACCGGGCCGGGAGCTTCGGACATCAGGCAGGTGGCCTTTTGCGTTTTCGGAAACGCAATGACGTCGCGAATCGAGTCTGATCCGGTCAGGATCATTGCAAGCCGATCGAGTCCGAAGGCGATCCCTCCATGGGGCGGCGCGCCGAATTCGAGCGCATCGAGCAGGAAGCCGAATTTAATCCGCGCCTCATCTTCATCGATTCCGAGCAGGTCGAACATTCGACTCTGAACCGCCTTGTCATGAATACGGATACTTCCCCCGCCGATTTCCGAACCGTTGAGGACCAGATCGTAGGCTTTGGCACGCACCTTCCCCGGGTCAGCATCGAGCAGAGGCACATCCTCGTCCATCGGCGCAGTGAAGGGATGGTGAACCGCAACATGGCGGCGCATCTCCCCATCCCATTCGAGCAGCGGAAAATCAGTGACCCAGGTAAACGCGTATGAGTCTTTCTCAATCAGTCCCAGTTTGTGTCCAAGGTGCACGCGCAGCCGCCCCAGCGCATCGTTTGCAACCCGGAAGGAATCCGCTACAAAGACGAGGACATCGCCGGTTTCCGCCTGCAGTAAATGGTTGATGCGTTCGAGTTCTTCGGGCTTGAAAAATTTTGCGATAGGCGACTGCCAACCGTCAGGCGTGAGTTTTGCCCAAGCCAGGCCCTTCGCCCCGTAGATTTTGACAAAATCAGTCAGATCGTCAAGTTCTTTACGCGACAGAGAAGAGCCGCCCTTAAGGTTCATTCCCTTGACGACACCTCCCCACGCCACAGCATCGGCAAACACCTTGAAACCACACTCGCGGGCCGTATCCGAGATATCAACCAATTCCATGTCGAAGCGAAGGTCCGGATTGTCAACCCCGAACCGCGACAGTGCCTCGGCATAGGTGATACGCGGCATGGGCAGCGCCACGTCGACGCCGATCGTTTCCTTGAAGACCTTGGCTATCATCCCCTCCATGATACGCAGGACATCGTCGCGATCGACAAAGCTCATCTCACAGTCAATCTGGGTAAATTCCGGCTGACGATCGGCACGCAGGTCCTCGTCGCGAAAGCACTTGACGATCTGCATGTAGCGGTCATATCCGGCAACCATGAGAATTTGCTTAAAAATTTGCGGCGACTGGGGAAGCGCATAGAATGTGCCGGGATTAACGCGGCTGGGCACCAGATAATCGCGTGCCCCCTCCGGGGTGCTTTTGGTCAGAAAAGGGGTCTCGATTTCGACAAATCCCTCACCGTCAAAATATTCGCGAGCCGATCGGGTGATCTTGTGGCGCAGCACGATGTTCTGCTGAATCGAAGGCCGACGCAGGTCGAGATACCGGTATTTGAGACGGGTGTTCTCAGCCACATCGACATAGTCCTCGACCATAAACGGCGGCGTCTTCGCCGTGTTCAGAACGCGCAGTTCATGCACTTCGACTTCGACCTCACCGGTTTTCATCTTAGGATTGACTGTTCCTTCCGGACGCGGTGAAACTTTTCCCTGAACGGCAACGACAAATTCGTTCCGCACCTTGTCTGCTTTCATGTGCGCTTCAGGGTCGCGGTCGGGATCGAGTGCCAACTGCGCAAAGCCTTCCCGGTCGCGCAGGTCGATAAAGATTAAACCGCCATGGTCGCGACGCCGTTGCACCCAGCCCATGAGACAGACGTCCTTGCCGATATCGTCAGCGGTGAGCTGCCCGCAGTAGTGAGTCCGTTTCCAGTCGCCCAAGATGTCATTCAAGACCTTACCCTCCGTCATTGTTTTCCCCTGCGATAACGCAGTGGTCAGAATTTTTGAATTATACGAATCTGCCGGAAAAGCCGTCAAGGCGATTCGGGCTGGGCTTCGCGTGCCAGTCTCTGGCGCAGCAGGGTTGCGATCTGCTCGATCGCGACCGCATACTGTCCGCCGCTCGACATATCGCGCAGAGCAACCTTGCCGTCCGCCAGTTCATTCTCACCCAGAATCATCGAGTAGGCGGCATTGAGTTTGTCGGCACGGCGCATCTGCGCCTTGAGGCTGCGCCCTTCGAAATCCATCTCCACCCGCAGGCCCTGGCGCTGCAATCTGTGCACGAGAGCGAAGCCGCGGCGGTGCGCTTCTTCGCCCAGCGTAGCAAGAAAAAGATCCGGGCAGGACGGTGCGATCCGCTCGTCCCCTTTCATCAGGACAAGTCTCTCAACCCCCATGGCAAAGCCGATCCCCGGCACATCAGGGCCTCCGAGCTCTTTGACCAGGCGGTCGTAGCGACCTCCGGCCGCCACGGCATTCTGGGCGCCGAGGCTGCCGGCCAGGATCTCAAAAGTGGTTTTGGTATAATAGTCCAGTCCGCGGACCATGCGCGCATTGACGACATAAACCAGATCCAGATCGTCGAGGTGCATTTTAACCTGTGCAAAGTGTTCGGCGCACCCGGCACATAGATGGTCGAGAACCGAAGGCGCAAGGACCGTTGCGTCTTTGCAGCCGGGAACCTTGCAGTCGAGTACCCGCAAGGGATTGCTGCGATAGCGGCGCCGACAGTCTTCACAGAGTTCGGAAAGTCGCTTTTCGAGAAAATCGATCAAGATCTGTCGATACCCTGGCCGACACTCAGGACAGCCGAGGGAGTTGATCTGCAGTTCGACATCACGGATGTCGACTTCTTCACAATAGTGCATCAGCATGGCGAGCACCTGGGCATCGATTTTCGGATCGTCGATGCCGACCGCTTCAGCACCAATCTGGTGAAACTGGCGATAGCGGCCTTTCTGGGGGCGCTCGTGGCGAAACATCGGGCCGATATAGAACAGCTTGGCAATCGGATCACGGGCATGGAGCTTATGCTGGATATAGGCCCGCATGACCGAGGCCGTCCCTTCGGGGCGCAAGGTCAGCGAATTGCCCCCCTTGTCGGTAAAGGTGTACATCTCCTTCTCGACGATATCCGTTGTTTCGCCGATGGAGCGGCTGAAAAGCTCGGTTTTCTCTACGACGGGCATGCGGATTTCGCCAAACCCATACAGGCCAAAGACCCGGCGGGCGGTATTCTCTAAAAACTGCCAGGTCTCGATGTCGCCTGGCAGAATGTCATTCATTCCCTTGATTCCCGTGATGTTCACAGAGCAGTCACCTCAAATAAAAATTTACGCCGGTAAATTCAGGGAAATACGTGAACCACCGCGGTCACTCTTTTACCGCGTCCGCCTGCAGGTCGTCAATGTGATATGTGGCAAACAGTGTCTCTCTTTAGAAAAAGAAAACGAATCCGAAGGAGGAAATCACGTGAGAAAAGAAGGCGTTTCGAGAAATCCGAAAAAGGCGATTGCGCATGAGGAGTCGGTCGGTTTTGTGAATCGTTGCGAACATTGCCAGGTCGCGGGCCCAGAAGACTGGATTTCACTTGGTGGTCATCTCCCGCACGCCACAGACAGTGTTGCGCTGGCGCTTACCCCAATACATGGCGCGGTCGGCCAGATCGAGCAGCCGCGTTTTGTCTTCAGCGTCACCAGGAAAGGTCGCAAAGCCAAGAGTGGCGGTCAGATGTGCCCCGATCCCTTCCTCGGCGAGAAATGAATGATTTTCAAGACAACGCCGGATGCGTTCTGCAACCACCGATGCACCACGCTCGTCTGTCTCCACCAGCAGCACCGTGAACTCATCGCCCCCGTAGCGAAAAAGCAGGTCGGCCTCGCGCACGCATTCGCGAAGAAGCTGGCCGGCCTCATGCAGGATGGCGCTACCGGCCAGATGGCCGTAGGTGTCGTTCAGCCTCTTGAAATTGTCCAGATCCATGAAAATGATGGAGAATTCCAGCCCGTAGCGGCCGGAGCGACGCAGTTCCTGATCAAGAACGATCTGCATGTAACGATGGTTATATAATCCGGTGAGATCATCGGAGTACATCAGCTCCCGGGCACCCAGATAGCGCCAGGCATTTTCGAACCCGAGAGCCGTCTGCTCGCAGAGAAAGAGAAGTCGTTCGCTGGAGCGAGGGGCCGAGAGCTGTCCCCCAACAGGGTTGATCAGGACAATCCCCCCCTCGACCACCCCCTGTGCCCGCAAAGCACAGCAAAGAACGTCGCGCACATCGGAGGATTCCGGCAACCGGGCGGGAATATCGCGCCTCCTGACTTCCACCAGACCGCGCATCTCCTCCATTCCCGACTGCAGTCCTCTGATCAGCGAAACGCCCACGCCCTCTTCGATATTTTCCTCGGCGAGAAGCTGTGGGTTCCCGTCAGGGCCTTTGATAAAGGCGATGCCCCGGCCGGCGCCGAGTTCACGCAGCAAGAGATCAAGGGCTTGCGGCAGCAGATTTTCCAGATCGATGGATGCAGCCAGCCGCTGACCGCCCTGATAAAGGCGCAATTGATTCTTCAGCTCGACATTCTCATCGATCAGGCGTCGCTGCTCCAGACAAAGCCGAACCAGATGCTTTAGCTCTTCTGGATTGAATGGTTTAACCAGATAATCCCGGGCGCCGCTTTTGAGTGTCTCGATGGCCGACTCAAGTGTGGCGTGCCCTGTCACCAGAATGACTTCAGGGGGGTTCTCGATGCTGCGCGCCGCGCGCAGGATTTCAAGACCACTGATCTCAGGCATGACCATATCGGTCAAAACGAGATCGATGCCGCCCTTCCGGATTCGCTCCAGAGCTTCGGCTCCCGATCCGTAAACCTCCACCGCGTACCCCTCCTGCTCGAGCAGATCGGCCAGAAGCTGACGGAAAAAAAGTTCGTCGTCAACGACAAGAATTTTCGTTTTATTCATCATATTTCGGATACTCGCTTGCGCTTCACCTAGCAAAAAGCAGACCAGAAGATTCCTGGAACCGGCCGCGGACCCAATGCGCAGGTTTCCAGCCCTCCCTGCTGGCAGCAAACCGCACCGTGCCATGATGATCGGTGCGCCACAAAGGGATACGACGCTGAGCCATTTCACGGCGTACGGAGGCAGAGGGAAGATTGTAAATATTATCGCGCCCAACCGACACGAATGCCTGCCTGATTGCAAGCGAATCGCACAGGATTGCCGGATCGGAGCCGGCACTGCCGTGGTGGGGGAGCTTGAGCAGTGCGACCGGACCGGGAAGCTCCGCCGAGAGCAGGCCACGAACTCCGGTACGCTCCAGATCGCCGGTAAGAAGCGCCCCGCCTGCGGCATGATCGAGATAGAGCACCAGCGATTGATCGTTCGTTTTTACATGTGTCTGTGCACTGCGGAATACCTGCAGGCGATTATGCGCCGGGGAAACAGAGCTCCAGCCCGCTGCCGGGACCTGCTGGGGAACACCGCGTCGCTGAAGGATCTCACGCAGGCCGGCGTCGAGATCGCCTGAAGCATGCGGGCTCAGAAACCGCTCGACCGGAAAATTATCGAGGATATACAACAACCCCTTGCGATGGTCGGGATGATCGTGGGTCAGGATCACGGCCTCAAGTCGCTGGATACCGAGTCGCCCCAGAGCAGGCGCAATCAGTCGTTCGCCGACATCGAAGCTCTCGCTGTAGAGACCGCCGCCATCGACCAGGAAATGCCTGTTTCCATCCAGAGAAACCACCATGGAGTCTCCCTGGCCGACACTCAGAACCGTAAACGTGGGCTCAGAACTGGCCCATCCCGGCCAGGTCAGCAGGCCGACTGCGGCCACAAGAAGCCCACCACGCAGACGTACACTCAACGACCGGCTGTCCAGGGTAAGAATAAGCGCAGCCAGAACCGCGACCCCGGCAGTCTGGCCTATCGTGGGGAAAAAAGTCCACCCGCCCAAAATGGGCAGTCCGGTCAGCCATTTTGCACAATTATACATCGCTTCGAGAAGCCATGCACAGCTTCCGAACCACAAACCCGCGAAGCCGGCATGAGCAAAAGAGGAAATCACGCCGGCAAGACCCAGGGGAACCGCAAGAAAACCGATGACCGGAGCCGCGATCAGGTTGGCCACCAGCCCTGCAGGGGAAAGCTGATGAAAGTTGGCGAGAACCAGCGGTGCGGTTGCAACCGTAGCGGCAAAGGTGACCGCCGCAAGCATTGAGAGCCAACGCACGGGACCGGAAAACCCGGCGATCCGCGAGGCCAGCGGGCCGGCAAAGAGAATGATCCCGAGAACGCCCAGGTAAGAGAGCTGGAAAGAGGGCTCGTAAAGAGCCAGCGGATCAAAAAGCAGAACGGCAAAGGCGAGGCTGAGCAGCAGGTTGATGGGACGGACACGCAGCGCGAACCAGGGGAGCAAAGCGCCGGCCGCCGCCATCATGAAAGCACGGCGGGTCGGAAGGGCATCGCCGGTGAAAAGCAGATAACCGAAGAGTACAGGCAGCAGAAGCAAAGGCAGATAGCGTTGGGGCGGGCCGGCCAGAAGCAGTCGCTCACTGCGCGTCCAGAAAGCGCGCAGCACCAGATAGGCGAAAAAGGCGACCAGTCCGAGGTGCAGGCCGGAGATTGAAAACAGGTGCGAGAGCCCGCTGCGGGCAAGCACCCGCCGCTGCTCTTCGCTAATCCAGCCCTTTTCACCGATAACGAGCGCCTGAGCCAAGCCCCGCATGTTAGGCGCAACGGACCTGTCGATAAGCTCGGCGACTTTCCAGCGCTGCCGGTGCACCCGGGCGGCAATCCCGGGTTCCGGCTCTTGGGCGAAGACCGCCACAGCGTCTGCATCCCGGACGAAACCGGTGACAAAGATCTGGCGCCTGGCAAGGTAGCGGCCAAAGTCGAATTCGCCGGGGGTCCCGAAAGCCCGGGGTTCGCGCAGGCGGCTGCGCAGACGCACCCGATCGCCGACTCCGGCGCGCGGCAGCGCATCATCCAGATAGATTCTCGCCCGCCCGGATGTGGCCGCCACCGTTCCTGCTGAACCGATTGTCTGCACAGAGATATCGAGATAACTTTTGCCGGCGGCGCGCGGGCCGAGCCCGGTGACCGAGCCATCGAGAGTCAAGACTTCGGAAGACCCGGCAAACTCGGCCAGAGAGCCGGCCGGCGGAGCAAGCTGGATGTGATACAGGGACAATGCCAGGGTAAAGAAAAAGCCCAGGAGAGGGAAAAGAGAATAGGCTCTGCCCTGTCTCCTGACCAGAAACCAGAGCAGCGCACAAAGAAACGGAAGGACGGCAAAAAAGGAGTCTCCCACCAGAAATGGGGCGACGATCAGACCGGATACATAGGCCAGAAAGTAGACCGCCAGCCCCATGGTTCAGCGCAACGAACCGATAGCGGCAAGCAGTTCAAGCGTGCGATCGATCAGTTCAGGGGTCGGCGAATCATCGACTCCGGACAGCCCGGCGAGCTGGCGATAGCTTTCGGAGTCGTTCGAGAGCTCATGCAGGATCATCAAATCGATACCTGACCGCGGCTCCAGACCAACCTGCACCTGGTGCTCTCCCGCCTCGAGAGGGAAAGCGCCGGCTGCGATCGCAGAGAGATAGGGGCCTGCTTGCAGGACGCGGCGATAGCGCCCGTCGAGTTCGAATTCCAGCTCCTGTTCACCCACCGCCACCAACTGCAGTCGATACGCACCCGTCACGTTGATATCGAAGGGGAGAATCACGCGACCGGCTCCCGTGCCGGCGCGCAGCCAGCGTCCGCTGCTGGGAGGACCGAGATAGCGGGTCGAGGTCAGATCGACGCCGCTTATCCGGCTGGCGCTTTCCGCTTCGACCCGGATCTGCCGGCCGGTCGGCGGAAGCTGAGCCAAAATTCCCATCGCCTGCACCGCCGTGACCGCCATATCGTCGAGGTGCAGCGGCGCGTCCGGCTGCCAGCCGCCGCGCGGTTCGACGGGCACATAGGCAGGAGCGTGGAGTTCGATGAAATCTATGGCGCCGTTGGGGGGCAGTTGCACGGCAATCTCCTGCATTCCGGCAGAGAGCTTCACATCACCGATCATGGTCTCCGTCAGCTCTCTTCCACCATCGATCTCAAAACTCTGTCCGCCGACCTTCACCCGATGGCCGGGCAGCCGAACCGCAGCGCTGACACGATAGGTGCCGGAGAGGGGCAGGAGGAAGCGCAGATGCAAAGTGGTCGGTGCGGCCACCCCACTCACCCACCCCTCACCGCTGAACGGCCCGAAATTCCCGTAGCGCTTGACCGACACGAGATCGGTGGGCTGCTTGTATTCTTCAGCTTCAATACGCAGGCTGCGCCGTCCTTCGAGAATACGCAGATAATCGGCAAGCTCCGGGTCGTCGGGCAGACCGAAGGACCATCCCATACTTTCGACAAGACCGGTCATCCACTGGCGCTGTGTCAAATCCTGGGCAAAGGTTTGTCCCGGGAAAACTCCCAGGGCGAAAAGCAGCAGAAAAACGACGGATCGCAAATGCAAAACTCACCTCCGGCACGATAAGGCTGAGAGTAGCACAAGTGCATGGAGTTGCATAGAATGGAGCGGCCGGGCAAAGAAAAGCCGGGCCAAAAGGGCCCGGCAACTGTCCATAGGTGATGTAGAGTTCGGAGTTATTCGAGGACCGCGACCAGATCGCCCTGCTGAACCTGATCGCCTTCGCTGAAAAAGATATCCGTCACTTTCCCATCGGTCCTGGCCTTGATATTGGTCTCCATCTTCATCGCTTCGGTGGTCACCAGGGTATCCCCCTCCTTGACCTCGTCGCCGACACGGATGAGGAGCTTGAAGACTTTGCCCGGCATCGGCGCTCCGACCTGCTTGAAATTCGTTTTGTCGGCTTTCTGGTGCGCCGCCTCGTCAGCCTTCACGGAAAGATCCGGAACCGTGACCTGGCGCGGCTCGCCATTGAGTTCGAAGTAAATATTGCGGGTGCCGTCTTTTTGCAGACTGCCGACCGCGTTGAGTTTGACGATCAACGTCTTACCCGGCGCGATATCGATGTTCACCTCGTCGCCGACATCCAGACCATAGAAGAAGAAGGGCGTCGGCAGAACCGAGGTGTCGCCGTATTCCTGGCGATGGCGATCGAATTCTTCGAACACCCCCGGATATAGAGTTGCCGAGATGACGTCGCGCTCGGACACTTCATGCTCGAGTTTTTGCTCCAATTCCACCTTCTTCGCTGCGAAATCGACCGGCTCGAGCAATTCTCCGGGGCGGCATGTGAGCGGCTCCTCGCCTTTAAGGATGATCTTCTGCAATTTCTCCGGAAATCCGCCATAGGGTTGGCCGATCATTCCCTTGAAGAAATCGACCACCCCCTGCGGAAAGGTCAGATCCTGCCCACGTTCGTAGACATCGTCGGGCTGCAGATTGTTCTGCACCATGAACATGGCCATGTCGCCAACGATCTTCGAGGAGGGCGTCACCTTGATTACATCGCCGAACATATCGTTGACCTGGCGGTACATCTCCTTGCACTCCTCCCAGCGGTGACCGAGACCGAGACCCTCCACCTGAGGCTTATAATTCGAATACTGGCCACCGGGAATCTCGTGATAGTAGACCTGTGCAGTGCCGCTGCGCAGCTCGGATTCAAATGGCGCATAATAATTACGAACCGTCTCCCAGTAATTGGCCAGCATCTGCAGGCCGGCTTCGTCGAGCCTGGGATCCCAGATCGTGCCGTCGAGCGCTGCCAGCAGGGCGTTCAGATTCGGCTGCGCAGTCAGACCGGATACCGAAGAGAGGGCGGTATCGACGATATCCACCCCGGCTTGGGCGGCGACCAGCAGCATGGCCCCGCCGTTGCTGGAGGTGTCATGCGTATGGAGATGGATGGGTATGCCGATTTCATTTTTCAGGGCCTTGACCAGCTTTTCGGCGGCAAAGGGTTTGAGAAGTCCAGCCATGTCCTTGATGCCGAGAATATGAGCCCCCATCTGCTCCAGTTCTTTGGCCAGGTTCACGTAATACTGAAGCGGATATTTATCGCGCCTGGGATCGAGAATATCCCCCGTATAGCACATGGCGGCCTCGCAGATGGCTCCGTTATCGCGCACCGCGTCCATGGCGACCGCCATCCCCCTGGTCCAGTTCAATGAATCGAAAATGCGAAAAACATCGATTCCGCTTCCCGCTGCTTTCTTGACAAATTCCTGCACCACGTTGTCAGGATAATTCGTATAACCGACGGCGTTCGAACCACGCAGCAACATCTGAAAAAGGATATTGGGAATCTTCGCACGCAAGCGATCGAGGCGCTCCCAGGGGTCTTCGCGCAAAAAGCGCATCGACACATCAAAGGTGGCACCGCCCCACATCTCCAGTGAAAAAAGTCCGCCGCCAAGGTAACTGGTCGCTTCGGCGATACGGTCAAGATCATGGGTGCGAAAGCGCGTCGCCATCAGCGATTGATGGGCATCGCGCATGGTCGTATCGGTGATGAGCAGCTTTCTTTCCTTTTTGGCCCACAGCGCAAGCCCCTCCGCGCCTTTCTCGCGCAGAATGTCACGGCTTCCCCTCGGTCTTGCCGTACCATAAGGGATTTCGGGAACGTCAGGTTCACGCAGCTCCCGGGTCTTCAGCGGCTGCTTGATGCCAGGATAACCGTTGACTGTAACGTGACCGATGTAGCTGAGCATTTTACTGGCGCGATCGAGCTTGGCCGAAATCCGGAAAAGCTCCGGATGATTGTCGATGAAATTGGTGTCGCACTTGCCGGCCACGAACGTCGGGTGCGTGATCACGTTTTCAAGGAACCCGATATTGGTCTTCACCCCGCGGATGCGAAACTCCTGCAACGCGCGGTGCATCGTGCGGGAGGCATCGGGAAATGATCGGCCGAAAGCGGTAATCTTGGTCAGCATCGAGTCATAAAATGGCGTAATCTTCGCGCCGGCATAGCCCTGACCGGCATCGAGGCGCACGCCGAAACCGGCTGCGGTCCGGTAAACCTTGATCGTGCCGAAATCGGGCGCAAAGCTGTTCTGTGGATCTTCCGTCGTCACCCGGCACTGAATCGCGAAGCCGCGCAGTTCGATTTCGCTCTGGTCGGTGATGCCGATCTCGGGGTCGGACATCTTGAACCCTTCGGCCACCCGGATCTGCATCTGCACCAGATTGCGCGCGGTCACCATTTCGGTCACGGTATGTTCAACCTGAATGCGGGGATTGGTCTCGATAAAGTAAAAATCCCCGTTCTGATCCAGCAGGAATTCGACCGTCCCGGCATTGATATAATCGACGGCGCGGGCGATCTTCATCGCCGCCTCGCAGATGGCGACACGGGTTTTCTCCTCCAGACCCAAGGACGGGGCCATTTCGATAACTTTCTGGTGACGACGCTGAATGGAGCAGTCCCGCTCGAAGAAATGGTAGATGTTGCCGTGCCGGTCGCCAAGAATCTGCACTTCGATATGCTTGGGTTTCTCCAGATATTTCTCCAGAAAAACTGAAGGATTGCCGAACGCAGCGTTGGCCTCAGAGGCCGCCGACTTGAGCCCTTCGAGCAACTCGCGCTGATTGCGCGCCACGCGCATGCCGCGCGCTCCTCCGCCGGCAGCGGCCTTGACGATGATCGGGTAGCCGGCTTCCTTGGCGAAAAGCAAGGCCTCTTCTTCGGCGGTTATCGGTTTCTCCGTCCCCGGCACGATCGGCACGCCGGCCTCGATTGCGACCTGACGCGCGGACACCTTATCGCCGAGCCGCCGCTGGATATCCGGCGTGGGCCCGATAAATGCGATTCCAGCTCTCTCGCATGCTTCGGCGAACTCGGCATTTTCAGAAAGAAACCCATAGCCCGGGTGAATGGCATCGACATCTTTCTTGCGGGCCAGGTCGATGATTTCGTCGATGGCCAGATAGGCGTCGATCGGCCCCTTGCCCTTGCCGATCAGATAAGCTTCATCGGCCTTATAGCGATGCAGGGAAATCTTATCTTCTTCCGAATAGATGGCCAGGGTGCTGATCCCGAGTTCAGTACAGGCGCGAAAAATCCGGATAGCAATTTCACCGCGGTTTGCGGCCATGACCTTTTTAAATTTTTTTACTGCCATTGAACCTCCTCCTGGCGGCAAGCCCCTAGCAGTCTGTCGGACTATGCGGGCCGAAGCGAAAATCTGGATATTTGAGAACAGATTTTAGCTCCTTTGCAGGTTCATAGCCGTAGCTATGGACCAAAAAGGAGCTGAAATATGGGCCAAACAGCCGGATTTGCAGCCGGCTCATGAATACTCCGACAGACTGCTAGCGCCGGATGAAAAAATGAAACGATTATTTTGGCTTCAAAATTTTAACTTCGCTTAAATTTTTCAGCAATTTTAAATATTTATGCTCGTTTCAGAATTTTCATCATCTAAGCAAAGGCCCCTTTAAGAGTCAAGATAAAATCTTGTTTTACTTAACAACATGCCGAAATCACTCAGCTGGGTTACTTCCGTTCGCCGTTTTTACCAGATTTCGCAAACATATGTCGACAAACTGGGTAGACAAGCGCTCCCACCCCTTTGCTGTCCGGCTTTTCACATCATGTATTGGATGATTTTTCTATCTTCTCAACCGTCTTCTGCGCCTTGTCCATAAAGGGGCGCAGCAGATCGATCGGCAGAGGGAAAATGATGGTCGAGTTCTTCTCCGCTGAAACTTCGGTGAGCGTCTGAAGAAATCTCAGCTGCAGCGCGCCCTCTTCTGTCGAGAGAATGCGCGCTGCATCCGCGAGTTTTTTCGACGCCTGGAATTCACCCTCGGCGTGAATCACCTTGGAACGCCGCTCACGCTCGGCCTCCGCCTGACGGGCCATGGCGCGCTGCATTTCAACCGGCAGATCGACATGCTTTATCTCGACATTGGAAACTTTCACACCCCAGGGATCGGTCTGACGGTCGAGAAGCTGCTGCAGGTGCTGGTTGAGCTGGTCGCGTTCGGCGAGCAACTGGTCAAGATCCGATTGGCCGAGCACACTGCGCAGCGAGGTCTGCGCAAGCTGACTTGTGGCATAGAGGTAGTTTTCGACCTCTATGAGCGACTTTTCGGGGCTGACCACCCGGAAATAGAGAACCGCATTGACCTTGATCGAGACATTATCTTTGGTGATAACGTCCTGCGGAGGCACATCCATGGCGATGGTGCGCAGACTGATTTTGATCATCTTATCGATACCGGGGATAATGAATCGCAGGCCGGCGCCTTTGACATTCGAGAAGCGCCCGAGGCGAAAGACAACGCCCCGCTCGTATTCGTAAAGAATGCGAACCGCACTCACGATGATGATCACGACAAGAGCCAGAACGACAATCCAACCGATGCTCATTGGCAGCCCCATGTGCAAACCTCCTCCGAAAGTCGCCGGCGATGCCGGCATTAAGCCTTTTCTTCGCCCTGGACAGCCCTGACCTCAAGGCGCAACCCCGACAGCATGCGTAAGACCTCGATTTTTTCTCCGGAAGCGATCCGTGTCCGGGAAAAGGCATCCCAGTATTCACCATGCACGAAGACGCGTCCGCCCTCGGCATCGATATCCGTAACCGCCTGACCTGTTTCTCCAGCTATCCCCTCACGGCCCGAAACCATGCGCCGGCCCTGATCCCTGGCGACAAAAAAGACGATCAGGATAAAGAACCCGGCGCTTACGGCGACCGTGGCGAGGATGACGGCACGTGATATCTGCATATACGGCTCCGAGGTGTCGATGAGCATCAGGGAACCAAGAGCCATGGACAGGATTCCCCCAATTGTCAGCATGCCGTAAGAGGGAACTTTAATCTCGAGGATGAAGAGGATGACAGCGAGCAGAATCAGCAGCACGCCGACATAATTGATAGGCAGGGTCTGAAGTGCAAAGAAAGCCAGCAGCAAAGCCACCGCACCCACCGCGCCGGGAAAGATCGCGCCGGGTTGGGAAATCTCGAAGAAAATCCCGAGAAATCCGAGCATCAGCAGCAGGTACGCCACATTCGGATTGCTGATTGTGTTCA
The DNA here is from genome assembly GCA_024636255.1 of Desulfuromonadales bacterium. Lineage (GTDB taxonomy): Bacteria > Desulfobacterota > Desulfuromonadia > Desulfuromonadales > Geoalkalibacteraceae > JAGXHK01. The sequence continues at coordinate 1,775 of JAGXHK010000161.1, read as the reverse complement.
GGATCTGCTGGCGCCAGTTCATCTCGGCGCGCTCGAGCACAACCCCGTCGGTTCGCAAAATGCGGGGCTCGCCCCCGCGCAGATAGCGCCGACCGTCGAGTTCGGCGAGCAGTTCCGCCTCGCTGGCCACGACAAGATCAATCACCCCAAGATCGAGCGCCTCGTGCGCCGGGGTGGAGATGCTTTCGCGCACGATGCGCTCAGCCCAATCCTTGTTGCGTCCGCGCTGCTCAGCAATGCTGCGCACATACGCCACCGCATCGCTCACGACCTTCTCCATCATGGTCTCATCCGCCTGCCCCCCACCGACGGCAACGGGATGCGCGGCGCCGATATTGGTTCCGGGAGCCATGGCGGCGAAATCGGCGGCCAGCGTGATCAACGCTCCTGCCGAAGCGGCGCGCGCGCCTTGCGGGTAGACATAGACGATGACAGGGATTTCTGAGCCGAATATCTGTTGAATGATTTCGCGCATGGCGGTGTCGAGCCCGCCCGGGGTATCGAGTTCCAGTAAAAATGCGCGGGCGTCTTCACGGTTGGCCAGGGCCAACTCGCCGGCGATAAAGCGAGCGACAACAGGGTTGATCGCGCCAGCTACCTGTACCACGCGAAAAACCCCGGAGCCCGCATCGGCCCCTTGATCGGCAGAAGAAGCTGCCGGGACCATGGCGAGGCAGAGGAACAGAACGAGACAGAAGATAACCTTGGGGAATCTTTCCATAGCAAAAGGTTATCCCGAGCGCCGATGTTGTCAATTGAGAAAGGCCCGCTGCAGTGCCGGAAAAACCTAATTTATTATGGCGAGGTCTTGCGAGAGGTGGCGGCAGCAGCTGGCCTGCCGGAACGCCTGAAATGATCTTGCATCTCGCCACCCGGAGCCGGGGCTCCGAGCAGATAGCCCTGCATTGCGTGGCAGCCATGACGACGCAGAAATTCAACCTGCTGCATATTTTCGACGCCCTCGGCCATCACGTTCAGATCCAGGCTGCGGGCCATCAGAATAATGGTTTCGGCGATAGCCGCATTGTCCGGATCCCCGGGCAGGTTGCCCACAAAATCCTGGGCGATCTTGATTTTGTCCACCGGAAAGTTTTTCAGATAACTCAACGAGGAGTAGCCCGTCCCGAAATCGTCGATCGTCAGGCTGATGCCCCGGACTTTAAAATCCGTCAATGTTTCAAGGGTATACTGCGCGGATTCCATCAGGACTTTCTCTGTCAGCTCCAGATCAAGCAGGCCTGGATCCACCCCGGTGTCTTCGAGCGTTCTGTCAACCACATCGATAAAATCCGGTTCGCGCAACTGATGACCTGAAATATTGATCGCCATATAGCCGGTATCCATATCCATGGCCAGCCAACGGGCCTTCTGAAGACAGGCTTCGCGCAAAATCCATTCTCCGATCGGTCGGATCAACCCATTTTCTTCCGCGAGCTTTAGAAAATCTCGAGGCATGAGAATCCCCTTTTTCTCATGCTGCCAGCGCAGAAGAGCCTCGGTGCCGATGATCTTTGCGTTTTTCAGATCGAATTGCGGCTGATAGTGAAGAAAGAATTCACCGGCCGCGAGGGCGCGACGCAAATCCACCTCGAGAGCATTGCGCTCACGCGCCTTGACGTTCATCTCATCGGAGTAGAATTGAAAATTGTTCCTGCCGTGTGCCTTCGCGGCGTACATGGCCAGATCTGCATGGCGCATCAGGGTTGTGCGGTCGCGCCCATCGAGCGGATAAACCACAATACCGATACTCGCCGTCACGAAGATCTCCTTCCCTT
>JAGXHK010000160.1 GCA_024636255.1 Desulfuromonadales bacterium | reverse complement strand
TTGGTGTGCAGGGTCGAGAAGACCATGTGGCCGGTCAGGGCCGACTGCACGGCGATCTCGGCCGTTTCGGCGTCGCGGATCTCGCCGACCATGATGATGTCGGGGTCCTGGCGCAGAATCGAGCGCAGCCCGTTGGCGAAGGTGAGGTTGATCTTGGCGTTGACCTGAATCTGCCCGACCCCGGCGAGCTGGTACTCGATGGGGTCCTCGACGGTGATGATATTCTTTTCGCGGCTGTTCAGGCGCGTCAGGCCGGCGTACAGGGTCGTTGTCTTGCCGCTGCCGGTCGGGCCGGTGACCAGAAAGATGCCGTGGCTCTTGTGGATCATCTGATTCATGCGGTGCAGCAAGGCATCGCGCATGCCGATATCCTCAAGGGTCAGCACGTTAGAGCTCTTGTCGAGCAGACGCATGACGACCCGCTCGCCGAACGCGGTCGGCAGGGTCGAGACGCGCACGTCGACATCCTTGCCGGCGATGCGCACCCGGAAGCGGCCGTCCTGCGGCAGGCGCTTTTCGGCGATGTTGAGGTTCGCCATGATCTTGATGCGCGAGATGATGCTGGCCTGTGCTTTTGCCGGCGGGCGCAGCACCTCGTAGAGGATGCCGTCGACGCGGTAGCGGATCACCAGTTCGCTCTCGAACGGCTCGACATGGATGTCGCTCGCCCGCTCGCGGTACGCCTGGGTCACCATGCTGTTCACGAAGCGGATGATCGGCGCCTCGTCCGAGGTGTCGAGCAGGTCGGCCGGCTCGAGGCTCTCGAGATCATCGGTCTGCTCCGGCCCCATGTCGGAGATGATCTCGCGCGTTTCCCCGGCGCGGTTCTCGTAGCCGCGGTTGATGGCGCGCACGATCTCCTGCGGCGTGGCCACCACCGGCTCGACAGACAGGCCGGTCAGGCTGACCAGGTCGTTGATCGGCCTGCTGTCCAGGGGATCGGCAACCGCCACGCGCAGCACGCTGTCGCCGCGTTCGATGGGAAAGATGCGGTATTCCTTGGCAAAGCCGATCGGCACCAGGTCGAGCAGATCTCCTGCGCCGGCCTGCGCGGGGATGGTCTCGATGTAGGTCAGATCCTGTTGCAGGGCAAGGGCACGGGCGACCTGCTCGGGGGTCAGAGCCTTTTTCTCGAGCAGAATCTCGCCGAGGCGCTTGTCGGAGCCCTTCTGCAGGTCAAGGGCCTCCTCGACCGACGCACCGTCAAGTCCGAACTGTTCGACGCATATTTCACCGAGGCGTTTCCAGGCGGTCATGGCCTTATTTCTCCCGGACCTCAGGGATGTCATTCACTTCTGGATAAATCGTAATGAACTCCTCGGCAAGCTCGCTGGTCTTATCGGGATCGAGTTTTTCCCGCTCGTCGAAGCGGTACATCGCCTCCCGTGCGCGCTGCGTGACGTCAGACAGATCGGTGGCAGTGCGAATGATATGCGGGGTGATGAAAATCAGCAGATTGGTTTTAAGCTCCGTGGTGCTTTTACGTTTGAAAAGCCAGCCGAGCACCGGGATGTCGCCGAGCAGGGGGACTTTGGAAACGCTCTCCTGGATGTTGGTGGAAATCAGGCCGCCGAGAGCGACGGTGCGTCTGTTCTCAGCGAGCACGGTGTTGCGCAGCAGGCGCTTGGTGAATGTCGGCCCAACCTCGTTGACGTTGCCGACACTCTGTTGGGAAATGTCGGTGATTTCCTGATAGACATTGAGGCGTACGAGGTTGCCCTCCGTGATCTGGGGGGTGAAGCGCAGGGTCAGGGCGACATCTTTGCGCTCGACGGAAACGCTCTGCGCGAGTCCCGTGCCGCCGGTGTCGGTCAGCCGGGAGGTGATGATCGGCACGTTCGAGCCGACGATGATCTCGGCTTCCTCGTTATCCGATGTAAGCAGGCGCGGTGCCGAGAGGATGTTGATGTCGCTATCGGTTTTGGACAGGTCGATCAGGGCCGAGAGGGCAGGGACGGTGATTTCGTCACCGCCTGGTCCGATCACGGTGATCGGATTGAACAGGCCGCCGAGCAGAATACCTTCGATGGTTCTGCCGAGAAGTGAGGGTACGCCGTCCTGGCTGCCGACCATGTCCGGGAGCGTGGCCGGGCCGGTATTCAGATTGCTGGTGCCGAAGACCAGGCTGTCCGAGCCGACGTCGACCGCCCCTTGCAGAGAGGCGCCGAGGCGCTTGGTGGCGTCCATGGAGAGCTCGAGAATCAGGGCCTCGACATAGACCTGCTTGCGCTTGATATCGAGCTGGCTGATGATCTCGCGCACGGTCTCGTATTCTTCCGGCGTGCTGTTGATAATCAGCGAATTGGTCGGCTTGTCGGCGGTAATGGTCACTGCCTCGAGGGTTTTTTCGGCCTGTTGCTGCGCGCCGGGGCGACCGGCGGTCGTGCGGGTCTGCGTCTTGATCCCCGTGAGAATCTCGTTCATCGTCGCGGCCAGCGTTTCCGCGTCCGCGTTCTCGAGATAGTAGACCTGGATGCCGGAACGGGTTTCAGAGGCCTTCCGGTCGAGCTTGAGGATCAGGTCGCGGATGGTGGCCATGTCCTCCGGCGGAGCCATCACCACCAGCACGTTGGTGCGCGGGTAGGGCAGGATCTTGGTCACGTCGGTCGCGCCGGCGGCTGCGGCGACATTGGTCGCGCGCCGGCGCGGGCGGCGGGTGGCCTGCTGGGCCACCAGCTGTTCGGCCAGCTTGGCGATCTCTTCGGCGTTGGCATGCTCGAGTTCGATCACCTCGATCTGGTCGCCCGAGCTCGGCACGTCGAGCTGCCGGATGATCTGATTCAGGCGCTCGATGTTGGCGGCGCTGTCGGTGATGATCAGGGTGTTGGTCGCCGGATAGGCGACGATGTTGCTGGTTTTGGGAACCAGCGGGCTGAGCACCGTGGTGGCGAGATCGGCGGCGTCGACGTGCTGCAGCGGAATCAGCCGGGTGATGTACTGCTCGCCGCGCCCGTCGCCGCGCTGCGGGATCACCGTAGGGATATTGCTCTCCTTGGCGTCCTTGATCGGCACGATCTTGTTCACCTGGCCGCTCGGTATCACGGTGTACCCCTTGACGTTGAGTACCGTGAGAAAGACCTTGTAGGCCTCGTCCAGAGTCATGCGCCGCGGCGAGATGATGGTGGCCTTGCCGCGCACCGTCTCGTCGTAGACGAAGTTGCGCCCGGTCAGCTCGCTGATGGTCTGGATCAGGTCCGAGAGATCGATATCCTTGAAGTCGATGGCGATCCCCTCAGCGGATGCGATCTGCTGTTCGTCCGGGGTGGCCTGGGCGGCGGCGGGCACGAACAGAGCGAGAAGGGCGAGCATGAGAAGCAGTTGGCGCATGAGGGTCGGTCCTTTGGTTGTTGCATTCGCAAAAATTCAGAGGATGGCTGAGCCATCTTTGTTAATCGATTTTATATTCAAAGCTCATTCTCTGGCCATTGCGCAGCAGGCCGACGTCGATGCTGGTCGCCTCGCGCAGTTGCTGAAAGATCTGCAGCGCCTTCTCGGGGCTGTCCAGGTTGATATCGTTGATTTCGAGCAGGATATCGCCGCGCTGTATGCCAAGCATGTCGAGAAAGGTGTTGGGGCGGATCATGCGCACGATGAAGCCCTGCGTCTGGCCGCTGACGATGCGCGGCTCCATGCGCGACTGACGCAGCAGCTCGTTTAGATTCGAGCGCGCCGCCTCGGCCGATTCTTTCGGGATGACCCACTGGTTCTCCCCCACCTCGCGGATCTGGTAGCGGTTCTCCGCCTGCGCCGCGGCGGCCGGAGCCGGGGAGGGCGCGGCCGTTGCGGGGGCGGCCGTTTCGGGAGTCATGGTCAGGGTTTCCCGCGTTCCGTCCTGGTAGAGGATGACCGCATAGTTGCGGCCGAGCTCGTCCAGAGTCCCGCTGCCGAAGACCTCTTCGCCGACGCGGTAGACCTTGACCTCGCGCCCCTCCTGAATGACCGCCAGGGATCTCTGCTCGGCGGACACCGTGCCGATCAGCGTCAGGTTGCGCCGGGGCTGCCCGGCGCTGCGGGCTGTAGCCGCCCGCGAGGGCGCGTCTTCCGGTTCCTGCACGTCGATTTCGGCGAGAGTGCCGGCGCCCTGCGCGGAGGAATCGAAGACATTGCGGGTGAGGATGATTTCGAATGCGGAAATTGGCTGGCGCTGCGGAGCGGCGATCACGGCCTCTTCGCGCACGGCGGCACCGGTCACCTGCGGGGCGATCCGCCCTTCGAGAAGCACAGAGGCGAGATACCCTCCGGCAAGGCCCAGAAAGGCAAGGAGGAGCAGGTAGATGCCGGGAAAGTAGCGATGGAAAAGGGCCTGTATATTCATGCACACGATCCGGCGAGGCCGGACGACTCTTTTTGTTTTTAAAAAAAGAAATTAAAACTTCGTCATCGAGAGGAATTTATAGCACATCCGGGCGACGGGAGGCAAACCGATAAAGAAGGGCAGAGAAGTAAAATCAGAAACTAAAATGTGCGGCTCAATGCGGCATGGAAAACCACGTCGGGAGCGGTGTCGACTACGATGTCCTCGATCACCGCGAGATCGAGCGTGAAGGCGGCGGGCAGAAAGAGCGATCCGCCCATGACAATCTGGGCCGAGGCCGAATCGATCTCCCGAAGCGCGCTGTCGTCGTAGAAAGATGTGTGCGCATCGATCTGCAGCTTCAGGGCGATCCGGCCCAGCGGCTGCCAGCCAAAGCCCGCGCTGGCGAAGCCGACCAGGTTGTTCTGCTGGTCGGGCAGAACGTCCCCCTCGGTCATGACCAGGACCCCGCCCCCGCCGAACAGGGTGATATCCAGATGCGCGAGGCTCGCGCTGTCGCGCCCCGTCACATGCAGAGAAAAGTCCGTGCTGCCGCTTCCCCGCAAGTCGTCATCGTCGCCGGTAGGAAGCTTTAGCCCCGCGCGCAGCGCAAGGGCGCGCTTCGCATCCGGCGTCCGGTAGAGCTGATACGCGGCGGTCAGAGAGATGTCGCCGACACCTTCGTTCTCATCCGTGACGCTGATGGGGTCCCGACCGTCGCGGGCGTAGATGTAATCGATTTCGTTGCGCGAGAAATCTTCCCGTCCCCCCTGCGATAGGCCGAAGAAGTTATGCCAGTTTTCGATGAATCCGTCGAAGCCCCCGCCGTAATGGCCGACCCAGGGGATATCCGCGCCGATTTCGAAGCGCTGTGTCAATCCGTAGCGCAGGGCGAGGTTCAGGCGGTAGCTCTCGCCGTCAAGATGAACGAACTCCCGCGCGGTATCGCTTCCGGTGAAGTTGTTGGCCACATCGAGCGTCAATCGCCCGAGGAGGCGGTCGTTTTCGGCAATCAGGCCGTCTTCGGCGGCGGGCAGGCCGAAGATAGCGACCAGGGGGCTCTGGTTGCGGGTGGCGAAGGGGGCGATCTCTTCCGCCGATGCGGAAACGCACGGCAGAATGACAAGGATGAGCGCAAGAAGAGATCGGATGGATAGCGGATTTGGAGTCTTCATGATTGGACGATCCTGGTATGGGGAGGTTGATGTGAAAAGCAGTATAGTCTGAACGCGGGGAAATCTAAACCAGTACGACCCCGAATTTTTTTCTTCAGGCGATTTTGACCGAACATCCAGCATTCGACAGGCGTGGGTCGCGGATCGCTGCTGCCTGCTTGAAAAGAAAAGATCCTTTGCTACGCTTTTGCTTTAGCCTCCGATCCGGTTGAATTCGGCATCGTTCCCGCGGGGATCTGCAGTGAGAATGCTAAGAGAAGAGGTCGCTGACAAGGCAGTGCGTTTTCCCGCTGCAAAAAAGGCGAAAGCCTTTGTCCGGGCTATCCGCGTCCACCAATGGATAAAAAATTCTCTTGTGTTCGTCCCCCTGGTTCTGGCTCACCTGGTGAACGACCCCGAGGCGGTCAGGCTTTCCCTGGTCGGGTTTTTTGCGTTCAGCATGTGTGCATCCGGCGCCTATCTACTCAACGACGTGCTCGATGTCGAGGCGGACAGGCAGCATCACCAGAAAAAATTCCGGCCGGTCGCCGCCGGCGATCTGAGCATACGAGCGGCGCTGATCGGCTCCTTCCTGCTTCTCGGATCGGGACTGACCGCCGGCCTGCTGCTGTCGGCCGATTTCATGAACGTCCTCGTTCTCTATGTCGCCCTGACCCTTGCCTATTCCATTTACCTCAAACAGCTCGTGCTGGTCGATGTGGTTCTGCTGGCCTCTCTCTATACCATTCGGATCATCGCAGGGACCACGGCCATCGGGGCCCCGGACTCGCCATGGCTGCTCGGATTCTCGATTTTCTTCTTCCTGAGCCTGGCCTTCTCGAAGCGCTATTCCGAGCTGTCCAATTTAAAGCGCCAGGAGAAAGAGCGCCCCCTGGGCCGCGGATACCGTGCCGGAGACCTCGAGCAACTGGCCCGCATGGGATCGGCAAGCGGGTACATCTCGATTCTGATCCTTGCGCTCTACATCAACAGCGACGATGTGGTGGCCCTTTACGCCGAGCCGCAGCGTTTGTGGCTGATCTGCCCGTTTCTGATTTACTGGATCAGCCGCGGCTGGCTTGTCGCCACCCGCGGCGAGCTGCACGAAGACCCGGTCATTTACGCCCTGAAGGATAAGGCAAGCTATTTTGTCGGGGCGGTGACGGCGTTCATCCTTATTATGGCATCCTGAACAGGAGTGCGATTTTGAATGCAGCTGTTGTCGGGGGCGGAGTCATGGGACTTTCGGCCGCCCTCGCGCTATTGAGAAACGGGCACGAGGTCACTGTTTACGAGGCGGACGATAGGCTGGGAGGGATGTCCGCCGCGTTCGATTTCAACGGCCTCTCCATCGAGCGCTTCTACCATTTCATCTGCACCGGGGATCAGCCTCTGTTCTCGCTTCTGGACGAGCTTGATTTGATGCCGGCGCTGCGCTGGAGCGAGACCCGCATGGGGTATTTTCACAGCGGCGCACTCCATGAC
>JAGXHK010000159.1 GCA_024636255.1 Desulfuromonadales bacterium | reverse complement strand
TTCCTTTTCTGGCCCACTCCTCGTAAGCGCCTCTGTCCGCGTGAAGGAATGCGGTGCCCCGCCCGACGACCTCCTCCACAAGGTAGCCGAAGACGCGCCCTACGGAGCGGTTGGCGGAAACGATCGTGCGGTCTTCCGGGTTGATAACGAAAATGGCCTCATCGAGGCTGGAAAGCGTGGCCTCCAGAAGTTCGCCCTTCTCCCTGACCTGCCTTTCCGCCTCTTTTCTCTGGCTGATGTCCCGTGCAATGCCGAGAACTTCGACCTGCTCGCCGAGCCGCAGGGGAATGTTGCGCGCCTCAATGGGCACCGTACCGCCGTCTCTGCGATGCAGCAGGAATTCGTCTGGACCGGTGGTTTCGCCCAGTGCGCTGCGGGCGAGAATCGTGGCGGCCCGATCCTGATCGGAGGGGGAAAAAAGAGCCAGATCGAGATAGCTCCGCCCCAGAAACTCAGCGCGCTGATAGCCGCTGATTTTGGCGGCGGCGGCATTGCTGCCGCGGAATATTCCTTTCAAGTCCATCAGGTACATACCGTCGGGGGCGTGCTCGAAAAAGTTGTGAAAGCGCTCTTCGGACGCGCGCACCTCCTGCTCCGCTAAGTAGCGGGCGGTGATGTCCTCGAAAGTGGTAAAGACCCGGACCGGAGTTCTGCCGTCCTTGCCAAACAGCGGCACGGCGTGGATCTTGATCCAGCGGTAGGCGTTCTTCGGCGGGTTGAAAATTCCCATGAGCCCATCGCGAACTTCCCGCCCTTCGCGCAGGGCGATGGTCACCGGGTGCTGGTCCCCGGGAAAGTCGCTGCCGTCCTCGCGGATCGATCGCCAGCGCGGATCGAAGGGGGTGCGTCCCTGCATCTGCGCCAGGCTCAGTCCCAAAATCTTTTCCGCCGCCGGATTGGCTGCGGTGATCAGTCCGTCGGCATCCTGGTAGACGACCCCTTGGGCCATGGTCTCGAACAGGTGTCGGTAGCGGTTTTCCGATTCCCGCAGCCGTTGCTCGGTGGTCCGGCGTGCGGTGACGTCTTCAAGAATGATGAGGATACCGATATTCCAATTATCGCCATCTTTGAGAGGTGCCGAGCTGGCGTTCAGGTAGACTTTCGTGCCGTCGCGGCGGCAGCGTTCGATGGGGACTCCCTGAAAGGTCTCGCCGGCTAGATTGCGCGCCATGTTTTGTTGGAACTCCGCCTGCTGCGCTGCACACTGAACCAAAGGATAGGGGCAGCCGAGAACGTCCTCTTTTCGCCAGCCGAAGATGCGTTCGGCAGCCGGGTTCCACAGGGTCACACGGCCCTCGAAGTCGAGAGTGATGATAGCCATGGGCGAGGCCTGATAGAGGGCCTCGTGCAGGTGCAGCGATGTCGTCGGGCAGACTTCGGTCATAGAAAGATCCTGCTTCACTGTCAATTCGGGAGTGGTCGGGTGTTTTTGACTCACTCTGGGCGTGGATGTCTTTGACGCAGATCAACGGCGAGATGCTGAGAGTTGCGCAGGTTCAATGGCTTAGGATTGGATTCTAAGTCGAAGAGGCTGTCGAAGGCAAGCCTGAAAAAGAGATATTAATAATGAAAAGGCGCTTTCATTTCCTGAAAGCGCCTTCGAGCTGACAACAGTCATCTGCGATTCCGGTTCAGCTCATTCTGACCACCGTGCGTCCCTTGATCTCTCCTTTCAGAATCGCGTCGATCTTTTCGTCGAGGTCCTCCAGGGTGCACTCGCTGGCGGCCTCCTCGAGATGCGCCGGTTTCCAGGGGCCGGCAAGTTTCTCCCAGACCGCCAGGCGCCTCTCCATGGGGCACTCCACCGAATCGATGCCGAGCAGGCTGACGCCGCGCAGGATGAAGGGAAAGACGTTGAGCGGCAGATCGGGAGAGCCGACCAGGCCGCAGCAGGTCACGGTGCCGCCGTATTTTGTCGCTTTGATCACGGCGGCCAGCATCTCGCCGCCGACCACGTCCACGGCGCCGGCCCAGCGGGTTTTCATCATCGGCTTGTCGGCGCCTTCCATGACCTCCTCGCGGCTGATGACCTCGGCGGCGCCGAGTCTCTTGAGAAAGTCGACCTCGTTCTGCTTGCCGGTGACGGCGACGACCCGGTAGCCGTTTTTCGCCAGTATATCCACGGCCATGCTGCCGACCCCGCCGGTGGCGCCGGTGACGAGGATGTCGCCGGCCTCCGGTTTGATGCCATGGGCCAGTTTGTGCACCGAAAGTCCGGCGGTGAAGCCGGCCGTACCGAGGATCATGCTCTGGCGCAGGTCGAGCCCCTCGGGCAGAGGGACGGCCCAGTCGGCGGGAATGCGGATATATTCGCCGAATCCACCCGGCGTGTTCATGCCCAGATCGTAGCTGGTGACCAGCACCTGGTCGCCCTTTGAGAAGCGGCCGCTTTTGTCCTCGACGACCTCGCCGGCGGCATCGATCCCCGGGGTGTGGGGGAACTTGCGGGTCACCCCCTTGTTGCCGATGGCGGAGAGGGCGTCCTTGTAGTTGAGGGACGAGTAGCGTACCCGGATCAGAAGATCGTTCTCAGGCAAATCGGATAAGGAGCGGGTGGTGATTCTGCGGGTGTATTTCTTCTCGCCCGCCTCTTCGACCAGCATTGCCTTGAAGCTTTGTTCAGCCATGTGTTCCTCCCTGAAGTTTGATGGCGTCGCAAAAAGTACGCCCTACGGCGTTACGGCGTTTTTTCAGGACCTCGACATACCTGATGTATGCCTTCGCCCCTGAAAAACCACCAAGCCTTGTAGGACGAAATTTTTGCTTAGCCATCCGATGTCTTTTTGCGAGAGCATCAAGTTTGAAAAAGCTTTTGAGCCTATATTTCTATATGGTACATTGCAGTTTAGCAAGTACAGACAAAAAAGTAGGGTACTTACCAAAAATAAACCTTTGCGAATTCTTTGAGGTATTTATGGCAACCGAAAACAAGGTGCAGGAATACATCTGCCCGGTCGAGGTCACCCTCGAGATTATCGGCGGGAAGTGGAAGGCGGTGATCCTCTGGCATCTGGCGAAAAAGACCCTGCGCTTCAGCCAACTGCAACGGCGCCTGACCGGCGTGACCCAGAAGATGCTGACCCAGCAGCTGCGCGAACTGGAACGCGACGGAATGATCCACCGCGAGGTCTTTCCGGAAGTGCCGCCGCGTGTGGAATACTCCCTGACCGATCAGGGGCGCAGCCTTGAGCCGGTGCTGGCCCGGATGTGCGCCTGGGGCACGCAGCGGCTGGCGGAAAAGACGCAGGAAGAAAAAGAAGCCCGCAGCGCCTGAGGCGAAGCGGGCCTGTCGGTGAAAGAAATGAAGCAGGTGGATAACGCTTATAGACAGACCCGCAGCACCTGGTCAAGATCGGTCAGCCCCTGAAAGACTTTTTGAATGCCATCCATTTTCAGGGTGGCCATTCCCTCGTCGATGGCGAGAGAGCGCAATTCTTCGGCCGACTTTCCCTGTTTGATCGCTGACTTGACAGTGGGCGTCCCGACCATCATTTCATGAATGGCCACCCGGCCGCGATACCCGGTCCCGTTGCACTCCCGGCAGCCGCCGCCCTTCACCAGCGTCAACCCTTCGCCGTAATCCGGCAGGCCGTGCTTCTCGAACCACTCTTCGCCATAGGCGTGCACCAGATCGTCGTACTCGGTGCGTGACGGGCAGTAGGGCTGCAGGCAATGGTCGCAGAGGCGGCGGGCCAGGCGCTGGGCGAGAATGCCGAGCATGGCATCGGCGAAATTGTAGGGGTCCATCCCCATCTCGATCAGGCGCACCACGGTTTCCGGCGCGCTGTTGGTGTGCAGGGTCGAGAAGACCAGGTGGCCGGTGAGCGAGGCTTCGATGGCCGTCTTTGCGGTTTCGGCGTCGCGCATCTCGCCGATCATGATGACATCGGGATCGGCGCGCAGAAAAGAGCGCAGCGCCTCTTTGAAGCCGAAGCCGATCTTGGGATGCACCTGCACCTGGCGCAGGCCCGGCTGGGTGATCTCTACCGGATCTTCCGCGGTCCAGATCTTGCGGTCCGAGTGGTTGATGTGCCCGAGCGCGGAGTGCAGGCTGGTTGTTTTTCCCGAGCCGGTGGGGCCGACGCAGAGGATGATCCCGTAAGGCTTTTTGAGAACCTCTTCGAAGGCGTGCAGGTTCGCTTGGGAGAACCCCATCTTCGGCAGCGGCAGGGGGTTCGATGAGGCGAGAATGCGCAGCACCGCATCTTCGTTGCCGCCGACGGTCGGGGTGATCTCAAGGCGGTATTCGATCTTCTTTCCCTCATAGCGCAGCAGGATCTTGCCGCTCTGCGGGCGGCGGTGCTCGGCGATGTCCAGTCGGGCCATGATCTTGATTCGGGCGACGATGGCGTTTTTGTAAGCCGCCGCGATTCGATGCATGACGTGGCATACGCCGTCGACGCGATAGCGCACCAGGCACGTCTGCCTGCCGATCCCAGGTTCGATGTGGATATCGGAGACGCCTTTTTTGTAGGCATCGATCAGCACCTTGTTGACCAGATTGATGATCTGCGAGTCCGACTCGCTGAATGCCGAGTCGTCGTTTTCTTCTTCATTGTGGACCGCGTCCTCGTCCAGCTCTCCGATCAGCTCCTCGACCCGGCTCTCGGTGCGGATATAACAGCGCTCGATGGCGTCGGCGATCTGCTGTGACGTCGCAACCACCAGATCAACGGGATAGGAGGTGGTAAAGCGCAGATTGTCGAAGATCGTGGGATTGGTCGGCTCCGAGATTGCAACCACCAGATGGCGGTTGGGCCGCAGCCGCAGCGGCAGGACCTGGAGGCGGGTCACCACATCCAGGGAAAGGGCCTTGAGTGCATCCGGGTCGGGAGTGATCTGTTCAAGATCGATGAAAGGCATGCGAAATTTTGCGGCCAACGCGCCGAGCAGCTGCTCTTCGGTGATCAGTTTCTTTTCGATGAGCAATTCACCGATCCGCTTTTTGCGCCCCTTCTGCTGACTGCCCAGGGCTGTTTCGATCTGTGCGCGGCTCACCAGGCCCGCAGCCACCAGAATGTCCCCGATCCGCGCATTTCTGGGGATCTCTCCGCTCGATCTGGCGTCACTCAGAATACGTTCGACATCGGTCTGATCAAAATTATTCTGCTGAACGATGATTTCGCCCAGCCGCCGATTGCGCAATTTTTTCTGGTCCTCGAGCGCTCGCTGCATCGTTGGCCGGTCGACCAGGCCCTGTTCTTCCAGAATACTGCCGAGCAGTCGGTCCTGGTTGCGCTTTTTGATGCCGTGAAAGGTGAAGAAGATACTTTTATAATGACTCGTCTTCGCCAGCGGCAGACCATAGAAGCCCAGGCTGTATTTTTCTTTGGTCAGGATGCTGACGTGAAATTTTTCGCCGGTGACGGTTTCTATTTCCTCTTCGATCTCTTGCGCCGTGGGCGCAGCGGCCGAAGGTGTGCCCACCAGCTTGATGCAGGCCAGATCGTAGAGAGGGTAGGAGAGCTGCATCCCTTCTCCGGCCTCGGCCAAGGTGACGGCGATCTCATTCTCTTTCGGCGCAAAGGGGCGAGCCAAAACGCCCTCCGCCTGCTCGCCGTCCATAAAAGTCAACACAATCTGCTGCTGCACAAGCCACCTCGTCCGGTCCCTCGAGAATGTGTAAAAATTAATTACATTTATATTAAGGGATGAGCGGGGACGAGTCAAAAAGAAAGTGCGGTTACAAAATTTGGTCTGGCGGAGAGAGGGGCACAAAAAAGCGGGAGGAGCCATGCTCCCCCCGCGTTGTCGCTATGCCGAAAAAAATCAGTGGCTGGTGATTTCGATGCGCCGGGGCTTGGCGGCCTCCTGTTTCGCCAGGTGCAGAGTCAGGACTCCGTTTTTGACCTCGGCGCGGGTTTTCTCTGCATCGATCGCGTCCGGCAGCTCGAACTGCCGGTAATAGTTGGTCAACTGAAAGTCACGGTAGATCACGTCACCTTTGAGCGACGATTCCGCATGCCCGCGAAGCGTGAGTATCCCCTTATCGATGCCGATGTCCAGGTGTTCTTTTGAGACGCCGGGGATATCAGCCGTCAGGACAAGTTCTTCCTCGGTTTCGAAAATATCGACGGCCGGCTTCACATAATTCTCCCGTGACAATGTCCCTTCGCGCACTGGCATGTCTTCACCTTTTCTGACCGGAATGTTTCTGGCTGCCATGATTTCGCCTCCTTTTTCTGTCTACCTTTCCTGGTTTTCGATCAGGCGACTTTGACGTCGATCTTCTTCGGTTTGGCCATCTCGGCTTTCGGCAGGGTCGCCGTCAGCACGCCATTGCGATACTCGGCCCTGACCTTGTCTGCTTCGACTTCCGCAGGGATTTCGACCGTGCGCAGAAAGCGTCCCGCTCCCCGTTCGTTGCGATGCCAGGCTTTCTTGCGGCCGTCCGCCTCTTTGCGCTCGCCCTGCAGCGTCAGGGTGCCGCGCATGACCGTGAGTTCCAGATCCTTCGGATCGAGTCCGGGGACCAGGGCTTCGACGTAGATGTTGTCGCTGTCCTCGGCCAGGTTGATCTGCGGATATTCGGTGACGCCGAGCCCGGGAATGAAACCGGCTTCGCCGAACTGGGGCCGCCCGAAACCACGAAACGCGCTGTCAATATCTCTTCTCAGATTCTCCATCTCCCGTAAAACATCCCACATTGCCATGGCGTGACCTCCTTTTCTGCTCTCATGATGACTGTCGTTGAGAAACGTTCTGATCATCAACATATCAAAGGATGTGCCATCTGCAACGAAGAGTAAAATACAGCAAAATTGGTATCTTACGGGATTGATGCTGCTTGTGTCGCAAGTCGCTTGCAGCGATTCGCGACGTCGCAGATCGGGGGAAAGGAGTACCAGGCTGCCTGGTTTCCTTTTTCGCCTGGAGGGGCCGATAAGATTTGCTTGGCGGGTCAGGTAGAAACGGGTACGAAAAAGCCCCGGCGCATAGCTCGGAGCTGATTTTTTTCTTCCCTATTATTGGGTCGGTGGTGCTGGTGGGTGGGGAGAGGCTCTCTTCGCGCCGGGTTCCTGCAACAACACTTCCGCAGGTATCTCCAGCTCTCGATAGAGGTTGCGCATCATGGAAAGGCTGAGGGTTCTTTTGCCGGACATGACCTCGGAGACCTTGCTACGACTCCCGATAACTGGGACCAGGTCTTTCTGCTTGAGTCCAGCTTGATCCATGCGAAAGCGAATCGCCTCGATCGGGTCTGGAAGTTCGATCGGGTGAGCTTCATTTTCGTAGGTATCAACAAGCATTGCTAGGAGTTCAAGTTCGTCAAACTCCTCGGATCCGGGCTCGGCATCCATCAGCTCGTCAATCCGAGCCAGCGTCGTTTCGTATTCTGTTTCGTTTTTGATTACCTTTGGTTTCATCATACTGCCTCCGCATCAATGGCATCATATTCTTTGTGCGTGCCGACAAAGCGGATGTAAACAATTGAGGCTGGAAAGTTGATCCTGACAATTAAACGGTACTTGTTTCCGCAGATGTTGAAGACAACCCGACTGTCCTTGAGAATGCTGGCATTTCCGTACTGAGCTTTGATTTCCGCCGGGTTCTGCCAATTGGCAGCTTTTGCCTCAAAATACCAAGCCTTCAGCGCTTCCGCGGCATCCGGATGCCTTTCCCAAAATTCACGAATTGTCCGCCTGGAGATGATTCGTTTCATTGGAAGTATACGCTAGTTCCCATGGAATGACTACAGAAAATTGATCCCAAAATGGGAACATCGTCCTGACATGAAGTCCAGGAGCGTTTTGGAACTACTGGTCAAACCGTAACCTGGCCACCTCAAAAACGGAAAAAAATAACACCTTTAGGTTGGAACATGAAGCAGAAAAGCCCAAGGTCTGCTGGCTCCGGGGCTTTTCTGTTGTTCAGGCGAGGAAATAGGTGCGAGGGGGCAGGTAAGGCTTTGGTGCAGCGCAAACAATGGGCCTTTTACGGGCGGATTCCGGACTTCGACGGGGCCTGAGGGATTCGTTCAGGCGGTTAGAAGGTTATTTCGATCCGGAGGACGGACCGTTGAGCTTTTCGTACTGTTCTATCTGCTCGGCCATGCTGAGCTTGCGCTTACAGCCGGTCGAGGCACGCAGACACAGCCGGCAGCGATCGTCCGAGCACCACTGGCACATCCTGCAGTCGGGGCAAGGATGTTTTTTCTCCATGGGATTTCTCCTTTTTCTGCCAACGCGCGTTTCAGGAGATGTTCAGCCGCTGGTGCTGCAGCCGCATGTAAAGAGCTTCATAGAGTTCGCTCGAGATCAGCAGAAAAATGGCCACGGCGATCCCGGGGACAGGCATGGGAAAGGGCAGCAGAAGGATCAGCCCCCAGCAGATCAGCAGGTAGAAAAAACGGTACAGGGTGGCGCGGCCGAGAAGGCCGGTGCGTTGTGCCTGGGTAAAGATGCCGCGCAGCAGACTCACCGCGCTGTGGAAAACCGGAAACAGCGCACAGCAGGCCAGAGGCAGGGCGATATAGCTGCGCATCTGCTCATCAAGGCCCATGATGGTGCCGAGCACCGGCTGGTTCAGAGGGTAGGCGATCAGGATCAGGACTCCGGCCAGGGCGCCGGAGATGCGGCGA
>JAGXHK010000158.1 GCA_024636255.1 Desulfuromonadales bacterium | reverse complement strand
TCAATTAATTCTGAGTCATTTTGGCCGCTGTCAAGGCGCGCCGACGCAGGCATAGCCAGAGCTAAGCCGAGGAGGCGCAACGCCGAGAGCGGGCAAAAGGGCCAGAATTAGAAGAGGGAACTAGCCGCACGGGGCACTAGGCGTCTATACGAATCCAAAACCGCCGCGTCAAAGAGGGGAGAAGCCTGCTAAAAAGAGCTTTTCCCCTTTTTTATTATTCGTTCCGGGGGCGCTGGTTTTGCCGGAGCTCGAATGGTCGGCATGGGAGCGGCTGACCCCATTGAGCGAGGGCTGGTCGGGGAGGGTGATTCAGTTGTCGCGCTCTGCTTTACGCGATCCCTCGGTCAGTTCGAACTGGTAGCGGTGCGGTGTGATCCTGAGAATTTTGAGCTGCTCCGCCAGGCGGGTGCGCATTTCGCTCGCCAGCTCCCATGCCTCGCCCGGCGAGTCGGCCCACGCCGCCAGCCAGCAGCGAATCCCCTCCTTCTCCAGACTCATGACCCAGAAGCTGGGGTCTTCGTAGGGGACGAAATTGGCGCACTTGCGGGCAGCCTGGGTTGCTTTTTTGCTGACTATGCCCACATCGGCATCCGGTGCGACCCAGAACTCGACGTAGGCCCAGCGATAGCTGTCGCCGAGGGTCAGGCTGGTGAATTCCTTCGAAAGCATGTGCGCGTTGGGGATCACGTAGCGCCGCCAATCCCAGATCTTGACAATGGTATAGATCGGCGTGATGTCCTCGATGGTGCCATGGTGTTCATCGATCTCAACCGTATCGCCGATGCGCAGGTGTCTGGAAAAGGTAATGACGATGCCGGCGATCAGATTTTCGATAAACGGGCGCGCCGCGATACCGATGATCTCTTCCGATGCTCTCTGAATTTACCCCGGAAAATCTTTTTCTGCTGCATCTGAGGTCAGAAGGTTTGAATCGCTTCCATAGTATGATAAACGTTCTATAGAGAAGTTTCATGTTTTATGGGGTTTTTCAGGCCGCCGTTTTTCACCCATGCCCTCTTTTCTGGAGTATTTCGCCGCAATATCAATCCTGTTGCAGAAGGAGTCTTCATGCTCGAAGGTAACGAACTGCCGCATGTCGGATCGCCTCAAGGCCCTAAGACCAAAGCCCTGTTCGATAAAAAAAGCCGCTACGTCGCCAAGGGAATCTCGAATCTTGCGCCCATTTTCATTGAAAGTGCCAGGGGCGCGGTGATTCGCGATCTCGACCAGAATGTCTATCTGGATTTTTACGGCGGGATCGGCGTGGCCAATGCAGGGCACTGCCCCCCCGGCGTCGTCGAAGGGATCAAGGAGCAGGCCGAAAAACTTCTGCACAGCTGCTTTATGGTTTCCATGTACGAGCCCTATGTGCAGCTCGCGGAGAAACTGGCGCAGCTCGCTCCCGGCTCCTCCGCAAAAAAAGCGATGTTCGTCAACAGCGGTGCCGAGGCGGTGGAAAACGCCGTCAAAATCGCGCGGGCGCACACCAAGCGGCCGGGCGTTGTCGCATTCGAGGCCGGCTTTCACGGCCGCACCCTTCTGACCATGACCCTGACCAGCAAGGTCAAGCCCTACAAACACGAATTCGGCCCCTTCGCGCCAGAGGTCTACAAGGTGCCAAGCGCCTACTGCTATCGCTGCATTTTCGGCTCCACCTACCCGGAGTGCGGACTGGCCTGCCTCGAGCACTTCGAGCGGTTCTTCATCACTGAGGCCGACCCCTCCGGAATCGCCGCCATGATCATCGAGCCGGTTCAGGGCGAAGGCGGCTTTATCGTGCCGCCGAAAGAATTTCTGCCGGGCCTGCGGGAAATCTGCGACCGCCACGGCATCGTCCTGATTGCCGACGAGGTGCAGACCGGTTTCGCCCGCACCGGCCGAATGTTTGCCGTCGAGCACTTCGGCGTCGAGCCCGATCTGATGACCCTGGCCAAAGGGATCGCCTCGGGCCTGCCGCTGAGCGCCGTGGTGGGAAAGGCCGAGATCATCGACGCGCCGACGCCCGGGCGGATCGGCGGCACCTATGGCGGAAATCCGGTCGCCTGCGCCGCGGCCCTGGCCACCATCGAGGCGCTGGAGCAGCAGGATCTGAACACCCGGGCCGAGCAGATCGGCGCCTATCTGACCAAACGCCTGCTGGCGCTGCAGGAGCGTTTTCCGCAGATGGGCGATATCCGCAGTCTCGGCGCCATGGTGGCGGTGGAGTTCGTCAAGGATCCCCGGACCAGAGAGCCCGCCAAGGAAATCGTTCCCGCATTGATTGCCGAGTGCTTCAAGCGCGGCCTGCTGATCATGGGCGCCGGCATCTTCGGCAACGTCGTGCGTTTTCTCCCCCCTCTGGTGCTCACTGACGACCAGCTGGAGCGCGCCGCCGACATTTTCGAGGCGGCCATGGAGAGCGTTTTATCCGGATGAGAAACCAACAGAAGTGGATGTGAAAATGAAAGAACAAGCCGAACCTGTTTTCCCGATGGATAACCTGGAGGCCTACAGCACCGACTACCTCTTTTACCAGACGCGCAAAAAGCTCCCCACGATCGAGCGGGCCGAGGGGATCTATATCTGGGATCATACCGGCAAGAAATACCTTGACGGCAGCTCCGGGGCGGTGACGTGCAACATCGGCCACGGCAACTTCCGCGTCGCCAACCGTCTGGCCGACCAGGCCCGCAAGGCGGTTTTTGCCTACCGGACTCAGTTCGAAAACGAGCCGGCCCATCGATTGGCTGCTGCGCTGGTCGAGCAGCTGGCGCCGCATCTGCAGCGCATCTTTTTCGTCTCCAGCGGCTCCGAAGCTGTGGAATCAGCCATCAAGCTGTGCCGACAGTATTTTTTCAATCGCGGGGAAAAGCAGCGCCACCAGTTTATCAGCCGCACGCCCTCTTATCACGGCTCGACCCTGGGGGCGCTCTCGCTGACCTCCTACTCGCCGCTGGAGATTCCGTTCCGCCCGATGATGCAAGCGTACCCGAAAATTCCGGCCCCCAACTGTTACCGCTGCCCTTTTCACAAAAAGAAAACCTGCACGTTGGAATGTGCCTGGGCGCTGGAGAAGGCGATTCAGGAGCAGGGGCCGGACAGCATCGCCGGCTTCGTCGCCGAGCCGATCGGCGGGGCCAGCACAGGCGCGGTCGTGCCGCCGCCGCAATATTTCAAAATCATTCAGCAGATATGCAAAAAGTACGGCATCTTTCTCATCCTCGATGAAGTCATGACCGGCTTCGGACGGACCGGCAAGCTCTTCGCCTACGAACACTGGGACATCGATGCCGACATCGTGGTCATGTCCAAAGGCATGACCTCCGGCTATTATCCCCTGGGCGCCATCGCCGCGCGGACCGAGTACGTGGATGAAATGATGGACAAGGGCGGCTTCTTCCATGGCCATACCCTGGCCGGCAACCCCATGGGCTGCGCCGTCGGGCTTGAAGTGCTCAACGTCATCACGGAAAACCATCTGGCCGAGAACGCCGCCGCCATGGGGCGGGTCCTCAAAAACGGACTCGACCGTCTGAGGACGCGCTACGAATTCATCGGCCAGGTTCGCGGCAAGGGGCTGCTGATGGCGATCGAACTGGTGCAGGACCGCAAGACCCGCGAACCTTTTCCGCCGGCGAAAAACGCTCATTTCGTGCTCACCGACGAGGCCTACGACGAAGGATTGATTGTGTATCCGCGCCGCCCGATCAACGGCCTGAAAGGCGATCACATCATGGTGGCGCCGCCTCTGATCATCACCCGCAAAGAGATCAAAGAGCTGCTCGAGCGCCTCGACCGCGCCCTGGCACGCACCGAGGCCCGGCTGATGGTCAAAGGAGGGGCGTCTGCATGATGGATAAAACGACGCGGATCGACAAAGCTCTGGAACAGGTTCTGGATAGCCACTCCGTCATGGTCGGCGGCTTTGGCGCCCCGGGAACGCCGTTCATTCTCCTCGATCACCTGCTGGAGCAGGGTTCCAGCGACCTGACTCTGATAAAAAACGACGCCAACGAGCCGGGCATGGGCATCTCGAAACTGCTGGAGGCGGGCAGGGTGCGCACCCTCATCGCCTCTCATATCGGTCTTAACCCGATCGCGGTGGCCCTGATGAACCGCCGGGAGATCGAGGTGGAACTCTACCCCCAGGGGATTCTGGCCGAGAAGATCCGCGCCGGCGGCGCCGGTCTTCTCGGCGTTCTTACCGATATCGGCCTCGACACCATTTTGCGCGAGAGCCGGCAGGTGGTGCATATGGAGGGGCGCGAGGCGATTCTGGAGCCGGCCCTGCGCGCCGACACCGCGCTGATTCATGCGGCCGTCGCCGACCGGGCGGGAAATCTCATCTTCGCCAGAAGCGCGCGTAATTTCTGCCCGCTTATGGCCATGGCGGCCGATACGGTCATCGTCGAGGTTGAGAAAGTGGTCCCCACCGGCACCCTCGATCCGGACGCAGTTCATCTGCCCGGCGCCTTTGTCGATCATCTGGTCGTTCTCGACGCCCTCACCCCCGATTATGGAGTGCTGCCGAACCATGTCATTTAAGGAGAAAATCGCCGCCCGTGCGGCCCGGGAGGTTCAGGCCGGGCAGGTCATCAATCTGGGGATCGGCATTCCGACCATGATCCCCGACTACCTGCCGGCCGAGGCGGATGTGTTTATCCAGGCGGAAAACGGCATCCTCGGTATCGGCCCGCGCTGCCGCAACGGCGATGAGGACCGCAACCTGATCGATGCCGGCGCCAATTATGTCACCCTCGCTCCGGGCGCCTCGTTTTTCGACAGCGCCGTCTCTTTCGCCATCATTCGCGGCGGGCGCGTCGATCTGAGCTTTCTCGGCACCCTGGAGGTCGCCGCCAACGGCGATCTGGCCAACTGGATCATTCCGGGCAAGATGGCCCCCGGCATCGGCGGCGGGATGGAGCTGGCGCAGAAGGCCAAGCGAGTCGTGGTGACGACCTCCCACACCACGCGCGACGGCGCACCCAAGATTCTTGCCCGCTGCACTCTGCCGCTGACCGCGCGCGCCTGCGTGAAGACGATCATCACCGAGCTCGCGGTGATCGATATAACCCCTCATGGACTGATGCTGCGCGAAATTGCCCGCGAGTCTGGCCTTGAGGAGGTTCAGGAAAAGACCGGCGCCCCCTTGCTCTTCGCCGAAGGGGAGATCCCGCGCTTTTAGGCACCGTCCCTTTGTCGGGGCGAGACTTGTCACGCCCGGAGGTGATTCCATGGATTCCCGCGAACAAAAGCTGCTTGCCACGATCGAGGCCCTGAGCACCGATATTTTCGATTTCACCTGCCGGCTGGTGGAGCAGCCGAGCACGCTGGGGAACGAGGCCGGCGCGCTCAAAGTCATGGAAGCCGAGCTGCGCAGTTTCGGTTTCGCTCCGCAGCAGGTTCCGATCGACAGGGATAAACTGCGTGACCACCCCGGCTTCGCCCCGGTCCCCTGGAGCTATGAAGGACGCTATAACCTTGCCGCGACGCGCCCGGCGGACGGCGCCGGCGGGCGCAGCGCTCTTTTCAACGGCCATCTCGACGTGGTCAGTCCCGAGCCGGCTCACTTTTGGGACAACGATCCCTTCATCCCGGTGATTCAGGACGGCTGGCTCTACGGGCGCGGCGGCGGCGACATGAAAGCGGGCGTGGCGGCCATGACCTACGCCCTGCACGCGGTGGAGAAGGCCGGATTCGGCCTGAACGCGCCCGTGACTCTGGAGGCGGTCATCGAGGAGGAATGCTGCGGCAATGGCGCTCTGGCGTGCCTGGATGCCGGCTACGATGCCGAAGCGGTGCTCATCCCCGAGCCGTTCGGGCCGACCCTGTACAGCGCCCAGGTCGGCGTCCTCTGGTTCAAGGTGCGCCTGCGCGGCGCGGCCAGCCATGTCCAGGCCACCGCCGCAGGGACCAACGCCATCGAGAAGAGCTACCCGTTGATCGCCGCCCTGCGCCGGCTCGAAGAGCAGATGAACCGCGAGGAGCGCCCGGCGCCCTATCGCGATCTGGAGCATCCCCTCAACCTCAATATCGGCATTTTCGAAGGCGGCGACTGGCCTTCCACCGTGCCGGCCGAGGCCACTTTCCATGGCCGTCTCTCCTTTTTCCCCGGAACCTCCTATGAGGATGTCTGCCGGCGCATCCGGGAGGCGGTATCGAGCGCCGCGCAGCAGGACCCCTGGCTGGCGCAGAACCCGCCGGCGGTCGAGTTCTATGCCTTTCGCTCGGAGGGGCACCTCATCGACCGGGAGCAACCGGCTCTTGCTACACTCAACGGCTGCCACAGCGACCTGACCGGCAGCGATGCCGAAAGCTACGTTTCCACCTGCACCACCGACCTGCGTGCCTTCCACTTCTTCGGCCAGGGGCAGGGGACCTGCTACGGTCCGGTGGCCGAGAACATCCACGGCGCCAACGAGCGCGTTCAACTTGACAGCATCCTGCAGGTGGCCCGGGCCTATGCGCTTTTTCTGGCCCGCTGGTGCCGGCTGGCGGAATAAGGGGTTGCAGGGGCGCAGCATGGCTTGTCCCTTAACCTGTTTCAGAAAGGATTGCGTTTGATGCAAGAGGTTGTCATTGCCGGTTACCTGCGCACCGCCTATTCGAAGGTTCGCCCCAGCGATCCGGGCCGGGACTGGTTTCATGCCCTGCGCGCCGATGATCTGCTGGCGGCGCTGATTCCGGAGCTGTTGCGGCAAAGCAGGATCCGCGGGGAGGACCTGGACGATTTTCTGATCGGCTCGGCGCTCGGCGTGAGCGAGCAGTGGACATTCGGCGGGCGCACGCCGCTGTTTTTGGCCAACCTGCCGGAAACGGTGCCGACCAAGTTTCTCGACCAGCAGTGCGGCTCGAGCATGGCGGCGGCGCATACGGGGTATCTTGAGATCGCCGCCGGGTACGCCGATATCGTGCTGGCGGCGGGCATGGAGCATATGGGACGGGTGCCCGTCGGCCCCACTCTTTTCGAACAGGGTGCCCTGTCCGTCAACCCCCGTTTGTATAAGGAAGAGCGCTTCCGCCACTGGAACATGAAAACCACCATGCAC
>JAGXHK010000157.1 GCA_024636255.1 Desulfuromonadales bacterium | reverse complement strand
GCCCTGCACCTGCCCTGTTTCCCGGCATCGCTGATCATCATCGGCGGCGGCGTGATCGCTCTGGAAATGGGGCAGATGTTCCAGCGCTTCGGGACGCAGGTGACGATCCTCGAGCGCGGGGAGCGTCCCCTGAAGGAGTTCGACCCGCGCCTGACCGAGATCCTGCGCCAGTGCCTGAGGCCGAAGGTTTGCACATGGCCTTCGGAGTCGAAACCCAGCGGGTCTTCAAGGACGGGGAGGATTCCTGTCTGGTTGCCCGGGCCGACGGGGTGGAGAAGCAATTTCGCGCTGAGCGGATCATGTTCGCGATCGGCACCGCCCCGGCCACCGCCGACATCGGTCTTGCCGAGGCCGGCGTCGCTGTCGATCCGGCAGGTTTCATCAATGTCGACGAAGAGATGCGCAC
Organism: Desulfuromonadales bacterium; assembly: GCA_024636255.1. Classification (GTDB taxonomy): domain Bacteria; phylum Desulfobacterota; class Desulfuromonadia; order Desulfuromonadales; family Geoalkalibacteraceae; genus JAGXHK01. The sequence goes on along the minus strand of JAGXHK010000157.1, from coordinate 14,696 downwards.
CACGGCCGGCAACATCTGGGCGGCAGGGGATGTGACCGGCCCCCCGCTTATCGCCCCGGCCGGCGAAAGGGAAGGCGAGTTTGCGGTGGAGAACATGCTGAACCCCGACGCCCACCGGCGCATCGATCATCGCCAGACGCCGATGGGGGTTTTCGTGCACCCTGAGCTTGCCAACGTCGGACTCACCACCGCAGCAGCGGAGGCGAAGGGGAAAGAGGTGGTGGAAACATTTTTCGACCTCGACCGGGTGCCCAAGGTGCATGTCATGGGGGGGCGGCGCGGGGGGATCGTCCTGACCGCCGAGCGCGGCTCGGGACGGGTGCTCGGCGTGCAGATGCTCGCGCCGCGGGCGGCGGATATCATCCACGAGGCGGCCCTGGCGGTAAAGTTCGGGCTGAGCGTCTTCGATCTGGTCGAACTGGTGCATGTCTATCCGACCATCTCCGATGGCCTGCGCCAAGCTATGGCCGAAAACATCAAGCAGCAGAAACACCTGGCGGGGGATCTTACAACCACCCGTTTCTCGGGCGCTGCGGACTGATCGGTTCAGCGCTCTTTATTCTCAGGAGGCCCTCCGGCGGCGATCCGCCAGCGAAGCCGGCCATGCTGAATATGCTGCAGCGCTTTTTCCTTTTAATCGTGATGGTGTGTGTGCTGGCCGCCTGCCGGCGCGGCGGGGAACCTGCGCTGGTCCTCGCCGTGGGCGGAGCTCCTTCCGAGCTGGCTTTCTGGGAGCAGGTGCTGGCCGATTTTTCAGAGCAGGCCGGCATACGGGCCGAACTGCGCCGCCAACCGACCGATTCGGACCAGCGTCGCCAGGGGCTGCTGATCGCCCTCAAGGCGCGCCAGCAGGATCCGGACGTCTTTCTCATGGATGTGGTCTGGCTTTCCCAGTTCGCCGCCTCGAACTGGCTCTATCCTCTCGATGATCTGGCGGGCGCCGATTTCGATCCTTCGGTTTTCTTTACCCGCGTGCTGAATCTGGTGGATCGCCAGAGCGGCGCGCTTGTCGCCCTGCCGGTCTACATCGACGGCGGCCTGCTCTACTACCGCAAAGATCTGCTGGCCGAATATGGGTTCTCCGGCCCGCCGCGCACCTGGGATGAATTGCTGGAACAGGGCGCAAAGGTGCAGGCCGGCGAGAGAAGCCGAAACCCAGGCTTCTGGGGATTCGTCTGGCAGGGGGCGCAGTACGAGGGGCTGATCTGCAATTTCCTTGAGTTCGCCGCTTCGGGGGGAGGGGGAATCTATCGGGACGGCGGCTTCATCCTCTCGAGTCCGGCCAACGAGCGGGCCCTCTCGCTGATGCGCTCCCTGATCCATGAAAAGCGGATTTCGCCGCCGAGCACCTACACGCAGATGAAGGAAGAGGACGTGCGCACCACCTTTCAAAGCGGGAACGCTTTGTTCGAGCGCAACTGGCCCTACGCTTGGCCCCTCCATCAGCAGGATGGATCCCCGGTGGCCGGAAAAACCGGGATCGCTGCGCTGCCGCACTTTCCCGATGGTCAGCCGGTCTCCACCCTGGGCGGCTGGCACATCGGCGTCAGCCGCTACAGCGACATGCCGCAACAGGCGTGGGAGCTGGTGAAATATCTCACATCCCACCGGGTGCAGAAGCGAATGGCTCTCGAGCTGGGTTGGAATCCGGGGCGCAGCGATCTCTATCGCGATCCGCAGGTCCTGGAGGAGATGCCGCATTTCGCCGAGTTGCGCAGCATCTTCTCCTACGCCGAGGCGCGCCCGATGCTCCCCTACTACAGCCAGATCTCCGCCATCGTCCAGCGCCACCTCAACGCCGCCCTGGCCACACGGTCCCGTCCGGAGCAGGCCCTGCGGGCGGCACAGGCGGAGATCGAGCGGGTCACGGCGCGCTACCGGATTGAAAGCGAGAAGAGCGACCACGAATTCCACGAACGACACGAATTTTTCGGAGAAAAAAACTGATTTGCAAGTCCGTCGCACGAACTTCCACTCCGTTTAGTTCGGCTGTCGAAGAGACCTGATGATGGGCTTTTATATTCGTGAAATTCGTGCCATTCGTGGTCAAAGAAGGTTTTCCGGAAATGAAGCTCACCCACGACAAGCGCGCCGCCGCCCTGTTCATCCTTCCCCTGCTGTTGACGGTAGGCGTCTTTATTCTGGTGCCGGTTCTCGGCACCGTGGCCAACAGCTTTCTGCGCGATGTCACCTTTCTTCCCGAGCGTTACATAGGACTGGCCAACTACCGGGCCTTGCTGAATGACGGGGCATTCTGGCAATCGCTGCGCTTTACCTGCCTGTTTACGCTGGTCTCGGTGCCCCTCGAACTGATCTTCGGGATGATCTTCGCTCTGATTCTCAATCAGGCGCTTCCCGGGCGCGGCGTTTTGCGCGTGGCGGTGTTGATCCCCTGGGCGATTCCGGCGGCGATTTCGGGGCGCGCCTTCGAGCTGATCTACAATTACAGCTACGGTCTGGCAAACTATCTGCTCCAGAATCTCGGTCTAGCCGATGAGCCGGTGAATTGGCTCGGCACGGGCTGGGGTGCGTTTTTCTCCCTCGTTGTCGCCGACGGCTGGAAGACGACCCCGTTCATCGCCATTATCCTGCTTGCCGGACTCTCCGCCATCCCGGAAGAGCTGCACCAGCAGGCCAGGGTCGATCGCGCCCATTTTCTCCAGCGCTTCTGGCGCATCACTCTGCCGCTGCTCAAGCCGGTTCTGGTGGTTGCGCTGCTGTTTCGTACGGTGCAGGCGCTGCGCATCTTCGACGTAATTTTCGTGCTGACCGGGGGCGGGCCGGGCGGTGCGACCAATGCACTGTCGCTCTACGGTTATCAATATTTTGTCTCCGGCGATTTCGGCTACGGTTCGGCCATTTCGGTCGTGCTCTTCGCCCTTGCCCTGGTGTTCGCGTTGCTCTATGTGCGCGCGAGTCGCTTTCAGGAGGAGATGCGATGAGCGAACTGTGGCAGAAGCGGCTGTTGACCGGTCTGGGGGTTGCGGTCATGCTTTTGTTCTGTCTGCTCCCTTTCGGCTACATGGTTCTCACCAGCTTCGCGCAGCAGCCGGACTATCTCGGCCAGGCGTCCTTCCAGTTCACTCTGGAGAATTACCGCGCAATCCTCACCGCCGAGTCGCTGCACTTTCTCGAATACCTGCGCAACAGCCTGATCGTCTCGGGCGTGAGCGCGACCCTGGCCGTGCTGGTCGCCTCCCTGGCCGCTTACGCCATGACCCGCCTGCCGCTGCCCGGCAAGGGGCTGATCCTGTTCGGCGTGCTGGCGGTCTCCATGTTTCCGCCGGTGAGCATCGTCAGTTATCTCTTTCAGGTGATGAATACATTCGGCCTGATCAATACCTGGCCGGCGCTGATCTTTCCCTACATCGCCTGGGTGCTCCCCCTCTCGCTGTGGATTCTGGTGAGCTACTTCGCCCAGATCCCCCGCGATCTCGACCGTGCGGCGCTGATCGACGGCTGCTCGCGCTGGCAGATACTGACCCGGGTGGTTCTGCCGGTGGCGGCGCCGGGGATCTTCTCGACTCTGCTGCTGGCCTTTATCTTCGCCTTCAACGAGTTCATGTTTGCCCTGATGCTGACCACCGATTATCAGGCCCGCACCATCCCGGTTGGGATCGCTCTGTTTCAGGGGCTGCACGGGCAGATTCCCTGGGGCCGGATCATGGCGGCCTCGGTTTTCACCTCATTGCCGGTGATTGCCCTGACTCTCATGTTCCAGCGGCGCATCATCCAGGGATTGACGCGCGGAGCGGTGAAAGGATAGTGGAGATGGAACTTCACCTGGAGAATCTCGGCAAGCGCTTTACCACCCTGCGCGGTTCGGTCGATGCGGTCAAAGATGTGACCCTGACCATCGCGGAGGGTGAATTCTTTGTCCTGCTCGGTCCCTCCGGGTGCGGCAAGTCGACCCTGCTCAATCTTCTCGCCGGGCTCGAGAAGCCGACGAGCGGAACCATCCGTTTCGGCGAGCGCGTTGTCGCCGAGCGGCGTACCTTTGTTGCGCCCCGGGAGCGCGACGTGGCCATGGTCTTTCAGAGCTACGCTCTTTATCCGCACATGAGCGCCTTTGGGAACATCGCCTTTCCTCTCAAGGTGGCCAAAGAAGAAAAAGAGAAAATCGAGCGATCCGTGCGCGAGATCGCCGCGATTCTGAAGATCGAAGATTTTCTCGACGCCCGCCCTGGTGAACTCTCCGGAGGACAGCGCCAGCGCGTCGCCATGGCCCGCGCACTGGTGCGCAAGCCGAGGCTTTTTCTGCTGGACGAGCCGCTCTCAAATCTAGACGCCCAGCTGCGCGCCGAGACCCGCATCGAGCTCAAGCGCCTGCAGCAAAAGCTCGGCATCACCACCGTCTATGTCACACACGACCAAGTCGAGGCCATGACCCTTGGGCAGCGCATCGCCGTGCTGCGCGAAGGACGCCTCGAGCAGATCGGCGATGCCGACGACCTCTACCGCCGGCCGCAGAGCCCCTTCGTCGCCCGCTTCGTCGGCGCGCCGCAGATGAATCTTCTCCAGGTGCCCTGGAAACGCGAACAAGGGACCGTGCAGGTAAGGCTCGGGGAGAGATGGCTCGAGTTGCCAGAAGACAAAGTCGAGGCATTGGTGCGGATGGAAGGAGATGTCTGCATCTTCGGTCTTCGTCCCGAGCACATCGAGGTGCGCACTGAGTCGGGGGAGCACGGCCTCCACGGCACCGTCGAAGCGGTGGAGCCCCTGGGGCGCGAACAGCTGCTGCACGTGGCTCTGAAGGATATTCGATTAAGCGCACTGACTGCGGAGAGAGACTTCGTGGGGGGCGAATCGATCTCTCTCCGCCTCGATCTGTCCCGGGCGCACCTCTTTCCGGCCGAAAACGCCTCCTGACCATTTCCTCCCATGAACCCGCGCGAATTCCTGTGCGCAGGGACCTGTCATTTACCGGAAACGCGTTAAGCTGTCCTTAAAGCTTTCCGAACGCGCTTACCGGGAGGAGGCCATGGCGAATCTCTGGGCCAAGGGATCGAAGATGTTTTTTCTGGCGGTTGTGATCGGGGCCATTCTTCTGATGGCCTTCCAGGCCTTGTTCCCGGGTGTGCCAAAAGCCGAGGCGGTGGGCGTGATCGCCCTGATGGCCCTTGGGCTGGCGGCGTTGATCAATTTCCTATGGGGACTTCGGAAAAAAAAGGATCCGGGAGAAGGAAAGGAGTGAAGCCATGAAACCTTGGGGGAAAAACCTGTTTTCGCTCGTTCTGGCGGTGCTGATTCTCCTGCTTGCCAGCGCCTGTCAGGTTGAGCGCGCCGAAACACCACGAGAACCGCCCGCTGCCGAGAGGCCGCCGGTATCCGCTGCGCCGGAACCGAGCCCTCGGCCGACGCGCGGCGAGGAGCCCGCGGTCAGTCGTCATGCCTGGGATTTTCTGACCGACATGGACGGTGAGAAGGAGGGCTTCGGAATGTATACCTATGTCCTCTTCTCCCGCAACGTCGACCGGCCGGGACTGGCCTCAGAGGTCGAAGAGCGCTATAAAAAAATTCTGGCGGCGATCGCTGGAACGACCCTGAATCTACCGGAGTTGGGCGAGTTGGAGACGCGCGAGAAAAAAACAACCAACATCCTTTACATCCCGGCCGTCGCACCGGGGCGGGAGCTGAACCTGGCGAATTATGATTCTCGGCTGTCCCTGCGCTATTTGTCCGAGATCGCCCGCCTGTGCCGGGAAGAGAGTCCGGAAATCAGCGAGCGCCTCGAAAGTCGGCCGGGTCCGTTTCTGATCTCCCTGCTGCAGCCCGTCGGCCAGATCGGGGAAGAATCTGTGAATCTTCTCTACGCGGATCTTTCGACAACGAACCCTGCCGCCATGCGTGAGGTGGTGGCGGCCTACAAAGGACACCTGGTTCGCGGATCGGTGGATAAAAAAGAGCGCTTTACCTCGTTGCGGCTGACCCTGCTCAATCTGATTCTCAACGCCGACGACAACGTCCACCTGATCAAGATCGCTCTGGCCGGGTGGGTTCCTCAGTAATCCGTACGTCAATATGCCGCCGCGGCCACGGCGAAATCGATGTAGGCCGCACGGGAGACGGGGACGAAGAGAAAGTCCCCGCCTTCGTGTCCGGCAAAGTGAATCGGCGCGTATTCGGGCGCCTGTTCGACCCCGAGGTGGCGTGCGGCTTGGCTCACCAGTGGAGTGATCTCCCGGTGCAGTCTCTGCCCCTCGAGGAGCCTGCGATTGGTCTTCAGTGTGTCGAGAAAATGTCTGGCGAACAGGGAGTGCTCGCCTCCGCCGACATCGAGGACCGGTTTGAGACCGCCCGAGGTGAGTACGGTGCGCGAGCGCTTGCTGGTCAGGGTCCGCAGCCACTCCTCTAGGGCGGTCCCCTGCCTCGAGGCCGGTCCGGCAATGGCCGAGCGGGTCATCACCCCCGAATAGCATGAATCAGCCACCACCAGGACATGGCGCGCCGACATGGTGTTGAGCAGATCGGTGACATCGATGTTGGAGATCCAGTTGGCGGGGTTTTCGGGTTCGGCGTCGACCGGAAGCCAGTGGCCGCGCAGGTTGGCCTCATCGAGTTCTCCATGCCCGGCGAAGTAGAGGATGAAGTTGTCCCGCTCGCTGAGATTCTCCCGGAACTGGTTGAGGGCCGAAAGGATCTCGTAGCGGCTGGCATCCGTCAGCAGCTTAGTCCGAAAGTCGTACCTGGTCTCAAGAATTTTCGCGACCTCCCGGGCGTCGCCGACGGCAGTCTTGAGGTCAGGCAGATGGCGGTAGGCATTGTTGCCGATGACCAGGGCGTAGTAGCGGCCGAAGGAGATGTCCGCGGGCACTTGCGAGGGCAGTTCCTCGCCTGTTCCGGACAGTTTCTTTTCGGCGCGCCGCAGCGATTTTTCGAGGGCCGCGACCCGGTCCCGCAGGCGCTTTACTTCGGCCTCGCTGCCGAGCTTCTCCTGCAGCTTGCGCTTCGCCTCCTCGAACTGCTCGCGAAGGCGTTCACTCTGCTTTTCGAGTCGCTCGATTTCCGCCTGCAGCTCGTTAACCTCCGGAGCCGGCCGCTTTTGCACAAACGGACTTTCCACGCCGGCTCTGGCGTACCAGCGGGCGGCGGCCGAGCTGTCCTGCATCACTCCGCGGCCCTGCTCGTAGAGGTAGGCCAGATTGATCTGGGCGCGGGTGTACCCCTGTTCGGCGGCTTCGCGGTACCAGCGGGCCGCCTTTTGATAATCCGGGGAGGTTCCCAGTCCCTTTTCGTAGATCTCGCCGACGTATGTCTGCGCCCTGGGGTCGCCCGCCTCGGCCTGCGGCAGCCATACCTGCAGGGCCGTCTGATAGTTTGCGCGGTCATAGGCGACGTATTCCCCGCCGCGGATCTCGCAGTCGATGGCGGTGGCCCTCACCGGGCGGCGCGGTGTCTGATAGACCACCCGGCTGCCGAGTTTCTTGACCTTGCCCGGAAGCAGGCAGTCCACAACCTGGAAGTCTTCGGCGCTGCGCGCCTCTGAAGCGGCCGTCTGCGAGGGGTCCCAGGCCGGGCCGGCAGATGGTCGACCCGTTTGGCAGGCGCTCAGGCCCGGCAGCAGGAGAATCAACAGAACCGCCTGCAGGCTGTGCCGCCATCTCTCAAGCCTGTTCGCGAACCTTGTATCTGCCATGTCCGTCCTCAGAACTCGTAGCGTACCCCGGCCGTGACGTAATGGGCGTCGACGTCATCCAGCCCGATGGGAGTTTCGTAGTAGACAAAAGCATTGATGCCATGGGGAAAGACCGCCGCGAGCCCTGCTCCGAGGTTGAAGTAGTCCTCGTCCGGGTCGTCGGTGGTAATGACGAAGGTGTTGCTGCCGGCATCTTCGATGAAGACGGCGCTCACCTCGCGTCTGTGATTGTCGAACTCGTGAATCCACTCGAAGCGCAGCTGCGGCAGAAGAACGCCGAAGGGGGTGCTCCAGGCGTAGCTGGCCTGTGCGCCCAGGGCTGAAGTCGTTGAGATGATCTCCTGGTCCTCGATGCGCAGGGCTGCGGATGAGGCAGAGGCGCCGCCTATACTGCCGGTGGCCTCTTCGGCGTAGGCGTCGATGCGGGTGCGCAGAGAGTCCAGCCGGGCATAAGGGCCGATGGTCAGGGAGCCGGCGGCATGGTCGTAGCCGGCGCCGAGGCTGAATCCGTTCTGGCGGCCGTCGAAATCCGCGGCGGCCTCGGCGCTCAGGGAGATCGCGGGGATCGAAAGATTGCGGGTGGTGTCGTAATCGTTCCAGCCGAAGCTGAGGGTGCCGTCCAGGTAGAAATTTTCGGCATAGTAGCCGCCGTAGGCCAGAACGCTGTAGCCGTCCATCTCAAAGTCGCCGAGATTCTGATCGAGATCCGCTTCTGTCGAGCCGTAACCGAGCGCCGCGCCGATCACCAGCCGGTCGGTCAGGCGGTAGTCCAGTCCGGCCAGCGCGCCCCAGCTGTCGAAGTCGAAACCCGGTTCGCCGAGGAGTGCAGAGGGCGAGAGGGTCGAATCATAATCACCTGTTGAGCCGGTGCCGTTCAGGTAGACGTCGAGGCGCCTGTCGGGAAAAGCCGGGCTGGCGTCGTTGACGCTGCCGGTGTCGAGTTGAGCAAGGCGGATCGGTCCCGGTTTGGAGGTGCTCGCCATCAGGCTGGCCCCGCCGGCGCGAAGTGCCGAAAGGCGGGCACCGATGGTCGCGTATGCGGACGGCGTGAACTCGACGGCCATGGTCCCAAGCGTCGCGTTCTCTTCACTGTTGAGAACGGAGAGCTCGGTCCGGGATAAAGAGGGGAGAGAGGCGAAGAGGGGGTCGCTTGGGTTGTCTGCGGTGAGGTCGCTTTCGATATCAGCTAGATCACCGGCCTCGGCACCGGTTGTGGTCATAAGAAGCAGACCGGCAAACAACGAAATGAAAAAAGCACAAGTAAACAGAATTTTCATGCCACCAAATGCCCTTGGATGAAATTTCCCCATTTTCCAACCCCCTTTAACAAAAGAAGAAAAAGAAACACGGCACCTGTGAAGCCAGCTGATTATTAATGAATATAGCAGATATTTTTCGGTCATGTTCCCGGGCCGAGGCAAAAAGATATCGATTCAGCAGAATTGTCGCCACAGTGGGTTAGAATTACCGGATGACATGAATTCGTAAGGAGGGTCGTTCTTTGGACAATTTCATCTGCACCACCTGCGGTGCTCAGTATGAAGCGACCAGCGAGCCGCCGCAGGAATGCCTGATCTGCATCGACGAGCGCCAGTACATCGGCTGGGACGGACAGCAGTGGACCACTCTGGCGCAGATGCGCCGCAACGGCTACCGCAATCAAATGCATGAAATCGATCCCGGGATTTGGGGCATCGCTACCGAGCCGCGGTTTGCCATCGGCCAGCGCTCATTGCTGGTGCGCACAGAGGCGGGGAACATTCTCTGGGACTGCGTCAGTTTTCTGGATGCCAAGTCCGTCAGTCAAATCAAAGAGCTCGGCGGCGTGGCCGCCATCGCGTGCAGCCATCCGCATTTCTATACCGGCATGGCCGAATGGAGTCATGTCTTCGATGGGGCGCCGATCTACATCCCCTCCGCCGACAAAGAGTGGGTGACGCGTCTTGATCCGGCAATCCGCCTCTGGCACGACCGGGTCGAGCTGCTCCCCGGCCTGACCCTGCTGCAGTGCGGTGGGCACTTTCCCGGCAGCAGCGTCCTGCATTGGGCGCAGGGGGCCGAGGGAAAGGGGGCGCTGCTGACGGGCGATACCGTCATGGTGGCGCAGGATCGCCGTTCGGTCAGTTTCATGTACAGTTTTCCCAACCTGATCCCGCTGGGCCCGAGTGCGATCCATGGTATTCTGGAAGTCCTTGGGCCCTTCGACTATGAGCGCATTTACAGCGGGTGGTGGGGGAAAAACATTGAGGCCGGCGGCAAAGAGGCCGTGAGAAGTTCGGCGGAGCGCTATTTGAATCGCATTCTCGTCCGGCCGCAGCAGGTCGCATCGTGACCTGCGCTCCCGGTAAGCTTCTGCCACCCTGTTCGCCGCGACCCAACTGCGTCTGCAGCCAGAACGAAACGCGGCGGCATGCCGTCGCGCCGCTCCCCCTCGCCGGGCGCATGCCTATCCAGGCGCTGGCCTTTCTGACCCGGATCGTCTCGTCTCTGCCAGGGGGAAGGGTGGTCGGACAGACGGAGAATTATCTGCACTGCGAATTCACCAGCCGCTGGCTGCGTTTCGTCGACGACGTCGATTTCGCCGTCGATCAGGCCGCAGGCGTGGTCCATGTGCGCTCGGCTGCGCGCACCGGCTGGTGGGATTTCGGTGTCAATCGGCGTCGGGTGGAAAAGATCCGCCGACTCTATTCGGCCCGGGACTGAGATCAGATCCAGAAAAATTTAAAAAGTCCTTGACTACGAATCTCGCGAATGCCACGAATTTCACTCAGTGAGACCCATTCGTGTTGGTGCAATGCGTGGTCAACAAGGTTTTTGAAGCGCAAGGAGCTAGCCATGAAAATCGGAATCGTCGGCGCGGGACTGGTCGGCTCCACCGCCGCCTTTGCCCTGGTGATGCAGGGCGTCGGTCGGCAGGTCGTCCTGGTCGATGCCGACGCAAAGCGCGCCGGCGCTGAAGCGGATGACATCCTGCACGCTGTCCCCTTCGCCCACGCGCTGCAGATCGAGGCGGGCAGCTATGTCGATCTGGCCGGCTGCAAGGTGGTGATCATCGCCGCCGGAGTCGGACAGCGGCCGGGGGAGAGCCGCATGGCCTGCCTCGGGCGAAACGTCGAGGTCTTCCGTCAGATCGTGCCCCAGATCCTCGCGCAGGCGCCGCAGGCGATACTGGTGGTGGCCACCAACCCCGTCGATGTGATGACCCACGTCACCGCCCGCTTTGCCGCGGAGTATGGTGTGCCCGCAGGACGGGTCATCGGCTCGGGGACCACCCTCGATTCGGCGCGCTTCCGCACCCTGCTGGGTCGGCATCTGGGGGTGGATGCGCATCACGTACACGGTTACGTCATCGGTGAGCACGGGGACTCGGAGGTGCTGGTCTGGTCCCGGGTGGCCATCGGCGGCATGAGCCTGCAGGAGTTCTGCGAACGCCAGAAGATTCTCCTCGGCGAGGAAAAGCGCCGGCAGATGGACGAGGACGTAAGACGGGCGGCCTACCGCATCATTGACGGCAAGGGGGCGACATACTACGGTATCGGAAGCGCCCTGGCGCGCATCGTCAAAGTTATTCTCGGCGACCGGCGAGCGGTGATGTCGGTCTGTACGCCGAAAGACGAAGTTGCCGGCGTACGCGACGTCACCCTGTCGTTGCCGCATCTGATCGGCGGCGAGGGGATCATCTCGACTCTTCCTCTGACCCTGAACGAAGCGGAAGAGGCGGCCCTGGGGCGCAGCGCGCGAACCATCCGGGCGGCGATCGATGACGTGGCAGAAAAAATCTGACGAGGAGTCTGTTTATGTGGTCATTTCTCAATCAATACCGTGATTTCGGCCTGCTGGTGATGCGTTGTGGCCTGGGCGGGATGTTTCTCTTCCACGGCGTGCCCAAACTTCTGGCGGGGCCGGACAAGTGGCAGGCCCTCGGCCAGGCGATGCGTTATGTGGGGGCCGACTTCGCGCCCACCGCATGGGGGCTGGCGGCGGCTCTGAGTGAAACGGTCGGCGGCGTCTGCCTGATCCTCGGCCTGTTCATGCGCCCGGCCTGTCTGCTGCTCTGCGGCACCATGGTGGTGGCCGCCAGCATGCATCTGGGAAAAGGCGAAGGTCTGGGGCGTGCCGCCCATGCCATTGAATTGGCCATTGTCTTCTTCTCCCTGCTCTTCATCGGCCCGGGACGCTACAGCGTCGATCGCGGCTAGTGCTTCGCATCCCGGAACAGGATTTGCATCACCTTTCTCGAAATATCTTCTCGGGACAGCAAAATCTCCCTGTTGAACTCCGACAAGAACTTTCAGAGAAAGGGCATCCTGCAATGCTGCACAAAATCTTTTGTATTCCACTCGTCATTGTTCTCCTGGCCGGCCTGCCGGCGCTCGCGCTGTCGGCCACGCCGCAGGCTCTTCAGGGAGCTGTCGTGATCACGTCTTCGCAGGCGGCCGATCTGCATGAAAACGGCGCCCGTTTTTTCGATCTGCGCACAGCCGATCTGTTTGCCCGGGGGCACATCCCGGGAGCGGTGCGCATGCCCTACAAGGAAAAAAGCGGGCAAACCCCGGACTTCGATCCGGCCCGCGATCGCTTCGGCATTATGAAGCTGCCGGCACAGCGCAGCACCAGCCTGGTTTTTTACGCCGAAGACGCGGACGCCTGGCCGGCCTACAAAGCAGCCGCCATTGCGGTGATGGCCGGATATGAGAAGGTGCATTGGCTGCGCGAGGGGTTCCAGGCCTGGAGTGGGCAGGGGCTGTCCGTGGCTCGATAAGCCTGCAGCGCAGGACCCCTTATCGCGGCGTTCTCAGCCGTCCTGGAGGGTGAGCTTTTTCATTTTCGGCCATCTGTTATTCTTGTGATGACTGCATCTGAAAAGGAGGATTTTTATGACTCGCTTCGGTTTTATCGGCATGGGAATCATGGGCAGCGCCATGGCGGCCAATCTGGTTCGGGCCGGTTTCGAGGTCGTCGTCTGGAATCGTTCGCCCCAAAAATGCGCCCCTCTGCAGGATCTTGGCGCCCGCATCGCCCGCACCCCGCGCGCCCTGGTGGCCGAATGCCCGGTGACCTTCGCCATGCTCGCCGACCCCCAGGCGGCAGCCGATGTCTGCTTCGGTCAGGAAGGGGTGTGCGACGCCATGGTCCAGGGCAAGGGGTATGTCGATATGTCGACGATCGACGCTGCCACCTCACAGCGGATCGCGGCGGCGATCCGGGAAAAGGGCGGGCGCTTTCTCGAGGCGCCGGTTTCCGGCAGCAAGAAGCCCGCGGAAGACGGGACTCTGGTCATTCTTTCCGGCGGCGACCGGACCCTCTACGAAGAAGTCGAGCCGGCTTTCGCAAAGATGGGCAAGAGATCCTTTTATCTTGGCGATGTCGGGCAGGGAGCGCGCATGAAGCTGGTGGTCAATATGATCATGGGCGCGATGATGGCTGCTTTCTGTGAAGGGCTGGTCCTCGGCGAGCGCGGTGATCTTGATCCGGAAACGATCCTCGAGGTGCTTGACGCCGGGGCGCTGGCCAATCCCATGTTCCGCCTCAAGGGGCCGAGAATGCTCGCTGAGGATTTCGCCGTCAACTTTCCCCTCAAGCACATGCAGAAGGATCTGCGCCTAGCGCTCCTGCACGGCGATGAGACGGCCCAGCCCCTGCACGTGAGCGCTGCCGCCAACGAGGCATTCAAGCAGGCCCGGGCTCAGGGATTGGGCGATGAGGATTTCAGCGCCCTGCTCGCGGCCCTGCGGACAAATTCGGGTTAATTCTTTCTGGTCATGATGAGAACTCTGCTGACCTTCGGTGCGGCCGGTTTTCTCTGCGCTGCCTTTCTCGATATGCTCTGGACCAGCGGGCTCGGCCGCCCCATCGCCTGGCAGCGTGATTTGCTGCTGGCCGTCGGCGGGGTTCTCTGTTTCTACGCCCTGGTGCGTTTTCGTGAATTTCTTTGAGCCGCGGCGGTAAAAAAAGACCAAAGGCGACCTTTCTGCTGCGGGCAGGGGTCGCCTTTTTCTTTTTCTGCGGAGCAATGCGTGGCGGATCAGGGGTTTTGCGTGCGGCAGTCCCGGTTCCAGCTGCAGTCCTCCTGGCTACACTCCAGACGCCAGGGAGCGCCGTAGCAATCCTGGTTTCCTTCGTGACGCTGAATCGTGCGGATCAGGTCGGCCTTCTTCAGTTTCGAGGTGTTTCTGATGCCCATGGTCTTAGCGATGTCGCGGATTTCGGTAAGCTTCATTTTCTCCATACCCCTGAATCATGTTGAATTGGATTGCGTGGTCGCAGCGGTGCCGCGCTGCAGCTAATAAGAGACAACATTCCTGCCAAAAGTCAAGCCCTTGGCGGGATGGAATTGTTCATGGATCCTCGGTGCAGATCGCACAGCAGACATCATTGAATAATCCGGGGAGCAAGTCATTGCATCGTCAAGGGACCTCACGTATAAAAAGGGAGATTAAACCGAACGCATCCCATCTCAGGAGAGACCCCCATGGGTTACCGCAATTTGCAGGAGTGCGCACGTGCACTTGAGGAGGCCGGCGAACTGCGCCGCATCGAGGCCGAAGTCGATCCCGATCTGGAGGCCGGCTCCATCCAGCGCCGCGTCTATGCGGCCGGGGGGCCGGCGCTGTTGTTCACGCAGGTCAAGGGGACGCCCTTTCCCATGCTCGGCAATCTCTTCGGCACCCTGGAGCGCACCCGGTTCATCTTTCGCGACGCCCTGGCGAGGGTCCAACGCCTGGTCGCCCTCAAAGCCGATCCGCGCCTTGCCCTGAAGGAGCCCGGCGGCCTGCTCGGCGCGCCGCGCGGCGCCTGGCACCTGCTGCCCAAGCGGGTGCGCAGCGGCCCGGTGCTGGCCCGTCAGACGCGTATCGACCAGTTACCATGGCTTAAATCCTGGCCGCTGGACGGCGGCCCTTTTATCACATTGCCCCAGGTCTATTCCGAGAGCCCCGCCCGCCCGGGGTGGCGACACGGCAATCTCGGCATGTATCGCGTGCAGCTCGCCGGCAACGCATACCGCACCAATGAGGAGATCGGCCTGCACTATCAGATCCACCGCGGGATCGGCGCCCAT
>JAGXHK010000156.1 GCA_024636255.1 Desulfuromonadales bacterium | reverse complement strand
AGATGTGTATAAGAGACAGCGCACCGAGATCTCGCTCTTGTTCCGGCAGGCCCGCATCAGCACGGAACCAAAGACCAGGCAGATCGCGGCACTGATAAGAAAGGCACTCCAGGCTCCGTCGCCGTAGAACAGGGAGAAGGGGATGGGGAGCAGGAGGGTCCCCGCCAGAAACAGGGAGAGGCCGCCGAGTATGCGCAGGACGAGAATGCCGTTCATCGGTTTATTCGAAGAATCCTTCGACCTTGGTCACCGCCTCGGGAAGGGCGAAGACCACAACGCGGTCGCCAGGTTGCAAGGAGGTCTCACCGGTGGGAATGATGTATTCCGACCCTCTGACGATGGCACCGATGATCGCGCCGCGAGGAAAATGAATATCGACGAGCGGGGTATTGACAATCGTACTCCCCTCCTTGATGCGGATCTCGAGAGCCTCTGCATTGCTCCCCTCGATCGTCGCCAGAGAAATCACGTTGCCGCGGCGCACATACTTGAGAATAACGGCGCCGGCAGCCAGTCGCGGAGAGATGCTGGCGTCAATGCCCAGGGACGGTGCCAGATTGAGCAGCTCCGGCGTGTTGATCAGGGCCAGGGTGCGCCGGACCCCGTGCTTTTTGGCCAGCAGGGCGGAAAGAATGTTGCTCTCGTCATTACCCGTGACCGCAATGAAGACGTCGGCGTGGTCGATCCCCTCGTCGACCAGGGTGCGGATGTCGGTCCCCTCGGTGCAGAGCACCATCGTCTTTTTCAGTTTGGCTGCGAGTTGTTCGCAGCGCTGTTCAGAACTGTCGATGAGGCGGACATCGAAATGCTTATTCTCGAGCTCGCGGGCGATCTGCAGGCCGATCGTGCCGCCGCCGAGGATAAACGCCCGGCGCACCCGGCGTTCGGACTCCTTCTCGGGCTGCAGCATGTACTGGATGGCCGGCAGGTCCTTCTGATGCGCGAAGATAAAGATACTGTCCCCGGCCTGGATGGTATCGTCGCCGCGCGGGATGATCGTCTTCTCGCCGCGCGTGATGGCTGTTACCACGAACCGGTACATGCCGCGAATCTCGCCGAGTTCGCGCAGGGACAGGTCGCATAGAGGACTGTTTGCGCCGATGCGGTAGCCGAGAAACTGAATCTGTCCCTCGACAAACTCGGCGACATCGAAGGCTCCGCTCTGCACTGCGATCTTGATGATCTCTTCGGCGACGGCATCCTTCGGGTTGATGAGCAGATCGATCCCCAGTTTCTCTTTGGAGAGAACAGCTCCCTGCCCGGTATATTCGATGCTGCGCACGCGGGCGATACGGGTGTGCACGTTGTACTCGCGGGCCATCAGGCAGGCGAGGATATTCACCTCGTCCATGTCGGTAACGGCGATGAAGATATCGGCCGTTTTGATGCCGGCCTGTTCGAGAACTTCAGCACTGGCGCCATTGCCGAGGATTCCGAGTACGTTGAGCCGGTCCTGGGTACGGTTGAGGCGCTCCGCATTGCTATCGATCAGGCTGACCTCATGTCCCTCGACCGACAGGCGTTCGCAGAGAAAGTAGCCGACCTGTCCGGTGCCGACAATCAGTATCTTCATAACGTTTCCGCGCATGCTCCATCAGGAAAAAGCGCCGAATTCAGCGTTTGCTGGGACCCGGCCGAAAGCGTCGTGAAACATGGCATATTTGGCTGGAATGTGCAAGAACCCCGGCAATGCTTCGCGCGGTTGCCGGAATGCGCCTGCCGCGTTAAGATAAACCATCTGTGACAGGAGGTAAATGTGGATTTTCTGGTCGATGTGCCTGAAGAGCAGATCAGGCGCGAGCGCAACAAGGCGCGTGAGCTGCGCAGGACGCAGTGGTGGAAGAATCGCCTCGCGCTGGGGCGCTGTTATTATTGCGGGGCCGGGGTTGCGCCGAAAGAGCTCACACTCGATCATCTGGTGCCGCTGGCGCGCGGCGGCCGCAGCAACCGCGGCAACTGCGTGCCGGCCTGTAAGGAGTGTAACAGCAAAAAGAAATATCTGCTGCCTATCGAATGGGAGGAATATCTGCAGAATCTGCAAAGCGACAAAGGACGGGAATAATCTCCCGCCCGTCGTCAGAGAACGAACTGCTGATCCATGGCCTTGCGGTAAATTTCTGTGTAGCTGACGACTGAACTGTTCCAGCCGAAATCGTGCGTCATCCCCCGTTTGACCAGTTTGAGCCATTGACGGCGATTTTCGTAGGCGAGAAGGGCGCGATCAAGGGCGCCGATCATATCCTCGGGGGTCGCGGAGGCAAAGACAAACCCATTCCCCTTGCGCGGCTGCTCATCGCTGTCGATCACGGTGTCGGCGAGCCCGCCGGTTTTGTGGACGATCGGCAGGCTGCCGTAGCGAAGGGCGACGATCTGCTCGAGGCCGCAGGGCTCATGACGGCTCGGGACTAGGAACAGGTCGCTGCCGGCAAACACGCGACGGGCCAGCCCGGCATCCTCTCGCAGGATAATGGCCACCCTGCCGGGATACCTGGCGGCGGCGTCGCGGAAAAATCTTTCAAACCGCTCTTCTCCTTTGCCCATGATGACCAGTTGCATGTCACGCGCCAGCAGCCTTTCCCAGGCGTCGATCATCAGGTCGGTCCCCTTGTCGCGGGTAAAGCGGGTGACCATGCCCAACAGAGGAATCAGCGGCTCGGGATCGAGCCCCAGCTCTCTTTGCAATGCGCGTTTGTTTCCTTTTTTGCCGTTGAGATTCTGCGAATTGAAGGGTCGCGGCAGGGCGATGTCGAGAGAGGGATCCCACTGCTTTGGATCGATGCCATTCATGATGCCGTAAAAGCATTTCTCACGCTGGCGCAATATCTGGCGAACCCCTCCGCCGGCGCCGTTGCTGAGAATCTCGTCGCGATAATTTTCGGAAACGGTCGTAATGAGATCGGAGAACGCCAGTCCTCCTTTGAGAAAGGATATCTGTTCCTGGTGAGCCAATTCATCGCGGGCGAAAAGTGTGCGCTCAATGCCCAGGGTCTCGAGAATCGAGGCCGGGAAGGTGCCGGAGTCCCCGAAATCGTGGATTGTGAAGACGGTGCTCATGCGCCCGTAGAACGGGTCGTCTTTCAGTTTTGTGCGTAACAGGACGGGAATCAGGCCGGTCGCCCAGTCGTGAAGGTGCAGAACGTCGGGGCGGAAATCCATGCGGCGCAGCAGTTGCAGCACCGCATGGCAGAAGAAGCCAAATCGCTGGGCGTTGTCGGAATAATCCCCGCTGCCGTTGCCGTAAAGTCCCTCGCGATAGAAGTAGTCCCGGTTTTCGATGAAATAAACCGGGACACCTTCGAGCATCGTCTGGCGTAAAAGGCCTTTCTGCAACACCCCGTCGATAGCGACCTCGACACTCTTGCGCCCCTTGCGCAGGGTGAAGCCGTTGTCGTCGATCTCTTTATAGCAGGGCATGATGACCCGGGCGTCGTGTCCGAGACGCTTCAGCGCCCGGGGGAGAGAACTTGCCGCATCTGCCAGCCCTCCGACTTTTGCATAAGGCGAGACTTCAGGCGAAACGATCAGAATCTTCATGGGCAAGTCCTTCTGTCCCGGCCGGCTGTCGCAAGCGCCCGGCCCGACATCAATTTTCCGTGTTTTAACTAGCCTGGTCGTGTTTCTTTGGTATTTTCACCGGTCAGCGCCGAACAAAAGGGCTCAACCTGGTAGCTCGATGTTGCCGCAGTTTCGATCATGTCCTGCCAGTCACCATGGGTTCTGGCAAGTTCTTCAAGCAGCTCCCGGGAGTCGACCGCAGAAGCCGTCAGATGCAGGCTTTGCAGGAACTCAAGCCAGTATGCGAGATTCTCGAAACGTTCCTTGTTGAACCATTCCGCACGCGCGTGCCAATTGCAGCCCAGATACTCTTTTGCAAGCGAATCATTAAATATTTCTTGCATTGCCTGTGCCGGACTGCGCTCTTCCTCGGCCGGCTGATGGCGGATCAGCAGCATGGTGAGCCGCGTTTCGGCACGGGCCTGCGCATCGTCGAGGTCGAACGGAGTGGGACCCTGCTGCAGGTTCTGGTAGAGAACCCGATCGAGCAGCGCCTCTTCAAGCAGGCGTACGGCACTCAGCCCATAATCGGATGCCAACCTCAATTCGCCGAGCCGGTGAAAGAGCAGCCAGGGAAGAAGCACACGGCGCTTCTGGCCCGGGTAAGGGCTGCTCGCCGTTTTTTTCGGCCCTGCGCCGGGCTGGCTGATCGCGGCGATTTCGCCTTGCAGATGGGCGAGCGCCTCCTGTTCGGTCTTGCGCCGCGTTTTCAGGGCAGCCAGGGTACGGATGGCCGCAAGATCCTGCTCCAGCGCGATCTCGACATCCTCGCGCTTATCTGTTAATGATAGATCAATTATTAGCTTATCCAAAAAATAAGCCATTCGTGAATCGAAGTCAATAGTTTCTTTGGGTTTCTTAATTTTGGCGTCCGGCTGCTTCAGGCGGCTGTTCAGTTCGGCAAGACTGGCCGGCGCAAGCAGGGCGCGGGCGGCCTCGATCAGATCGGCATAGCGCAGATGCCGCCATTCGGCATCGAGGCTCTCGCTCGGACGTCCCTGCAGTGCGCTGTGGATCTGCCGCCAGATGCCTTCGGTGTCATGAATCTCCTGCCAGTCGAGAAAGACCTTGGCCTCATAGGCCCCAAGCTCGACATGAAAGCCATGGTGATGAATTTCGGCCCCGCTGCGCAGGTACTCGAGCCCGCTGCAGTGCTCGCGGAAACGATAGAAGACGTTCTCTTCCCCGTTAAGTTCGAGTGCCTGTCCGAGTCCCTGGCTTTCGAGGTTTATGTTCTCGTCCGAAGGGTTCATGGCCACCGGCCCCGATTCATGGATGGTTCCGGAGGTCTGGGCGTATTTGTTGTGAAAGATCACCAGTCCGCGCTCGCCGAAGGCGCGGTTGGAATAAGCGAAGACGTCTTCATTGACCCCGTAGCCGGTATGAAAATCGTAAAGGCGAAAGTTCTGCGAGCCGCTGAACAGATAGCGTTTGCGCATAAGGGGGAAGATCAGCCATTCGTGGCCGCGCACCATCCCCTCGTCGACCGGCTCGTTCCAATACGCCTTGCTGTACTCCATCCCGTATTTTTCGGCCAGCCCTTCGATCTGGCCATGACCGATCATCGGCAGCCCCGGCATGGTGACAAGCATGGTGGAGACCCCGAAAAACTTGTCGCCGCGCCCGAACTGCTCGACCGCGGTGGCCTCGTCGGGGTTGTTCATGAAGTTGGTGAAGCGTTTGAGAATCTCATGGTTGAACTCGATGATATTCTTGACCGTCTGCCGGTATTTTGCATTCTCCTCGTTCTTGAGCATGTTCATGAAGGCGCTGTTGTAGACCCGGTGCATTCCGAGGGTGCGCACAAAATATCCTTCCATGAGCCAGAAGGCTTCGGCGATCAGCAGGCAGTCGGGGACTTCGGCGTTGATGCGATCCACCACTTCGCGCCAGAACTCCTTGGGAAAGGCCTGCTCGAAGTCCTCGCGGCTCATCGCATACTCGGCACGCGAGGGCACGCCGGCGCCGCCTCCGGGCTGGGGGAACCAGAGGCGCTGAAAATGCTTCTTGGCCAGGGTCATAGCCGCATCGAAGCGGATGACCTTGAAGCGCCGGGCGATATGGAGAATGGTCTGCACCATCGCCTCGCGCACCTCGGGGATCAGGTAGTTGAGCTGCGCCGTGTCGTTCCACGGCATGTGCGTGCCGTCATTGCCGTGGTACATGTAGCGCACCCGTCCGTCGCGATGATCGGTGTATTTGAAGGCCACGGCGGCATCCGAGTGGTCGTAGTAGCCGTCCTCGATCTGCAGACTGATCTCCGGATCCGGCGAAAGATCCTGACCGGTGAACGTGTAGCCTGGATAAGGCGGGTAGTCGAGCTGTACGTACCAGTCGGGATGTTCCTTGACCCAGCGCGAGTACAGGCCCGTGTGATTGGGGACGATATCGGAGGCCAGGCAGATGCCGCGCTGCCAGCAGCGTCTCTCGAGCTCGGCCATGGCTTCCTCGCCTCCGAGGTCATGGGCGATGGTGTAGTCATAGAGGGAGTAGGCCGACGCGAGTGCTTCGGGGTTGCCCCGCATGTGCTTGATCCACTGCGAGACCGACGAGCGTTCCCAGATGCCGATCAGCCAAAGCGAGTTGATGCCCCAGCGGGCAAGTTTGTCCAGCTCCTCATCCGGAATCTGGTCGACCCGGGTAATCGGGCGCTGGTAGCGCTTGGAGAGCTGATCGAGCCAGACGTAGGCTGACTTGGCGATGAGTACGACATTGCTCATCCAGTCGGCATCGGCGGTGAACGCCTCGGGTTCGGGATATTGGAAATCCGCCTGGTAGCCGGTGCGGCCGAACGTGAGGACTTCGGTGGGACCCTGGCCGAAGCCGCGCATCTGATGCTCTTCTTCGACCACATCGAAGGCGGTCAGGATCCCCTGGCTGATATCAGGGGGAATGAAGCCGCTCCACTCTTTCTGGATAAAAGAGAGCTGTCCGTGCAGCGAGCCGGGTGACGCCTTGATCGGGGCGCTCAAGAGATCGCTGAGCGAGCGGCCGAGGAGACCCGAGAGGGGGTTGTCTTTGTTCATTTCGCGATCGATATGCGAAAGGACCTCGCGATACGGGACGCGGCGGGCCAGCTCGCTGTCATCGAACAGATGCATCAGGTTGACCAGGGCTGGGTTGTCGCGCTGCACCGCAAGAATGAACAGCTCGCACAGACTCTGGAGGCCGCCTCTTTTGCCGTGCTCGCCTTCGAGAAATTCGCGGCTGTCGATCTCTCCTTCGAGTACGCGCTGCGGAGGAAAAAGCTCGACGAAACCCGTCATGGCCATGCGCAGGGTCGGGACGGAGAGGCGCGCCTCCTCGATGACAATCCCATCGTCGGTGACGGCGACGCCGCGTTCGTTGAAATAGCGGAAAATCAGGTGCTGGAAGACGTTCTCGAGCAGGGCGACCAGGTTGAGTTCCCCCGCCGAGGTCGGGGTGCGTGGCCGGCGCTGATTGAGGCAGTCGGCGAGGACTTTCATGCGCATGATCGCCGGTGCATGGCGAAACGGGGCCAGGCGTTCGCCGAGCTCGTAGTCGTGCCATGCCTGGCCGGATATCTGAAGTCCCAGGGCGAAATAGTCGTCCGATGGTTTCTTCGGGTCTGTCATAGGTCCTCCCTTCGAGGCAGGTGAAACAGATCAATGTAAAATGCCAAAGGGCCGGCAGGACTCGACGGAAGAGAATCCGGCGGTCCCGGGCGGCCCCTGGTCAGTTCTCGGCGCTCAAGAGCATCGGCGGGGCGCTAAGCGCCCGATCAGTCGGACAGTTCTTTTTTCCAGTTCTCCACCTTGCTGCGATACTCCTCGACCAGGCGATCAGCTTCTGCCGCGTTGGTCGATTCGGCAACAATGTGGGCGATCGGCCGGTGCTGATCAGGCAGGACCAGAACCCAGCCGTCCGTGAAATGGATCTTGACGCCGTCGATGAACGTGGCTTCGCGATCAACGGCATCCTCGCTCATCTTGCGCATGATCCCGCCTTTGAACTCGAGCGAGCAGGGGATTTTCAGGTGGCGAAAGGCGCGCCGGGGGATCGTCTTGCGGATGGCACTCAGGCTCAGGCCGGTGCTCACCAGCATCTCCAGCGTCTTGGCTACCGTGAATAGACCATCGAAGTTCGATTGAAAGCCCGGGAAGATGTAATTTCCCTCGAGGGTCGCGGCAAAACGCACAGACCGGCCTTTGGCGGCCTCGACGATAGAGCGTCCGTCGGTTTTGGTCCGAGCGACGCTCAGGCCGTTTTCGCGGGCCATCTCTTCAATCGCCTGCGGAGCCGGCACCGGCATGACCAGCTCGCCTCCGTTCTCGGCACGGCAGACCAGCGCCGCAAGTGTGCACAACCCCTCCAGGTCGCTGAGCACCTCTCCTTTGTCATCGATGAGAACCGCACGCTCGCCCGAGGGGCCGAGCCAGAAACCGGCCGTGGCGCCAAGCGTGACGACGATGCGCGAGAGCTGATCTTTCGCTTTTTCGCCCTGCTCGGAGGTGGTGCCGGTGGCGCTTTCCGAGACATAGGAGTTGAGTTCGATCACTTCGCAGCCCAGATCGTTGAGCAGCGCCGGCAGCAGGTCGCCGGCTGGCGAGTGGTTAATATCCACCACCACCTTGGGGGCCGCTTTGCGCAGGGCGTCGCCGTTGAGGGCCCGCAGAAAGCCTTCGCGGTAATAGTCATAGATGCGCGGCAGTTCCGAGATGCCGCCCGGCTGGCTGAAGTGCACCCGGCGGAAATTCTCCTTGTAATAGATGCGCTCGATACCCTTGGCCGCCGAGGAGGATATCTCCACGCCATCGGCATCGTAGAAGATAATCTCGGTGGCCGCCTGTTCCTCGGGGGATTGCCGGAAGTGCACGCCGCCGACTTCGCCAAAGGTCGTCAGCTTGTAGCGCAGCGCCGGGATCGAAATCATCTTGACGTCGATGACGTTCACGCCGGTTGAGAGTAGCCCGCCGACAAAGGCGCGCTTGAGCATGCGCGAGGAGCGGATGGCGTCGCGGCCGGACAGAACGAAGGCATCCTTGGGCAGGGTCGAGCCGTAGGCGGCCCCGAGTTTGGCCGAGAATTCGGGCGTCAGCTCGACGTTGGTCATGCCGGCCACCATCGCCCCGTCGAAGAGCGATTTGCGCCATTTCTCACCCCAGATCAGGTTCGTGGTGACGGTGGCGCCTCCTTCAACGACCTTGCGCGGCCAGATCTTGACATCTTTCTTGATATGGGCCTCGTCGCCGATAACCGTCTCGTCGGCGACCACGGCCCCTTCTTCGATCTGGACGCCCTGGCCGACGCGCACGTTGTTGCACAGGGTGGCCCCTTGAATTTTCACGCCTTTTTTTATGTAGACGTTGCGCCACAGGATCGCATCCTCGAGTTCGGCGCCGTCTTCGATGACGCAGTTGCGCCCGACCACGCAGTTCTTCAGGCGGGCCGTTCCCTGAACCCGGGTGTTGTCGCCGAGCACCACCATGCCATCGAGAAGCGAGAGATCCTCCTGCTCGACCAGAACGTCCTTGCCGATCCAGATGTTCTTGCCTCCCCTGCCGGCGGGGGTGCCCGCGATGTTGACGGTGGTTTTTCCCGCGAAGACATCGCGATTGGCCTCCAGGTAGGCATCTGTGTTGCCGATGTCCTGCCAGTAGCCCTCCATGGTGAAGCCGTAGAGGGGGGCGTCTTCGTTCAGCATGGCGGGAAAGACATCCTTCGACCAGTCGCGGTTCTCCCCTTCGGGGATGCGCTCGAGAACTTCCGGTTCGATGACGTAGATGCCGGTATTGAT
>JAGXHK010000155.1 GCA_024636255.1 Desulfuromonadales bacterium | reverse complement strand
TCAATTAATTCTGAGTCATTTTGGCCGCTGTCAAGGCGCGCCGACGCAGGCATAGCCAGAGCTAAGCCGAGGAGGCGCAACGCCGAGAGCGGGCAAAAGGGCCAGAATTAGAAGAGGGAACTAGCCGCACGGGGCACTAGGAGGCGTCGTGGATTATCGCTATTCGACTCCCATCGGAGTCTTCTGGATCAAAAAAATATCTCAGGCGCGATACGATGTGACGGTGAACGACATCTTTCTCGGGACGTACCCTTCCGTCGAAAAAGCCGCGGCGGACGTTGCCAGCGGCGAAACCGGCTGGGATGAGTGGGACACCTCGCAGACGATCGCCCGGCCCGAAGACATCAGTCGGTGGGAAATGATCGATACGTAAAGGTGCCGCAAAAACTCGGCCGAGACACTTTTGCGAAGGCAACATCCCCAAGGAGGTTAAGACCATGTGGAAATTTCTTTTCGGAACCGGATTCGGCGCCGCCCTGGTCTGGTTCTTTTCGATCCGTCAGCCCGCACTGCACGATCCGCTCAATCTTCTGCGGCGCATTCAGGAAGCGGTGACCCAATGTTATTTCGCCACCACGCCTGCGCGCGGCAAAAAAACCGAGCGCCGCGCCGCCTATCGCCAGGGGCAGATGGAGCTTGCGGACATCGCGGCAATGCACGGAGCGCCTCTTCCGGATGAACTGCTCGAAAAGGTCGCCGCTCTGGCCAGGACGAGTTTCGATCAGGCCTGCAGGGATCAGGAAGCCTATTTCAAAGACGCCAGCGAGGTGCTGCGCCTGCTGGCCAGAGAGCTTGAAGAGGAGACGGCAGAATGAGGGGGCGCATGCTGGGGCAGCACATCCGTCGCGCCGCAATCGCTTGCCCATGATGAAGCGCTGGCTGCCTTGGAAATTTCTTATCAAGAGAGCCGCGAGCGCCTATGGGGTGGCGGACCCTCTGACCTTGATGGCACGCCTGCGGCGCTTCGCGCAGCCCAGTGAAATTCAGGAACCGATCGAGCTGCTGCGCGCCGGAATCATCTTTCATGCCCGCGGTCTGGTCAACACGCGGGCTATTCAGCACAATCTTGACTGGATCTGGCCGTTCTGGGTGGAAAAGCAGTTCAACCCGGGGGATGTCTCCTTCATTCCGCGGGCTTTCTCATTCACGCATGTCAATCTCACCCATCGGAACTGGACAGCCGTGGGGGTGCCCGACACTCCGATCTA
The DNA here is from genome assembly GCA_024636255.1 of Desulfuromonadales bacterium. Lineage (GTDB taxonomy): Bacteria > Desulfobacterota > Desulfuromonadia > Desulfuromonadales > Geoalkalibacteraceae > JAGXHK01. The sequence continues at coordinate 11,652 of JAGXHK010000155.1, read as the reverse complement.
CCCCATCGTGGATCCGCGTGGGCTTGTGACCCCGAAATACGACGGCTGGTCCGTGGATTTCTGGCTGGTCACGGAGGACGGCGAGCGACTGCTCCCCTCAAAACTCGAAGAGGTCGAGCAGCGTTGGTTATTTACCCCCGAGTTGACGGTTGAGACCAGGTGTCGCAAGGGGGAGCTCGAACTCTCAAGCCGGGTCTGGATGGAGTGTGCAGACGAGCAACCCTGCCTGTGGATGCAGGTCTCAGGGACAGCGCCCCGTGCGGGGCACCTGATCGTCAGCCTGCGCCCCTACAACCCCGAGGGGGTTCAGTTCATAGAAACGATCGCCTACGACGATGAAAAAAAGAGCCTCACCGTCAACGATGATACACGTCTCGAGTTCACAAACCGTCCCGACAGGGTCCTGTTCTCGACCTATCATCGCGGCGACATCGTTCAGCGCCTTGGCGAACGCGACCAGCGAACCTCCATCGCCTGCGATGTCGGCATGGCGACGGCGGCTGTCTTGTTTCCCCTGGACGAAGAGGGGACGGCCCGGGTTGAGCTCGGCATGGACCTTCGTGCGGAACTGGAGGGGCGCGCCGCAAAAGGCTGCGTCCCGTCGCGCACCTGGGACCAGAGCCTGGACGGAACGGCGCGCCTCGAAGTGCCCGACGAGCGCATCCGGTTTCTGTACGAGGCCGCAGTGCGCACCCTGGTGCTGCTCTCGGCCGACGAACTGGTGCCCGGTCCCTACACCTACAAGAGGTTCTGGTTTCGCGACGCCTGTCTGATGCTGCATGCCCTGCTCTGTCTCGGACTTGAAGAGCGCAGTGCCCGGATTATCGACACCTTTCCCGCGCGACAGAAACGCTCCGGCTACTTCCGCTCCCAGGAAGGGGAGTGGGACTCCAATGGCCATGTATTATGGATATTCGCGCGTTTTATAACACTGACCGGCCGTCCGGTGCCCGACTCCTGGCGTTCCTCGATCTGGAAGGGCGCCGATTGGATTACCCGCAAGCGGAGCAAACCGGGGGGGGATGCGCCCCACGCCGGTCTTCTTCCACCGGGCTTCAGTGCAGAGCATTTCGGCCCCAATGATTACTACTACTGGGATGATTTCTGGGGCGTGGCGGGCCTGCGCGCCGCGGCCGGTCTGGCGCGATGCTGCGGTGACGGGGCCAAGGCTGCGGATTACGACCGCAAGGCGGAAGATTTTGAAGAGACCATCTGGCAGAGCATTGCGAAAATACCGCAGAAACGCAGCCAGGGAGCCATCCCGGCCTCTCCCTATCGGCGACTCGACTCGGGTGCCATTGGCTCTATGGTGGCCGATTATCCCCTGCAACTTCTGCCCCCAGGCGATGTGCGCATGAAAAAGACCGCCGACTTCATGCTCGAGAACTGCTTTCATTCCGGCGCTTTTTTTCAGGACATGATCCACTCGGGACTCAATCCCTATCTGACTCTCGCCGTCGCCCAGACCCTGCTTCGCTGCGACGATGCGCGTTTCCGGGATCTGGTGCTGCGCGTGGCTCAGATCGCCTCGCCCACAGGCCAGTGGCCCGAAGCCGTGCATCCGTTTACCGGCGGCGGATGCATGGGCGACGGACAGCACGGCTGGGCGGCTGCGGAATGGGTGATGATGGTGCGCAACATGTTCGTGCGCGAAGAACAGACAGAACTGGTCATCGGCTCGGGCGTGCTTCACGAATGGATCACGTCGCGAGAAACGCTTCTTTTCGGGCCGACCCCGACGGCCTGGGGTCCGGTCACGGTCAGGATTCTGAAAAGCGGTGGAGATATTCTGCTCGACATCAGCGGAGACTGGCGCGGCGACCCGCCCACGATCCAGTCCCGGGTGCCGGGCTTCCGGCCAGTCGAGATCAATCCTCTCGGCCGCCCCAGCCGACTTGAGCCGGAAACGACATCCATATGAACATCTGCATGTTTACCAATACCTTTCTTCCCCACGTCGGCGGAGTGGCGCGCTCGGTGTCCGCTTTCGCCGAGGACCTGCGCTCCCGGGGACACCAGGTGCTGGTTGTCGCTCCGATCTTCCCCGGGCTCGATGATCGCGGCGAAGATCGCAGCAAGGTCCTGCGGGTCCCCGCGATCCAGAATTTCAACGGCACCGACTTCTCTGTGCGGCTGCCGCTGCCAGGCCGCATTCACCAGAGGCTCGACCGGTTCCGCCCGGATATCATCCACAGTCATCACCCGTTTCTGCTTGGCGACGCGGCCCTGCGAACGGCCAAGGCGCGGGCGCTGCCCCTGATCTTCACGCATCACACCCTTTACGAGCGCTATACCCATTACGTCCCCTTCGACTCTCCGGCCATGGAGCGCTTCGCAATTCATCTCTCCACCCGCTACGCCAATCTCTGTCAGATGGTGATTGCTCCAAGCGAGAGCCTCGCCGCTCTGATTCAGCGCCGCGGGGTCGAAACGAGCGTCCGCGTCGTGCCGACAGGCGTCGATGTCGCGTATTTTGATCAGGGCGACGGCTCCGCATTCCGCCGCAAAAACGCGATTCCGGAAGATGCCTTCGTCATCGGGCACCTCGGACGACTCGCTTCTGAAAAAAATCTGGCCTACCTGGCACGAGCCGCCGCCGCCTACCTTGAAAATGATGAGCAGGCCCGTTTTCTTATCGCTGGTCGAGGCCCGAGTGAAGCGCAGATCGAAAAGATATTCGCCGAGCGCGATCTGTCCGGACGAATTATCCGTGTCGGTCTGTTAAAAGGCGATGACCTGCGCAGTTGCTACGCCGCTATGGATCTTTTCGTCTTTGCGTCGACCTCCGAGACCCAGGGCATGGTTCTGACCGAGGCGATGGCCGCCGGAAAGCCCGTAATCGCCCTGAATGCCTCCGGTGTTCGCGAGGTGATCAGGGATGGGGAAAACGGACGCTTGCTCTCGAGCGACACTCCTGAACAGGAATTTGCGGCAGCCATTTCACAGTGTGCAGCGAATCCTGGATTGGCGCGGCGTTGGGGGGACGGGGCGAAGCGTACGGCCCGCGATTTTTCGCGGGAATCTGCTGCCCGGCGACTCGAGGATACCTACCTCGAGGCACGGGAACGCAGACCCGGGGAGAAGGCTGACGAACTCGGCGGCTGGGACGCATGGCTGCGGGCCCTCAGGGCGGAATGGGATCTTCTTTCGGAGAAGACCGGCGCGGTCTTCAGCGCCGTACGCAGTGACCCAACCACCCGGACGGATCTTGAATGAATTTGCAGCATAAATCGATGTGGCGCTGGCTTGTCCCGATTGCGGCTTTCGCTGCCTTACTGGTTCTTCTGTTTGTCTTTATGCCGGGCGATCCTTTGGATTGGGTGGCATTTTTTATCCATCGCGAAACGCATCCCTGGTTGTTTCTGCTCCTGATGCTGCTGCTGCCGCTGGCCGGCTTTCCCATTACACCTTTTCTGCTTCTGGCCGGCATCAAGTTCGGCCCGCTCGGGGGATTTGCGGTCACCGCCGCGGTATTCGGGGCACATCTGGTGATCTCGTATCTGCTGACCCATTCCCTGCTGCGCCCTTTCGTCTGGAAGCTTCTGGCCCGAACACGCTACAAACTTCCGGAGATTCACGCAGATCGCCGGGTTCCATTCTCTCTTATCTTCATGGCCGTTCCGGGGCTTCCCTACGCGATTAAAAACTACGCCCTGGCGTTGCTCAATGTCCCATTTCGCATCTACCTGCCCATTGGCTGGTCGATCAATCTGATTCAAGCCATACCTTTTGTCGGGCTGGGGCACTCGATCATTGCCGATCCGAAACTCGCCCTGGTGTTCGTCGCCCTGCTGGGCGCCGGTTATCTTGTCGCGCTGAAAATGCGAAAAAGATTCATCACGCCTGGCGGGGATTAGTGCCCTGAAGGGTTCGTTACGTCAATGCATTCGGGGGGGGCATTTGGGTTGCTGTCAAGGCGCGCCGACGCGGGCCTGGCCAGAAGCTAAGCCGAAAAGGCGAAACGCCGGCAGCGAGCGATAAGTCCAGAATCGGAAGGCGGAACGAGCGCTAATTGCCTGCGGCATATGTCTTGTCGTAGAGATCTAGAGCCTCGCGGATGATCTCCACAGCTTCTTCGGGGCCTGCGAAATCCTGGACGTCCGTTTCCTTCTTTTCGAGTGTTTTATATTCTTCGAAGAACTTGCGGATTTCATCCAGGGTATAATGGGGCAGGTCGCGATGATGCCTGTATTCTACAACCGCCGGGTCGTGGATAGAGACGGCAATGATCTTGTCGTCGATCCCTTTCTCATCGCGCATGCGCAGCACTCCGATGGCACGCGCATCGATGATGGTCATGGGGTGCACCGGTTCCTGCCCGAGCACCAGAACGTCGAGAGGATCCCCGTCGTCACAGAAGGAGCGCGGGATGAAACCGTAGTTGGCGGGGTAATGCAGCGCCCCGTGCAGCACCCGGTCGAGGCGCAGCAGACCGGTCTGCTTGTCGAGTTCGTATTTGTTCTTGGAGCCTTTGAAAATCTCGATCACAGCGGGAAATGTCTCTTCCAGATATCGCCGCTCGATCGGAATCTGGTGCCAGGGATTCACGTCGGATTCTCCTTTTGCCTGGTGTCGGCAGTGAGGTCGAACTCCACAGTATCGCCGCCGCACAGCGTTCGTTCATCGTCGCGATAGACAACCCGGACCGGACGGGCATGGCATTCGGTGCAGGTCAGCCGCATTTTCTGCATACCGATTTCAATCTGCAGGGACTGGCCGCGGTAACGGATGTTCATCTCGAGAGAATTGAGTTCGCGAGGAAGACAGGGGTTGAGGTGCAGAACGTCGCCTCGGGCTTCGATTCCGGCATAGCCGCGCTGAACGAGGTCGACGGTGCCCGACATCGCGCCGAGATGGATCCCTTCAGGGGTTGTACCGCCCTGTATATCGTCGATGTCGGAGTGTAGCGCCAGGGTGAAGAGCTTCCAGGAGCGTTCGCGGTCCGAACGCGAGAGGACCCAGGAGTGGACGACCTGGCTCAATGTTGAGCCGTGAGAGGTGCGTTTGAGATAATAATCGATGTTGTCCGGAATCGTCTCGTATTTGAAAGGGTAGCCGAGGCGATCGAAGATCTCGCGCAGCTCCTCGGCCGAAAGCAGATAGAAGAGCATCAGGACATCGGCCTGCTTCGAGCACTTGTAGCGGTTCGGGGTGTCGCCCTCGGCCTCGAGGATGCGGTCGAGACGCATGACTCTGCCGTATCTCTGCCGATAGCTCTTCCAGTCGAATTCCTCGAGATCCGCGTACCCCTCGAATTGACTGATGATGCCATCCTCATGGAAAACCAGACGCATCCTGCGGCTGATATGATCCCAATGGTCGATCTCGTCCTGTTGCAGATCGAGGGATTCGCACAGCTCCCTGCAGCGATCCTGGGGAAGGGCTTCAAGGACACGCAGCGCGCAGTTGAGCACCCAGACGGCCATGATGTTCGTATAGGCGTTATTGTTCAGTCCCTGTTCGCCCGAATTGGGATACGCGTCGTGATATTCGTCCGGCCCCATGACGCCGAGAATCTCGTAACGCTCATGATCGTCATTCCAGGTGGCGATGCTCGCCCAGAAGCGCGCGATCTCGAGGATCATCTCCGCACCATAGAAAGAAAGAAACTGCATATCGCGGGTGGCCAGGAAATACTGCCAGACATTCCAGGCAATGGCCGAGTTGACATGGCGCTGCAGACGCGTGTTGTCCGGAAGCCAGTTTCCCGATTTCGGGTTGAGATGAACCCTTTGGCTCTCCTCGCGTCCATTGCTGCTGCTCTGCCAGGGAAACATGGCGCCGCGATAACCGGCGTTGCGAGCCATGTCCCGCGCCTCGCGCAGCCGGCGATAGCGGTAAAGAAGAAGCGTCCGGGTAATCTCCGGAGTACGCAGGTTGAGCAGGGGGAAGATAAACAGCTCGTCCCAGAAGATGTGGCCGCGATAAGCCTCTCCGTGCCAGCCACGCGAAGGAACGCCGACATCAAGCTTGATGGTGTGCACCGAGACGGTCTGCAGCAGGTGAAAGATGTGCAGGTTCAGGATCATCTGTATGGGTTCGTCCGAGCCGTTCTCCTCGATCTTCATTCCGAAGCGGCTCCAGAGGTGATCCCAGGCCAGGACATGCTCACGCACCAGTTCGTCAAAAGAGGCTGCGCCCACCACCTCTTTACGCGCCTCGAGCCCCGCTTCACTGATCGCCTCATCCTTCGAGGTGAACAGGGAGACGACTTTTTCGACCTTCGCCTCCTGGTTTTTCTGCAGAAAAACGGTGAAGTGCTGGGCGATGTAGCCTGCCTTTCTCTCCAGGCGACGTTCGACCTGGCGCGGAGTGGCCTCGATAAAGACCCGGGTGCGGGCTGCCTGAGCGACCTGTATGAGAGATTGATTGGTGCGCACCTTGAGGTAGATGCTTTCCTCGTCGAACTGGTCCGTTTCGAGCGGCTCGAGGTGGTGGCTGGCCAGTTCTTTGTAGCGCTCGACATTGGCATTGCTGACACGACCGTCCAGGGCGCTGCGAAACTCGACGTTGCCCGACCAGTTCACGGCCATGAGGACGGTTTCAAGAGCGGCGATGTGATGATAGCGCAGATGCATCAGGCGCTGCTGGCGCAGTTCGCTGATCCGGTTTTCCTCATCTTCGAAGCGCACGCTGCGTAACAGGATTCCGCGCTTGAGGTCGAGCTCCTGGCGGTAGGAATGGATTTTCACATGGCGCAGATCGAACCATTTCCCGCCATCGATACGGAAGGAGAGGGGAAGCCAGTTCGGCATGTTCACCAGGTCTTCGTTCTCGATCGTGCGGCCGGCGATTTCGGTCTTGAGGCGATTGTACCCGCCGGCAAGGTAGGTGCCGGGATAATGCACATCGTCGGCGCTGGCCTCGGGAGCGGCCCCGCGCGTGCAGAAGTAGGCATTGCCGACCGTGCACAGTGCTTCGCGCAGGTCTTCCTGTTCGGGCTTGAACCCCTCATAAACCAGCAGCCATTTCTTTTCTTTCTTGTCGTTCATCAGGATCCCTTCTGATCTCCCAGAACGCGCGCAAGCTTCTGCAGGAAAATGCGCACTTCATCTGTATCTTCAAGGCAATAGCCGGCATGGGAGGGACGCTCTTCTGCGTCGCGCACAAGAATGCCGATGCCGCTCTGCTCGATTTCGCGCAAGGCATCTTCGTCGGTCAGATCGTCTCCGATGTACATGGGAACGACATCCGGGCGAGCGAGTTCGAGTTTCTCCAGCAGCCAGGAAAGAGCTTTTCCCTTGTCCCAGTCGATGTCGGGGCGCAGCTCGAAGATCATCTTGCCGCCGGTCTTGCGCAGCCTGCCCGTCTGTGCGAGCACCTCATCGACTGCCTTTTCGATTTCGGGTTTGCGCTCATCAGCCACGCGCCGGAAGTGGACGGCAATGGCGAATTTCTTGCGCTCGACCTGCGCGCCCTCAATCGCAGCGAGCCGCTCCTGAAGTTCTTTTTCAGCCAGATCCAGAGTCGAAAGATATTCTGACCCCTGCTGAAATTCCATTTTTTTCCCGGTCGGTCCGGCGATGTCGAAGCCATGGCTTCCGGCGTAGAAGATCCCTTCGATGCCGGCCAGTTGCTCGACGTCGCGCCGATCGCGGCCGCTGACGATAGCCACGGTGCAGCGCGCGGCAAGATCCTCAACCGCCTGGCGCATCTCTGCCGAAATTTTCGCATCTTCCGGGCGCGCCACGATGGGGGTCATGGTCCCGTCGTAGTCGAGAAAGACAGCTGGTTGCCTGGCCCGCAAGCGACGCTCGATTTCATCGAAATGATCGAGGGCTGAAGGAAGATCGGCTGTAAAGTCGGCCGGTTCGCAAGGTCCGACGCTGACCTCGGCCAGATCCTTGACCACGAAATCGGCATATCTGGCCAGTTCTTCGGTCTGGTTGGCGCGATCGACGCCGATGACCAGACCGAAGCCGCCGCGACGGCCGGCTTCGACCCCAGATTGCGCGTCTTCGATGACGACAGAGCGTTTCGGGTCGGCCCCGAGCTTTTGGGCCGCGGCGATGAAAACATCGGGGGCCGGTTTTCCTTTGAGACCAAGCTCTTCGGCATCCAGGCCGTCGACGCGGGCTTCAAAAAGTGCGGTGACGCCAGCCGAATCGAGGACTTGGCGCGCGTTTTTGCTTGCCGATATGATGGCCACCCTGATGCCGGCGGTCTTGAGCTGACCAATGAAATCGACGGTCGAGTCGTAGCACTGAGCGCCCTTCTGCTCGAGCTGTTCCCGGAAAAAGCCGTTCTTGCGGTTGCCCAGTCCACGGATTGTTTCCTTTTCAGGACCGTCCTCGGAGCTTCCCTCGGGCAGTTCGATGCCTCGCGATCCGAGAAAGTCGCGCACCCCGTCGTAGCGGGCCTTGCCATCGACATAGCGGGTATAATCCTTCTCGACGCTGAACGGTTCGTACGATTCGCCGGTTCGCCGGCTGCGCTCTGCGAGGTAGCTGTCGAACATCTTTTTCCACGCAGCGGCGTGAACATGAGCGGTACGGGTCACCACGCCGTCCATGTCGAAGATGACGGCGTCGTAATCGGATTTTGCGACGTTCGGAGTTTTACCTTTCATGATGACCTTTCTCGGGACTTAAAAGCCGATAAAAACATGGATTAGTACATCCAGATCGGATTAGTACATCCAGATCACTTCTCATGTGAATTCTGTGGCGGCGATACTTTTGATCACCTGAGGTGGTTGTGCCCTGCTTGAATCGTGCGCATGCCGGGCGCTGAACGCAACCCATTGAGATGGTTAGATCTTAACGTCCGACCTGGGGTTGTCAAGATTCCGCAGACTCCGGGCAGGCGGGGTGTCGATACGAGGGGCTAAATCGGCACGGACGTCTGTTTGACAGCTCAGACTATGCTGTTACAAAGGAATTGTGTACATACCCGTTTCTTCTGAATGACCGGGACGTGCTCATCGCCGGAATCGAGGCAGGACTTAAGATGGAGGAGAATATGCCGAACGTGGCCATTAACGGACTGGGTCGAATCGGGCGGGCGGTTTTGAAAATCGCTCTCGAGAATCCCGAGATCGAGCTGGTCGCCGTGAACGATCTGATCCCGCCGGAAAATCTGGCTTATCTGTTGAATTACGACACCGTCTACGGGCGCTATGAAAAGCGCGTCGAAGGGGGAGGGGATCGCCTGACCATCGAGGGGAGGGATATCCCGGTCTACAGCGAAAAAGATCCCGCCGACCTGCCGTGGAAACAGCTCGAGGTCGATGTGGTTTTCGAGTGTACCGGCATCTTCACCAACCAGGAAGGTCTTGAGAAGCATATCAACGCTGGCGCGCGCTTCGCGCTTCTTTCGGCCCCGGCCAAAGGCGGCGAGGTCGCCACGGTCGTCCATGGCGTCAACCGGGCCGATGAGAAAAATTATTTTTCCTGCGCCAGCTGCACCACCAACTGCATCACGCCGGTCGTTGAGGTCCTGAGCCGGCGAATCGGGGTGCGCAAGGCCATTATGACGACGATCCATGCCTACACCTCGACCCAGGCGATCGTCGACGGCTACAACAAAAAAGTGCGCAGGGGCCGGGCCGGCGCGGCCAATCTCGTGCCGACCTCGACCGGTGCGGCCAAGGCGACAACCAAGGCCCTGCCCGATCTCGAAGGGCGCTTCGACGGGGTGGCGGTGCGTGCGCCGATTCCCTGCGGCTCCATCGCCGATATCAATCTGATCACCGAACGTGAAACAAACGTCGATGAGATCAACAACGTTTTCAGGCACGAGTCAGACACCGATCGTTACCGCGGCATTCTCGGTTTCACGGACGAGGAGCTGGTCTCCTCGGATATTCTGAAGGATCCGCGCGCCTCGATCGTCGATGGCAGCATGACGCAGGTGGTGGACGGCGACCTGATCAAGGTCATGGCCTGGTACGACAACGAGTGGGGGTACGCCAATCAGATGGTGCGCGAGGCACTTGCAACGCTCAGGCGGTCATGAATCCCCGGACTCTTCGCACCTGGCACCGCAATATCGCCATTGCCCTTGCGCCCTTCTTATTGCTGCAGGTCTTAAGCGGGCTTTTTCTGAGTTTCGGTTTTTATCGGCGCATCGGCGACCTGATCGAGAAACAGGCGCCGCCGCCGGTCACCGGAGCCTGGAATCTGCTCATGGCCAAGCTGCATTACGGACCTGGCTTGATCGGATACGTTTATCACAGCCTGCTTTCTCTTGCGGCTCTCTGGATCATTGTCTCGGGTGTGTGGATCTGGTTTGGCCTCAAGCAGCGCCAGAGAAAGAAAATAAATCGGAACGCAAAAAATGGATGAGATATGAAGCAGCAGAATCTGATTCATATCGGAACGTCAGGGTGGCATTACAAGCACTGGAAGGGCCCTTTCTACCCGGAGGATATGAAATCTGAAGAGATGCTCGGATTTTACGCCGAGCATTTCCAGGTCGCGGAAATCAACAACTCTTTTTATCGGCTTCCGGCTGAGCAGACCCTGAAGGCCTGGCGCGACACGGTCAGGGGGGATTTCCAGTTCTCTGTCAAGGCAAGTCGATATCTGACCCACATGAAGAAGCTCAAGGATCCCGAAGAGCCGTCGGAGACATTCATGGAACGGATAAAGACGCTGGGCGATCGCCTGGGTCCGATCCTTTTCCAGCTGCCCCCGAGGTGGAGATGCAACCTCGAACGGTTTGACGCGTTCATCAGGCAGCTTCCCGATGGTTTTCGCTATACCTTCGAGTTTCGCGATCCGAGCTGGTTTACCTCTGAGATCTATGACCTGCTGCGCAAAGCGGAGGCGGCCTTCTGCATTTATGAGCTCTCCGGCACGCTTTCACCCAAAGAGGTGACGGCCGATTTCGTCTATATCCGATTGCACGGACCCGAAGGAGCTTATGAAGGTTCATACGATCAGCAAACCCTTTCCGGATGGGCGGGCGCCATGTCGTCCTGGGCCCGGCAGGGAAAAGAAGTTTTCTGTTTCTTCGACAATGACCAGAACGGCTATGCCGCACAGAACGCGCGCAGCCTCAAAGAAATGATCCATAAGGGGGACTGACTCGAAATGGCCGATACTGAAAGAATCCGCTGGTTTGAAGATCTCACAAATCAGGATGTCGCCCTCGTCGGCGGTAAAAACGCCTCCCTCGGGGAAATGATTCGCGCCCTGAAGGCTGAAGGTGTCCGCGTTCCGGATGGCTTCGCGACAACCGCGGAGGCGTATCGGCTGTTTCTCGCTGCCAATCAGCTGGATGAGAAAATTCGCGGGGCGATCGAGGAATACCGCAAGAACCAGAAATCGCTGCACAAGACCGGCGAGTCGATCCGGCGCATGATCCGGCGCGGCAGTTGGCCCGAGGATATCGCCGTCTCCATCCGCGACGCCTATCGCGAGCTCTGCCGCCGCAGCGGCGAAGAGGAGATGGATGTCGCCGTGCGCAGCAGCGCCACCGCCGAAGATCTGCCGGACGCAAGCTTCGCCGGGCAGCAGGAGACCTTTCTCAATATCACCGGCGAAGAGGAGCTGCTCGATGCCTGCCGCCGATGCTACGCTTCGCTCTTCACGGACCGGGCGATCAGCTACCGCGAGAACAAGGGGTTCGACCATATGCGGGTGGCGCTCTCGGTCGGCGTCCAGAAGATGGTGCGTTCCGACCAGGCGGGGGCGGGCGTCATGTTCT
>JAGXHK010000154.1 GCA_024636255.1 Desulfuromonadales bacterium | reverse complement strand
ATATTGACGACCGCCCGCCCTTTCTCGCGCGCCAGCAATGCACTGAAGAGACGGCGCTTACTCGCGTAGTAGCTCTCCATATCGCCGTGATAATCGAGATGCTCCGGCGTCAGGTTGGTGAAAACGCCAACACTGAAGCGAACCCCGTCGGCACGACGCTGCTCAAGAGCGTGGGAGGAGACCTCCATGACCAGGGAGCCCGCGCCGGCGGCGCGGAATTCGGCGATGGCGCGCAGCAGTTCGATCGCTTCGGGAGTTGTGTGGGTTGCGGGCAGTTCCCGGTCCTCGAAACGATAACTGACCGTGCCGAACAGAGCCGGGCGGCGACCAGCGGCGCACAAAATCGCCTCGACCAGATAAGCCACTGTTGTTTTGCCATTGGTGCCGGTAATCCCGACGGCCGGAATCCCGGAGGTTGGATCACCGTAGAAGTTGGCCGCAGCCCGCGCCATGGCTTCGCGCGCATTTTCGACCTGATATCCGACGATTCCCGGGGGCAGAGAGACAGCATGCTCGAACACGACAGCCGCCGCACCGTTGGCAATCGCCTGGGGGATAAAGTCGTGCCCGTCGGCATGCTCCCCCCGCAGCGCAAAGAAGGCCCCGCCGGAGACAACCCTCCGAGAATCCGAATAAAGCCCCCCGACACGGGAGTCGAGCGGTCCGCATACGTGCCTCCGCGGAACGTCACCCAAAATTTCGGAAAGTCTCATAGAACCAGGCATTTTGCTATGCCTTCCGGTAAAAGTCAAAGCCATTCACGAGGCGTCGGCCAAACGCACCCGCACCTTTGTTTCATAACGAATCGGACGACCCGAAGAGGGGGATTGCTCGACCACCCTCCCCGAGCCTTCCAGTTTTATATTCAGACCCGTGCGCTCCATGACCTGCAGCACCTGCCGATAGGTCATGCCGCGCAGATCGGGCATCGCGTCGTGCTCGTTCTGCGGCTCTGCTGCAGTGCGGGGCATCGGCCCCAGAACCGGCTGCGTGTCGACTTCGAGGACCGGAGGCAGGTAATCTTCCTGCCTCGGCTGGGTCGGGGACAGCCCCAGATAGCGCAAAGACTGGGCAGCCACGCGCGAAAAGACAGGAGCCGCAATCAGCCCGCCGTACGTCTTGCCCTGGGGCTCATCGATCACAACCACCATGACGATACGCGGGTCTTCGGCCGGCACGAAACCGGCGAACGAGGCGATCCGCTTGTCGGGCGAATATCCGCCCGTCACCAGATCGACCTTCTGCGCGGTGCCGGTTTTGCCCGCGACACGGTATCCGGGCACCGCTGCCAGAGTCCCGGTACCACCTTCTTCGGTCACGGAGGCCATCATCTGCCGCACTGTCCGGGAAACATCTGCGGAAACAACTTGCCGGACAAGCTCGGGCCGTGTCTGCCGCACGATGCTTCCATGGCTGTCGACGACCTGTTCGACAAGATAGGGGGCCATCAACTTGCCGTCGTTCGCGATGGCAGCGGTTGCTGCCGCGAGCTGAAGTGCAGTGACCGAAATGCCCTGCCCGAAAGAGATTGTCGCAAGGTCTATTTCAAACCACCGCGATGGCGGGCGCAGCAGACCAGACACTTCGCCCGGCAGATCGATGCCGGTTCGCGTGCCGAAGCCAAAACGCTTGATGTAATCGTAGAGCCGGTCGCGCTCGAGGGCCTTGCCGATCTTGGCCGAGCCGATATTGGAGCTGAACTTGAGGATCTCGGTGACCGTCAGATCCTCGTAGGGGTGATGGTCGTTGATGGTCCGCCCCCCGAAGCGGAATCGGCCATTTTCACAGTAAATACTCTGCTGTGGCTGCACGATCCCTTCCTGCAGGGCGGCGGCCAGAAGGAAAACCTTGAACGTCGAACCCGGCTCGAACGTGTCGCAGACCGCCCGATTGCGCCATTGAGCGGGGCGATATTTCTCCAGGTTGTTGGGATTGAAGTCCGGCTGGCTGGCCATGGCGAGCACCCGCCCGGAGGCGGCCTCGAGCATGACCAGCGTGCCGGCGCGGGCCTGCGATTCGCGCACCTGCGCCGCCAGCTCTTTTTCCGCGATGTACTGCAGGTTCCGATCGATGGTGAGATGGATGCTATGCCCCAATTCTCCTTCACGGACCACGTTGTTGCCGGCCGTCATCCGGCGCCCCAGTGCATCCTGCTCCACCAGAAGATATCCGCCATCCCCGAGCAGCTCTGCATCGTAGCGCAGTTCAAGCCCTTCGAGCCCTTCGGGATCAAGGCCGGTGAATCCAACGATTTGCGCGCCGATCTCCGAATTCGGATAATAGCGCTTATGCTCTTTTGTAAATCCGATGCCGGTAATGTTCAAGGCTTCCACCCGGGCGCTTTCCACGGGGGTGAGGCGGCGCTTGAGCCAGACGAATCCGCGTTGCGACTGCAGCTTTTTGAGCAGCATGTGCGAAGAGAGATTCAGCGCTTTTGCGAGTTGGCGCGCCGCCCCAGCCGGATCCTTCACCCGACCGGGCTCAGCGTAGATCGAATCGGTTTCGATACTGACGGCCAGTTCCTGACCGTCACGATCGTAAATTGTTCCACGCTGGGGAGCCAGCGGAATGACTTTTTGATGCTGCTGATCGGCCCGCTTGCGCCACATGTCACCGGCATGGACCTGCAGGAAATAGGCACGCCCCGTCACCAGACAGAACGCCAGGAGGAAAAACAGTCCCACCATGCGGATGCGGATGCGTATCCATTTCTCCTTCCTGTCCATGGCAAAAATCCTCCCTGTTCTGCTCAGGCGACAACACGCAGCGGCGTATCCATCACATTCTCCTACCTGACCGTAATGATCTGGGAAGGAGTCGGAAGTCGCAGCCCGAGTTCGTTGCGGGCCAGTCGTTCGATTCGTGAGGGATTGCGCAGGCTGGCGGCTTCGAGGCGCAACTGGCGATTCTCCTGCTCGCTTTCGCGCAGCTCGGTCTCAAGGCTGGAAATGGCGTACTCGAATTCGAAAACCTGGATGCGGGACCAGACGAAAAACAAAGAAATGCCAAACACCAGAACGATGAAAATCATTAAGGAGAGCAGACGCGGGCGCCCGACCACCACTTCCTGGCTTTTCGGCAGGGCTTTGAGAACCGATTGAGCCATGATTCCCTCCTGAAAATCGGGTAATACATCAACAAAGAGCAGATTTTACAGTTTCCGCACACCGCGCAAAATCGCACTGCGAGAGCGGGGGTTACGCTCGATTTCAGCTTCGTCCGCCCGTTGCCCGCGGCGCGTCAGCAGAGCGATCCGCGCCTGATGTCCGCACCCGCAGATTGGCAGGCGCGGCGGGCAGAGGCACCCCTGGGATTCCTCCCGAAACATGTGCTTGACGATGCGATCCTCGAGCGAATGGAAGCTGATGACCACCAGCCGTCCCTGAGGCCTGAGCAGATCGATGGCTGCGCGCACTCCGCGCTCGACATGCCCGAGTTCGTCGTTAACATAGATGCGCAGGGCCTGAAAGACCCGCGTCGCCGGATGAATTCGCGCCGGGATGTGGCCGCCGGGCACGGCGTTGCGCACCAACTCCGCCAGCTGCCCTGTTGTTTCCAGCGGCTGCTCCTGGCGGGTCTGTACGATGCGTCGGGCAATGCGTCCGGCATAGCGTTCTTCTCCGTATTGGCGGAAAATCCGTGTCAACTCCTCTGCGTCTTTCTCAGCCAGCACGTCGGCAGCGGTGAGGCCGCCGGTCGGGTCCATCCGCATGTCAAGCGGGCCCTCGCTGCGAAAAGAAAAACCGCGCTCCCGCGTATCGAGCTGATGCGAAGAAACCCCGAGGTCGAAAAGAACCCCGTCGAATCCACTGATCCCGAGTTCTTCAGCAACATCGGGCGCTTCTGAAAAATTGCGGTGCAGCAGCTTGACCCGATCCGCAAAGGGTTTCAGGTGGTCGGCCGCTGCTTTCAGTGCGGCCGGATCGCGATCAAGCCCGATCAACCGGGCATCGGGACCAGCCGCCTCAAGCACCAGTCTGGCGTGCCCGCCGCCGCCCAGCGTCCCATCGAGAAAAACACTCCCCGCGGACGGATCCAGATAGTCCAGCACCTGCTGCGGCATAACCGCCAGATGCGCGAAAGAGCCGAAAGACATTAGAATCCGAGCTCGGCCAAAAGCGCGCCCTGTTGCTGCAAGCGCTCTTCGGTCAGATCGGTCTCTTCGGCGTGGCGCAGCTGACTCCAGATTTCGATTTTGTCGAACAATCCGACAACGACAATTTCTTTATCCAAACCAGCATGATGCCTCAGGGACTGCGGGATCTGAATTCTTCCCTGCTTATCGAAGCTACATTCGGCAGCCGGGGCGATCCGGTTGCGGATCACGTCATTTTTTGCGACGCCGTTCTGCATCGCGTGGACTTTTTCTACCATCGCCTGCCACGCGGACCGGGGGTAAGCGGTCAGCGCCCGAGGAGCCTTGGTGACGACCAGATAATCGTCGCCCGTTCCCTGCAGGGACTCGCGGAACCTGGACGGAATGCTGGCCCGGCCCTTGACGTCAATGGTATTGTTGAATTCCCCGGTGAAATTCATCCCGGGCCCCCTTTGTCCAAAAATGACACCATTCCCCACCTTTTGGGAAGTGTAGCCAGCGGTATTTGGGCTGTCAAGGAGATTTTGTTAAATTTTGTTGATTTTTTAGGAATTTAACTGATCGAAACAGAGCGAAAAAGGCCCCGGAAAGGAGCCTGTGAGGAAGGAAACCTGAACCGCCAATAAATAATATTTAATTTTTTTTGTCCTCGGGCAAGAGCATTTCCACCTCCTCGACACGATGCTCAACCATTTTGCGCACCGTGAAGACGATCTCATCAATCTCGCAGATATCGCCTTCCTGGGGGATTGAACCGAGCTGCCGCGCAAGAAAGCCCGCCAGAGTATTGACATGCTCTTCTGCGAACTCGAGTTCGAAACGGCGGTTGAGAGCACGCAGGGAAATACTGCCGTCGAGCAGATAGCGCTGCGGGCCGACCTGGCGAACATCCACCTGCTCTATATCGTATTCGTCCTGAATCTCTCCGATAATCTCTTCGATAATGTCTTCAAGAGTGACGATCCCCTCGACGCCCCCATACTCGTCCACGACGATGGACAGATGCACCCGCTTTTTACGCAGAGACTGCAGCAATGTGCCTATCTTTTTCGACTCGGGGACAAAATAGGGGGGACGGGCCATCTGCCGCAGGTTGAATTCCTGTGGCCGGTCGACGTATTTGAGAATATCTTTCGAGTGTATGATGCCGACCACCTCATCGAGGTTCTCTTCATAGACCGGAAAACGCGAATGACGCGATTCCTGCACCAGATGCAGAAGTTCATCAAAGGGCGCATCGATAGCGATCCCGGTCACCTCGGTTCGCGGAATCATAACGTCGCGCACGCGAGTCTCGGCAAGATCGAAAATGCCGTAAAGCATACGCCGGTTCTCTTTCGGCAGCACCCCGCTTTCTTCCCCGACGGCGATAATGGTGCGGATCTCGTCCTCGGAGACAAGCGTCACCGCATCTTCCTGCTTCATCAGGCGGGCGAGCAGACGCGAAACAGCGGTCACCATCCAGATCACCGGCCGCAGCAGCCCCATAACGAACAAGATGGGGCGCAGCACCAGGAAAGAGACCTTTTCCGGAGATTTGGCCGCATAGGTCTTCGGGCAGATTTCGGCAAAGATCAGCAGCAGAGGGGTGAGAACCAGGATCGTCATCAGCTCGCCGCGTTCGCCGTACATATGAACGAACAGTCCGGTGGCGAAAACCGAAGCGGCGATATTGACGAGGTTATTGCCAATCAGAATCGCAGCAAGCACCCGTCCCGGCTGCTCAAGCAGGTGTTCGAGCTTATCGGCTTTGGGAACCTTCTTCTTGACGAGATATTTGACACGCAATTTGTCGAGGGCCATCAGGGCAGTTTCCGAGCCCGAAAAAAAACCTGACAGGACAAAGAGCACTCCCAGCACAGCCAGGCGCACCCACTGGTCTTCCGACATTGAACCCTCCGGTGAAAAATTTTTCTGAATTCTACATGATCGGGCTGCCGCTGACAATTGAAAGGGACCGGTCCCTGTGCTATAAAAAACCGTTCAAATCCCGGGGCGCCCCGAAAAACAGAAGGACACGGATGAATCAGGAACAGGCCGCTCGGCGCATCGAAGAATTACGCCGCGAAATCGAGCACAACAATTATCTCTATTATGCTCTCGACCGCCCGGAGATCAGCGATAGCGAATACGATCGGCTCTTTCGCGAACTGCTTCAGCTTGAAAACGAACATCCCGCCCTGGCAGAAGCCGACTCTCCGACCCGCCGCGTCGGCGCGGCGCCCCTGGACAAGTTCAACCCTGTGCGCCACTCTGTGCCCATGCTCTCTCTGGAGAACGCTCTTGATCCCGATGAGATCCGAGATTTCGACGCACGTGTGCGGCGCTTTCTGGCGACCGACGAGGAGCTCGAATACGTCTGCGAGATGAAACTTGACGGCGCTGCGGTCGAGTTGGTCTACCGCGCCGGCTCCCTCGAGCTTGGCTCGACCCGCGGCGACGGCGTCACCGGCGAGAAGATTACGGAGAATCTGCAGACCATCCACTCGGTCCCGCTGCGACTGCGCCCGCCCTTCCCCTCCCTGCTCGAGGTGCGCGGCGAAGTCTACATGGACCTCGCCGATTTCCGAGCCCTGAACCGGGAGCGCGAAGAGACGGGGGACATGCCGTTCGCCAACCCGCGCAACGCCGCTGCAGGCAGTCTGCGCCAACTCGACTCGCGCGTGACTGCCCGCCGCCCGCTGAAAATTTTTTGTTACGGCGTCGGCCTGGTCGAGGGCGTCGAAGATTTGCCCACCCAATATCTTCTTCTGCAACAGCTTCAGCAATGGGGCCTGCGCATCAATCTGGACGGCACCCGGGTCGTACGTGGCGTTTCAGGCATCATCGCCTATTTCCAGGAGCTCGCGGAGCGACGCGAGGAGTTGCCTTTCGAAATCGACGGGGTCGTCGTCAAGGTCAACAGCCGCGCTCTGCAGCGTGAGCTGGGCGAGAAGTCGCGGGCACCGCGCTGGGCCGTGGCCTTAAAATTCCCGCCGCGCCAGGCAGAAACCGTCGTCGAGGACATTCAGATGCAGGTCGGGCGCACCGGCGCCATTACCCCGGTCGCCTACCTGCATCCGGTCGAGGTCAGCGGGGTGCAGGTCTCCCGCGCCAGCCTGCACAACTGGGACGAGGTCGCCCGTCTCGACGTGCGGATCGGCGACCATGTCGTGGTGGAGCGTGCCGGAGATGTCATCCCGGATGTCGTGCGCGTTCTGACCGAGCGGCGCAGCGGAGATGAACGCCCGGTCGCGCCACCGGATAGATGCCCCGCCTGCGGCTCTCCCGCCGCCCGCATCGAGGCGGAGGTGGTCTACCGCTGCCGCAATCTCTCCTGTCCGGCTCAGCTCAAAGAAGCGATCAAGCATTTTGCCTCGCGCCGGGCAATGGATATCGAAGGGCTTGGCGAGCGCTACATCGATCAGTTGCTGCGCCTCGGGCTGGTGCAAAACTTCGCCGACCTCTATACATTGACGCTTGAGGATCTGTTTCGCTTCGAAAGGATGGGCGAGAAGCTGGCCGACAACCTTCTGCAGGCAATCGCCGAAAGCAAAACGCGCCCCCTGGCCCGCCTGCTTTTCGCCATGGGCCTGCGCCATGTGGGCGAACACGTGGCCCGGCTGCTCGCAGCGCGGTTCGGGTCTCTCGACAGGCTCGCCGCCGCCAGCCGGGAAGAGCTTCTGGCCGTCCACGAGGTGGGTCCGCAGGTCGCCGACAGCGTCCTGAGCTTTTTTGCCAACCCGCACAACCGCGCGCTGCTCGAACAGCTGCGCGCACACGGGGTCGCCCCGGAGAATGAAGCCGTCGCCCGCGGCACCGCCCTTGCGGGGCAGACATTCGTGTTTACCGGCGCGCTGACGCGTTTCACCCGCCAGGACGCCCAGCAGATGGTGGAGCGTCTTGGCGGACGGGCAGCCGGCTCGGTGAGCCGCAAAACGTCTTTCGTGGTTGCCGGCGCCGAAGCGGGCAGTAAACTTGAAAAAGCGAAGCAGCTCGAAATTCCCGTGCTCTCCGAAGAAGATTTCTTACAGATGGTTGCCGAAAAGGAACAGATATGAGCCAGGTCAGAGCGAGCGTGCGCATTCAGGGCAAGGTGCAAGGGGTCAACTATCGCTACAACACGCTGCAGGCTGCGCGCCGCCATAATGTGACCGGCTGGGTCAAGAACCTGTCTGACGGCGATGTGCAGGCGGTTTTCGAAGGAGAGGAAGACCAGGTACGGCGGCTCATCGACTGGTGCCGCGAGGGATCACCTGCAGCCCATGTAGAGAATATCGATGTGGACTGGCAGGAGTCGGCCGGTGAATTCAGCGCCTTCGACATCGCTCATTGAACCTCGCCGTCAGGGTGCGGAAGACGGCGAACAGCCAAGAAAGCGGGTCAGAACGGACATGATTTCGGGGGCGACGAACGGTTTGCTCACGAAAGCGTCGCCGCCGGCCTCTTCTCCGCGAACCTGTGCGCTATCCTGCCCCGCTGAAAGAAAGACGACCGGTATGTGACGGGTGAGCGGATCCTCCTTGAGGTAGCGGCAGACTTTGTAGCCGTCGATGCCGGGCATCATGATGTCGAGAAAGATCAGATCCGGAACCGCCTCCCGCGCGAGCTGGATTCCCTGGTTGCCATTGGGGGCATAAAGCAGCTTTGCGCCGCCGCACTGCTTGAGATAGGCGTCCATCACCTCGGCCATCGTTTCCTGGTCATCGACCACCAACACTTTCTTCTGCTTAGTCACGTTCTTCGCCCTCCTTGCGTAATTTCAAGCTTTCGCGATAGACCTCACTGCCGGACAGGCCCGTTTCGCGGGCGACCCGCTTGACGATCTCCCGCGGCGCCATATCGGTCTCGCGCTGCAGGCGCAGCAACGCGCCTCGCACGTCCTTTGGCGCCGCCACAGGCGCCGTTGCCGGGGCGAGCATCAGGACAATCTCACCGCGCGTACCCGCATCCCCAAAAAACTCCAGCGCTTGAGCCAGCGGCCCGCGAAACAACTCCTCGTGAACCTTGGTGAGTTCACGGGCAACGGCGACTTCCCGCTCGCCGCCACAAAGATCGATCAGGTCGCGCAGAGTCGCCGCGAGCCGACGAGGCGATTCGTAGAATACCAAAGTCCGCTCCTCGGCAGCCAGATTTTCGAGGGCGGTGCGCCGGGCTCGGGACTTGGCAGGAAGGAATCCTTCGAACGCGAAGCGGTTGACAGGCAGTCCGGCCACCGACAGCGCGGCGATAAGCGCCGATGGACCGGGAACGGCAACCACCGGCAGTCCGGCGTCACGACAGCGGCGCACCAGCGTATATCCGGGATCGGAGATTGCCGGCGTTCCGGCATCTGTGATCAGCGCGATCGAATCGCCGCCTTGCAACCGCGCCACCAGTGAAAGGCTTTTGCGCTCTTCGTTGTGCTCGTGGTAGGCGGTCAAAGGGGTCGTGATACCGTAATGCTGCAGAAGCTTTCGGCTGTGCCGGGTGTCCTCAGCGGCAATCAGCGCGACCTCTTTAAGAATTCGCACGGCCCGCAGCGTGATATCCTCAAGGTTGCCAATGGGGGTAGCGACCACATGGAGTGTTCCGGGGCGATCGATGCT
>JAGXHK010000153.1 GCA_024636255.1 Desulfuromonadales bacterium | reverse complement strand
GCTGAAGTTTGTGGTCGGGGCGCACTTTCTGCTGGCCTGCTGCCTGTGCGCCTTCATGTTCACCCACGTCTACCTGGCGACCCTGGGGCACACTCCGCTGGCCTACTTCAAGCCGATGTGGAGCGGCTGGGAAGAGGTGCATGACGAGAACGAAAGCACAACGCATGCGCACTGAAATGAATTCTGCACACTGAACTGCACTGCTTTATTCTGGCATGTCATATGGGCGAAGCGGCTCCTCACCGCTTCGCCAATTTTTTATTAAGGGCCATCATACACATGTTCGCTGCAAACGGAAAATCAGGCGGAGTAGCGGCATGGAATCTGCCCGTCAAATAACGAAAGCCCCCCGTTTTTCCGGGAGGCTTTCAGTGTTGTCGGCGGCCTTTTTGTGCCGCTCTACCATCCTGAGTATCAGGACGTTCTTCGTTCCTCATAAGGAACATGTGGTGACTATCTTCGCTTGTGGTTTCCAGTGTCTTGAATCCTCCTTTCTCCTTCTGTCATGGTTAAATATTCGCACAAATTTTTCCGATTGCAAGAGGAAAATGAATTAAAAACAGCTTTCTTCAAAATGAGACGAAAACATGGAGAGGAATCAGGAACCACCCCGATCCTTCCAGCAGGCATATGGATGCGCAACCAGGGAGGCGTTAAAATAGCGCGGATCGCCGGTGACCTCTTTGCCGACCCAGTCAGGAAGGTCGATATGCTGGTCCTCCTGGTCGAGTTCGACCTCCGCAAGCATCAGGCCGTCGTTTATGCCGGAAAACACATCGATTTCCCAGATCAGGTCACCACGGGCGACGCGGTAGCGGGTTTTTTCAATCAGAGGGTGAAGGCATAATCCATCGAGCATCTCGCCGGCATCCTGTGCGGATATGACATATTCGTACTCGGCCCGGGCGGCCCCGCATCCCGGCCCTTTGATTGTCAGGACGCCTTTTTCCCCTTCAAGGCGCACACGAACTGTCCGCTCATGCTTGGCCACAAGATAGCCTTGGCGAAAGAATGTCCCCTCGTCGGCAGCAGCGCGCCAGCTTTGATCGCGAACCAGAAATTTTCGTTCGATTTCTATGCCCATAGGCACCTTCCGCACTGGCGCGTCATTTCACTATTCCTTGTCGGAAGAACCCTCCAGGTCCCGAATCTTCTCCTGCATCTGGGCAAATAGCGCCTGCATGCCGTCCTTGCGAACAATTTCGCTGAACGTGCTGCGATAGTTGCGCACCAGGCTGACATTTTCGACGATCACGTCAAACACCATCCATTCGTCAGCCTGCAGGGTCACTCGATACGTAATCGGTATTTCCTTGTTGCCCGACAGGACGAAGGTTCTGACTTCAGCCCGGTTCTCGTCGACGTTTTCTTCGGCGTATTTGACCTTTTCATCGGTGTAGGCCTGGATGCGATCAAGATAGGTCGCCTTGAGCAGTTCAGAGAACAGCTCGATGAAACGCTGCTGTTCGGCTTGATCGGCCCTGCGCCAGTAGGGTCCCAGAACCCAGCGCGACATGGTCTCGAAATCGAAGCGGGCCTTGATCAGTTCGGCAAGGCGCCGACGCTCCTCCTGCCCGGTGATCTGCTCATTTTCCAGAGTCTCGATCACCGCATCGACGGTCCGGCTCACCTGCTCCATCGGCCCCGAAGCAGCGAGGGCCGGCAGACACAGACAAAACATCAGCAAGCCTACCAAACTCATCGTACGGAAAAATTTCTTCATATCTGCTCCTCCGGTCCGCCCCTTCCACCTGCATACGGGGAAAAAACGGACGCTAAATATCCTTGCCTGACATGCGCACTGCCGGATCTATTGCTCGATCTGTGCACGGCGTCGCTGGTCATACGCGTTGCGAATGAACAGATACGGATCGAGTGACTGTTTCTTGATTGACTCATAGGTGTCCTCGTCAAGAGAGAGCGCGTTAATGCGATCATAGACTTTGATGCCTCTATACACCAGTTCCTCGTCGATCATATATACCCACGGGTCGAGAAAATAGTCACCCACCTGTCCGACGGCATCGCGCGGATTCGAGGGCCCGAAAACAGGTAGCACCAGATAGAATCCCGAGCCGACGCCGTAATGCCCGAGAGTCTGCCCGAAGTCCTCTTCTTTTTTCTGCCAAATGTCCTTGGCCGGGTCGAAAAGTCCAAGGATTCCAACCGTACTGTTGACCACGAAGCGGCCCAATTCCGTGCCGGCATCGCTGACCTTGAGCTGCAGAAGAGAATTGGCGAAGCGCACCGGAGTCGCAACATTGGAGAAAAAATTATCGACCGATTTGCGCGCAGGCTCGGGCACGATGCGGTAGGCCCGGGCCACAGGCTTGAGTGCATAGAAGTAGAGCTTGTCATTGAACCAGAACATGGCCCGGTTGAATGGCTCGATGGGATCGGATATCTCCTCCGGTTCTTCACCGTACATCTCCTCAAGTGAAGCAATCCCCTCTTCCTGCTGCTGCGCCCGATCTCCGGTCGGTGAAAGCAAATCCTGCGCATACAGCGTCAGAGGAAGACCTGAGAGAAAAAACGTCAGCGTTAAGATGGCAGCTGTTCGCATAGGTGGCGTCTCCGCTCAGTTTTCGAATACGTATTTACTGATCAGTTCTTCGAGGTTGATGGCCGATTCGGTTTCCGTAATCGTTCCCTCGGGTTCGATGTAATCCATAGCGCCGCCGGGCGAGAGGCTCACATATCGATCGCCCAGAATTCCTGCGGTGCGAATGGAGGCGATACTATCGACCGTCAGCTTCACCTGCTGGTCGATGGCCATCTCCACTCTGGCCTCATAAAATTCCTGATCTAGGCGGATATCGGTGACCCGCCCGACCTGGACACCGGCAATCTCCACCGAGGCCCCCTCTTTGAGTCCGGCGATCGAACCGAAGCTTGCCTGGACTGTATATTCCCTGTCTCCGAAGAGCTCGACATCTCCCAACTGGATGGACAGCCAGGCGAAACACAAAAAGCCGGCCACCATGAATATTCCGACCACAATTTCGAGATTAAACCGTTTCATAGAGGCTTGACTCCTCCTTTTCACTGGAATAAATGGGGCCCATGGTCGTCTCAACAAAGTCGCGGATTCTGGGATTGTCGCTGAGTTGAAAGCGCTCGGGCGACATGCACCCCTGAATGACCCCGTCGGCGATCAGAGCTACGGCATCGGCCAGCTTGAATATTTTGGGGACGTCATGGCTGACGATAACCGCAGTATATTTAAGCTTTTCCTGCGTCCTGTAGAAAAGTCGATAGATTTCATTACTCTTGTGCACGTCGAGTCCGGTGGTCGGCTCGTCGAAAAAGACAATCTTTGGACTGAGCACCAGAGCGCGGGCCAGTCCGACGCGTTTTTGCATGCCGCCCGATAGCTGGGCTGGATATTTTTCACCCGCGTTCTCAAGATCCATCATGGCGAGTTTTTCCATGACATTGTCGCGAATTTTTTCCGCGCTGGCCGCGGTCCGTTCGCGCAAGGGAAGCGCAACATTGTCATACACCGTCATCGAGTCGAACAGTGCCGCGTTCTGAAAAAGCACCCCGAACTGGGTGCGGATCTCTTTTAGCTCTTTTTTGCTGATCCGGGCAAGATCCTTCCCGAAAACTTCGACTTTTCCGCCGTCGGGTTTTATCAGCCCGAGCATATGTTTGAGAATGACGCTTTTCCCCTGACCACTTGCGCCCACAATCAAGGTTGTCGTTCCCTCGCGCACTTGCAGATTGACTCCCTTGAGCACATGCTGGCGGCCGAAATATTTATCCACATCGGCCAGCTCAATGACAACATTTCCCTGTTCCTCGCTCATAATCCACCACTATTCCAGAAAATCGCTTTCAATTCTTACAGCATCCACGAGGTGATCAGATAATCCCAAATCAACACGCTTACCGAAGAGAGAACCACGGCGTTTGTCGTATTGCGGCTCACGCCTTCGGCGCCAAAGCCGCCGGTTCGCTCGAGGTGCAGATAAAATCCCTTGGCGGTCGCGATCCAGACGATGAGCAGGCCGAAAACCAACGATTTAATCAGCCCCATCTGGACATCCTGCCACGCGACACTTGAATACATGCTCTGCCAGAATGTCCCGGCATTGACACCGAGCAGCACGACACCGATGAGATAACCGCCGATAATTCCAACCACATCGAAAATAAAGGTCAACAGCGGCATCGATATCACGGCGGCGATGAATTTGGGGACCATCAAGTATCTGCAGGGATCGATGGCCATACACTCGAGAGCGTCAATCTGCTCGGAATTGCGCATAATGCCGATCTCGGCGCAGATCGCCGAGCCGGCCCGGCCGATCACCATAAGCGCTGCCACCACCGGTCCCAGTTCGCGGATCAGGCTCAAGGCCACTGCCGACCCGAGCAGCCCTTCCGAGCCGAACTTGCGCAAGGTATAATATCCCTGCAGAGCCAGGACCATGCCGGTAAAGGCGCCGGTAAAAAGAATGACGAAAACCGAGCGGGAGCCGATGAACTGAATCTGGCGAACCACCGGGCGCAATTTATACGGCGGCGAGATCAGACAGAACAGGCAGTAGCCGAGAAAGACACCCATGCGCCCCGCCTGCTCCAGGAAAAGAAGCCCGCGCTCACCCAGCTTTTCAAACACTTTCAGCATGACAGAACAATCCACCTGATTCAGGGGTTAACGCGTCCGGCGAAAATGAGTACATTCAGAGTATTTAAAGCTCACTTTAAATACTAGCATTCTTTCACCGCGCGCGAAACTACGGCTTACCTCGGGCGCTCTTGAAAACGCTCGGCCGGCAGCGTGGGAACGTTCTCACCAACCGTCGGTCACAACGAACCGATTACTTGCGGCAAACCTGGTTGCGGCCCTGTTTTTTCGCGCGGTAGAGAGCCTGATCGGCTGCCTTTAAAACCTCTTCCGGCGCTCTCTTGCCGCCGCGCTCAGCTACGCCAATGCTGACGGCCACCTTCAGGACCTGCCGAGTGCTACCGCGGTTTTTCGGATTCTCTGGCTTTTTGCGCGGCCGCCGCCGGCTGCGAATAACAAATTCTGCCTGCTCGATCGAAATCCGCAGCCGCTCCAGATATGGCACGACCTCCTCCGCCCCCTTCCCCGGGAAAATGACCGCGAATTCCTCTCCCCCATAACGAAAGGGACGCCCCCCGCCCGCTACCGCTGCCAATTTTGCGGCGACCATCCGCAGCACCTGATCGCCCACATCATGCCCATAGCGATCATTGATCTTTTTGAAATGATCGATATCGACCATGGCGATGGCGTAGCGGCTGCCAAGCTTGAGAAGCGCTTCGTTCATCGCGCGGCGCGCCGCCAACCCGGTAAGCTCATCGCGAAAAGCCATGAAATGCGATGTTTCAAGAACTCCGGTGAGCAGAATCAAACCGGCTCCGGAGAAGTAAAGAGTCATCGCCTGCTGGCTGTGCGTCACAAAAAGGCCCAGGAAAATCGCCGGCAGCGCCCAGAAAAAGGCGGCCTCGAAAACGGCAGGCCTGCGAAGAAAGTGCAGAAGCACGATCAGGGCGGACAGAGCGAGGGCGAGAGCGGCCCAGGGACCGACGGAAACAGTTGTCAGCTCGAGCCAGTGCGTGGGCGTCCACCGGAGCCATGCGCTCAATCGATCCGGAACGGCGTGGATCAGCCAGCCCGCTGCAGCGACCTGCGCACCGATGATGGCCACCCGAACAAGCCCCCAGGGGGTGAGCAGTCCCCTTTCCCGCAAAAAAGAGATCCATGTCAGATTCAAGGGAAGAAGAACCGCCACCGTGCGCAGGAGCAGCGCCCCATCCGTCAGCGCCAGAGCCCTTTCAGCAATCGCCAGAACCAATAGTGCAAAGATCAACCGGCTGCGGTTGAACCGCCAGCCGAGGAAAAGACCGAGCGCCAGAACCACATGGGGGACATATCCGAGCAGCGCTTCGACTCCGGCGGGAACCTCGAGCCAATGGACAAGCACGGCCACCGCCAGCAGCAATACGCCGCCGGGAACAAGAAAGGGATAGAAAAGAGTACGCATATCGGCCTTGAAATTTTTTTAGCATTCTCACATGAAAAATGAATTCATGCAATATGTCCTCATCCTGCATCGCCACTTCCTTCCTGCACATCGAGAAAACCGACCCATTCCACCGTCAGCGTCGGCACGCCGAATTCACTTTCGACTTTACCTTTGAGTACATACGGGCGCCGGCGCGAGAGCATGCGGCAGAAACGGGCGTAAGCGCGGGGAAAGAAGGTGGCCTCGAAAATTGCGCTGGTATCTTCAAACGAGACGAACTCCATCGGCTCGCCGAGCCGGGTCGGCACCGTCTTGCCGGTCACCCACCAGCCGACCAGGGTGATGTAGCGCCCCGTCCATGCGCCGAGACGCTCAGCCGGCACCGCACCCAGAGCTGCGATCCGCCGCCGCCATAAGGCCAGTGGATGGCAGGAGACAAGAAAACCGAGAGTCGCGAGCTCCTGACGCAGCACCGTCGCCTCGTCATAAGGCGGCGGCTTCGGCAATAGGGCATCCTCGCGTTCAGCGGCGAAAAGCTGGCCGCTCTCACCCGTAGCGAAGCGGCGGGTATGGGCGAGCAGCTCCCAGAGCAGGCGCGGCCGGCACTTTTTCCCCTCCAGCGTATCGAAACACCCCGCCTTGACGAGTTGGCGCGCATCGGCGGCTTCCGGATCGACGCGCCGCAAAAAATCGCCAAAACTCGCGAACGGGGCGCGTTCGCGCTCCCGCAACAGCCGTACCAGCCCCTGCCGGGAGAGCTCGCGAATCTGCATCAGCCCGACGCGCACCCCATTGCCGGCCCCGGTATAGCAGGCTGCGCTCGCGTTGATTTCGGGCGGCAGCACCTTCAATCCCATGCGCCGGCACTCGGAGAGGTAGGCGAACGGCGTATAATAGCCGCCCTGGTTGGAGATCACCGCCGCCATGAACTCAGCCGGATAATTCGCCTTGAGCCAGGCCGATTTGCAGCTCACCAACGCATAGGAGGCCGAATGCGGCTTGCAGAATGAGTAGCCGGCAAAGGAGAGAATCTGCGACCAGCACTGCTCCAGGATCTGCTCCGGGACCCCTTTTCCCGCCCCACCGGCAAAGAACATGCGCCGGTAGTCGGCGAGTTTTTTCTCCTTGTGCTTCTTGCTGATGACCTTGCGCAGCTGATCGCCTTCGAAGGGGGTA
This sequence comes from Desulfuromonadales bacterium, assembly GCA_024636255.1. Taxonomy (GTDB): domain Bacteria; phylum Desulfobacterota; class Desulfuromonadia; order Desulfuromonadales; family Geoalkalibacteraceae; genus JAGXHK01. The sequence goes on along the minus strand of JAGXHK010000153.1, from coordinate 9,694 downwards.
AAACCAGCCAGAGCCATGGCCATCTGCGTGATCTGCTCCTGATAGACGGCGAGACCGTAAGTCTCGGCGAGTACCTCGTCCAAAAGCGGATGCAGCGAGCGCCAGGGGGCGCCGCGCATGCGTGCGACAAATTCACGGATGAAGCGGTTGGCCGCCGGACGGATGATCGAAGAGGCCATCACCAGGTGCTCGAACAGGTCGCAGGACCGGGCCTGCGAGTCGGGCTCCTGTTCACCCCACATCCGGCACAGCAACTGGCGGGTGGCCGGCGACTCGATGTAGAAGCACCCCATGGTCCTGCCAGCGCGCAGCAGCGCGCAGGCCCGCGCATCGTCGAGAGGACGCCAGGCGGCATAGTCGATTTCCCGACCGCGATTGAGCGCAACCGCAGCCAGAGCATCGCGGATCACCGCCAGCGAGCGATTGCCGAGAATATCAATCTTGACCAATCCGGCAGCCTCGGCCTGATCCTTTTCCCACTGGATCATCGGTAGGCCTTTGGCGCTGACCTCGACCGGCACATAGCGACGAATCTCGTCGGGAACGATCACCAGACCGCCGCAGTGCAGGGAGAGATGGCGCAGCTGCCCCGTGAGCTTCCGGGCAATGGCAATGATCTGCGGCCAATCGCCCTCGAGGGGGGCGCCGGCGAACAGGGGGTGACTCTCTATCGCGCTCGCCGTCTGATCCGCCTTCCAGTAGCCGGAGATACGTTCGGTCACCTGTTTGATCTCTGCAGCGGGAATGCCCAAAACCTTGGCCACTTCGCGCAGCGACGCGCGCCCTTTGAAGCCGACCTGGTTGGCCACCATCGCGGCGCGCTGCGCTCCGTAGCGGGCGAAGGCGAAATCGAGGACGGCGTCGCGCTCGTCCCAGGGGAAATCGATGTCGATATCCGGCGGGTCGAGGCGCCCCTCGTTGAGAAAGCGTTCGAAGAAAAGATTGTGGCGCAGCGGATCGACATGAGTGATGCCGAGGCAGTAAGCGACCAGCGAAGCGGCTGCGCTGCCCCGTCCGCAGGTGCGCGGCGAGCGCGCGGCGAGCTCCTCCACCACCAGGAAATAGTCGGCGAACCCCTTGCTGCGAATCAGTGCGAGCTCTTTGCTCAGGCGCGCTTCGATGCGCGCATCGATGGCACCGAAGCGCCGCCGGGCGCCGAGACGGGCGCGCCGATCCAGCTCGGCAAAGGCCTCGTCGCGGTTCAGGCCGCGAAAGGCGGGAAAAATGATGCGCGAGAAGTCCCAGTCGCACGTGCAGAGAGCGGCGATCCGCTGCGTATTCTCGAGCGCCTCAGGGCAGTGGGGGAAAAATGAGGCCATCTGCGGGGCAGAACGCAACAGGTCTTCTTCCCCGCAGATCTGTTGCGCCTCCAGGCGCGAGAGGGTGCTGTTGAGGTGAATCGCCCGCAGTACGCGATGCTGCAGGTGATCCTCTGTTTTGAGCAGCACCGCCCGGCTGGTCGCCGCCGGCGGCAGGCGCAGACGCCGGGCCAGTGCCAGCGCGGCGTGCAGGTTGTGTCCCGGGGAGAGCTCGACGAACAGGTCATTGCGTTCATCGCGCGCCAGGGGCGTGAGCACGGCGGCATCATCCGAAAGAATGATCAATCCGCGCCGGTATGTCCGAAGCGCTTCGGTCAGCTGAAAGCCGCCACGGCAGTGCAGCTCGGAGAGAAGCCGGCAGAGGTTGGCATACCCGTCTTCGTCGCGCGCCAGCAGCACCGCCCGGTTCGCGCCGGAGAGCGCCTCGGCGCCGATGATCGGGCGCACACCGGCTTCGCGGGCGCAGCTGAGAAAATGGGGGATGCCGTACAGACCATTCCGATCCGTAAGGGCCAGATGAGTGTTCCCCATCGCCTTGGCGGCCGCGCACAGCGCCTCGGGCGAATGGATTCCCCAGCCCGGAGAGAAGGCGGAATGGATGTGCAGGTGCGTGAAGGACATCGGCAGGAGTCGTAGCCTCAGAAGGCTTCTGATGGTCGTCGGGCCAAGGCGGCTCCGCGCTGGATAACATCCATTCCATGGCGGCCGCGCAGATGATCGAGCGCCTGCTGCAGCGTCGCGTCGCGCTGCCGTGGCGCAGCGAACAGATCGAGTTGTCCGCTGCGCGGCGCATCCAGTTCCCGGCAGGCCAAGCGCAGACTGCGCACCCGGACACGCCGCACGCAGGCCCGGCGCAGCAGCATCGCGGCCGCCTCGAAAAGCGCCCGATCATCGTTCACGCATTCGACCAATCGGCTGGTCCGCCGGGCGCTTACCCCATCGAGATGATGGACCGTCAGCAGCAGATGACGGGTGCCCTGCCCCTTTTCCCGCAGCCGGAAGCCGCAGCGCTCCGTCAGTCGGCAGAGTGCTCCCGCCAGGACCGCGGTGTCGTTTTCCGCCCGTTCGAGAAATGCCTCCTCCGCGACTTCGGGCAGGCGCTGCGGCGGCCGCACCGGCGTTGGATCGATTCCCCGCGCCCGCTGCTGCACAAGCGGCGCCGCCGCCCCGAAAACCAGGCGCAGCGCAGAGGCATCGAGGGTGGCCAGCTCGCCGATGTTGCGCAGGCTGAGCTCGGCGAGCAGTTCACCGCTTTTTGCCTCGCCGATACCGGGCAGCGTCGCGACCGGAAGCGGAGCGATGAACCTTTCTTCGCTGCCGCGCAGCACGTCGCACACGCCCGGACGATCGACGCAGCCGGCGGCGATGCGGGCAACCAGCTTGTTTTCCGCCACCCCGACCAAACCGGGCAGACTCAGCCGGGCGGCAATCTCCCTTTCCAGCCGCGCCGCCGCATCGCGGCCCGGGCCAAGCAGCCGGCCGCTCCCGGTCAGGTCGAGAAAAAGCCGGCCCGGGCGCTCGGGCTCCCAGAGCGGGGAATAGTGCGCGAAGACGTCGAGCAGCGCGCTCGTCGCCCGGGCCAGCAGATGCGGCTCGGGCAGAGTGACCCTGAGCTGCGGACAAAAGCGCCGCGCCCGCTCGAGCGCCATGCCCACAGTCACGCCCTCGGCACGCGCCTCGCGCGAGGCCGCCTGCACCAGGGCCCTGCCCGCCCCCTGCGGGGCGACAACCAACGGCCGGCCACGCAACGCAGGATCCGCCACCCGCGCCACGGAAACGGGAAAATCGGGGATGTGAAAATGAATAACGTCGCGCATGAGATCCCAAAAGCAGGTTGCATCCTTGACGAGCGCTTAAACCGCGAACCTCATAGATACAGATAAATTCGATCCCGGGACCGCTTCATTCGCAGTGCCGGATGACCCCGATCACGATCCCCTCGATGCGCAGGTCCCCCTCTTCCTCGACAATAAACGGCTGCATGGCCGGATTGGCGGGGTGCAGCTCAATGCGCCCGGCGCGCCTGTAGAAGCGCTTTACGGTTGCCTCACCACCGAGCAGCGCCACCACGGTCTGACCGCTTTCGGCCACCGCCTGCTTGCGCACCACCACATAGTCACCATCGAGAATGCCGTCTCCGACCATGGAATCCCCCTCGACCCGAAGCGCGAAATTTTCACCCCGCCCAAGCATCCCTGGCGGCACCTCGATCGACCCCGGACTCTCGATCGCTTCGATCGGCTTGCCGGCGGCTACGTAGCCGAGCAGGGGCAGCTCCACCGCCGCCGTTGGCACCGGCAGCAGCCGCATTCCCCGGGCGGCGTGGCGGTCGCGCGCGATAACCCCTTCCCGCTCGAGGCGATTCAGATAATTCTGCACCGTCCCCAATGAACGAAACCCAAAGGCGCGGGCGATTTCCTCCTGCGCGGGCGGATAACCGGTTTGGGCGAGGTAATCCTTGATATATTCGGCGATTTTCTTCTGCTTCGGGGTCAACGGACTCATCGGCACACTCCCTCTTTTTATTCTTCCAGATTATGCGTAGATTATGCGTATATCAAGTTAAAAAATTTTTGATCTTGGAGAGCGCCCACCCTCGCGCAATGCGCCCAAACGCCAAGAGGTCCGCAGACGCAAAACGCGGCGGACCTCTTCAGGATTGGGTGTGCGTATTTTTACACGTCGCCGACCGCGCCTGGCTCCGGCGCGAGCAGCACGGTAAACACCGCCCCCTCGCCCATCCGACTCGCCACTTCGAGGCGACCGCCGAGGGCCTGTACGATGCCATAGGAGACGGAGAGTCCGAGCCCTGTGCCTCGACTCTTGGTGGTGAAAAAGGGGTTGAATATCTTGGCGCGGTTCTCCTCGGGAATGCCCGGGCCGGTATCGGCCACCTCGATGGCGATCCGTCCGTCGCGAAAGGATGTGGCGACGGTCAATCGCCCTGCCCCATCCATCGCCTGCAAAGCGTTGACGATAAGGTTGGTGAAGACCTGGCGCAGTTTTTCCCGGTCGGAGCGCAACGCCGGCAGCGCGGCATCGAAGCGCGGTACGATTTCGACCTGCCCCACGCCAACCTGATGCGGGACCTGGGCCAGGATTTCTTCGAGCAGATCGTTGACCTGCAGCGGCATGGGATGAATGCTCTGCGCACGGGCGAAGATGAGCAGATTCTGGGTAATGCCGGAGATACGCTCAGTGCTCTGGAGAATTTCCCGGACCTCCTCGCGATGATCCTCGGGCAGGCGACGCAGAAGGATCTCGACGTTGCCGCGGATGATCGCCGCCGGATTGTTGATCTCATGGGCGACTCCGGCGGCAAGGGAGCCGACCGCCGCGAGTTGCTCTTTGCGCACCAGCTCATCCTGCGCCTTCAGCAGTTCACGGTTCTTGGCCTCGAGCAGCATGGTGCGCTCGTGAACCTTCTCTTCCAGGTGCTGGTTGAGTTCGTCGAGGTCCGCATAAGAGCGCTGCAGGGCCGCCTCGGCTTCCTTCCGATCGGTGATATCGAGCAGTGTCACCACCGCCCCCTCGATCTCTCCTTTTTCGTTGCGGATCGGTGTGGCGGTGCATTCGCCATGGAAGTTGCTGCCGTCGTCGCGCCGGAAAATCTGGTCGTCAAAATGAAAGGATTCGCCGGCTTCAAGGACTGTGCGCACCGCCCCCTTTCCGGAGTCAGCTTCGGCCGGGGAATAGCGCAGGATCTCCCGGTAGCTGCGCCCGAGAATATCCTCCGGCTTCTGGCCGACCAGGGCCACGGCAGCGGGATTGATAAACGTGGCCCGGCCCTTTCGATCAAGCCCGAGAATCCCCTCACCGGCGGAATTGAGGATCAGCTCATTTTGTCGGCGCAGTCGTCCCAGGGTCGTGACCTGCTGGCGCACATTTTTCGATATTCTCCCTCCCAGCCAGAGAAAACCGATCAGAACAATAACGGCGACCAGGGAAAGCTGCTGAAGAACCCGGATCAGGCGCATTCTGGCCAGATTGTTCAGCAGGATCTCACGCTCTTCGGCCAACCGGGTCATAACCGGATGGATCACCTCGAGATGATCGAAGAGCCGCTGCGCCTCACGCTGCAGGGCATTTCTCTCCTGACGCAGCGCGAGGGCATCGCTGGCGAGCCGAAACAGCCCGCCTTCGCCAATGCGGATGGTCTGATATTCGGCAACGATGGCATGCCCCCGCCCGAAAAGAACGGTGCGCAGTTGGGCGACGAGGGCGGGGTTGAGATCGGCAGGAGTTTGGAGCTCATCATTGAGCAGGTCGATCTGATGTTCGAGCCGTTCAAGGACCGGCTTGAGTTGATTATCGCGCAGGTCGGTCAGATAGTCGATCTGATCTTCCCCGGCCAGGGTTTCGACCAGACGCGAGAGCTCGGCCAGTTCGGTACGGACTTCCTTAAGGACCCGTGCCCAGCGGCCGGCCTGATTCTCGAGGATGCTCTGTGCCAGACGCGCCGACTGCTCTCCGTCGGCCCGCCGCCAGCGACGCAACAGCACCGCTTCGCGCAGCCGCTGCTGCCCTTCCAGTCTCTCAGCGGATACCTGCAGTCGTTCAAGTAGATCACGGGCCTCCCCCAGCGTTCGTTTTTCGCGCAGATCGAGGTGGACCGTCTGCGAACGGATGAGCCAGTCTCGCGCCCGCTCGCGCAGCAGGGCCATACCGATGATCGCCGTTTCGATCTCCTCCATGGCGCTACGGGCAGCAGGGCTGTCGAAAGACGTCTTGAGTTCGCCGAGCAAAAAGCCGATATCTTCAAGCGGAACCGGTTGATGAGCCGATTCACGCCCCTGCAGCAGCGTCGCGACCTCGGCCCGCAGCTGCTGGCCGAGCCGCTGAAGGCGTCCCGCTTCCTGGGTCAACTCGCGGTCCTGCTCGAGGAGCCGAACCTGATCGCGGTTCAAGCTCATCAGAGTCCAGATCGCCAGACCGTTGGTGACAACCCCGGCGAGCAGGCCGATGGATACCAGGGTCCAGACCAGAAGCGTAACTCTGCGCCCATGATTCTTCGACGTCATGGGCGCGCGTCAGGAAGAAGAGCGGGAATCTGGGACCAGACAAAGGGAACCAGGCGACCGCCCTGCAGCAGGGTCGGCCAGATCTCGTGGCTGGCCTGATGGTCTCGGGGCCCCAGGTGCAGGGCGCGACCGAGCCCCAGATCAAACGTGCCGAGCCGCTCAAGAGCATCGATCACCCCTTCCCGGCTCAGCGGTCCTTCGATGGTGGCCAGCGCCCGGCTCAGCAGACGCGCGGCGATGTATCCTTCAAGACCGACGAAATTCGGGGCGAGCCTCGCATCGTGGAGCCTGCTGTCGGTCACATAATCGCGCACGATAGGCAGATCGAGATCGGGATGCGGTACGACCTGGGTGACAATGACGCCTCCGATATCCGGCGCCAGCTCTTCGGCCAGAAAATCGCCGCCGACAAAAGAAACACTGAGAAAGAGCGTATCGAGACCGGCCCGGCGCGCCAGCTCGATGAATTTGGCGCAGGGCGCATACGCCCCGACCATGATCACCGCATGCGGGGCAGGCTCGGCAAGCAACAGATCGGCCAGGGCATTCTCGACCGCCAGGGTATTGCGGGAATAACGCACATGGATCACCCGGCGCTCATCCTGCAGGCCGTGCCGGGCAAGAGCGGCCAGACCGGCGCTGTATCCGGCGTCGCCGTAGCCGTCGCGCTGAGTGAAAAAAGCGATCTCTTCCGGCAGAACACCCCCTTCGCCGATGAGTGCATCGACCATGGCGCCGATCTCCTCGACGTAGCTCGCGCGAAAATTGACGACATAGCGCTCGGGCGGTTTCTGGCGCAGCACGCCGGCTCCCGAGAACGGGGCGAAGAGAAGCGTCCCGCTGGTTTTGGCAAGCGGCAGCGAAGTGATCGCGGTCGGCGTGCCGACATTTCCGATCACGGCGAGCACCTGCTCCTCCTCGATCAGGCGACGCATATTGGGAGCGGTGCGGGTCGGCTCATAGCCGTCATCGAGCACGATCAGCCGCAGTTCACGGCCGTTTATGCCACCCTGGCGATTAATGCGGCCGATGCCGGCGAGGACGCCGTCGCGCACAGCCGTGCCGATTTTGGCCGTCGGTCCGGTCAACGGAGCCGACATGCCGAGCAGGACGTCATCCGCAGCGAACGCGCCGCCGTACAGAGAAAGGAAAACCGCCAGAAGCGCGGCAGGCAGCCGAAGGAGAGCGCGTGATAGCACCATCACTGCCCCCCGTCAGCCGGGGAGAGGTCATATTCCTGAATCTTGCGGTCGAGGGTGCGCCGCGTGATGCCGAGAATGCGCGACGTCTGACTTTTGTTCCACTCCGTGCGCCGCAGGATGCGCTCGATCTGCACCCGCTCGGCATCCGCCAGACTCACGGGATCGCCTCCGACAGGAGCGGCTGAGCGTCCCGCCTGACGAGAGACCTCCAAAGGCAGGTCCTCGGCAGCAATCTGGCCATTGCGCGCCAGAATCACGCCGCGTTCGATGACATTTTGCAGTTCGCGGACATTGCCGGGCCAGTGGTAGGTGCGAAGCGCCCTGAATGCCGCCTGAGAAACCCCCTGGACAGGGCGGCCGATGCGGCTGGCGGCGCGGGCAAGCAGATGTTCGACCAGAGGCTCGATGTCCTCCGGGCGCTCACGCAGGGGGGGCAGGTGCAGGGAGAAGACATTGAGACGGTAATAGAGGTCTTCGCGAAAATTTCCATTCGCCACTTCTTCATCGAGGCGCCGATTGGTCGCCGCAACGAAGCGCACGTCGACCCGCTTCGGGCGGGTTGCACCGACGGGGATAAATTCGCCTTCCTGCAGCACGCGCAACAACTTGACCTGCAAAACCGGGCTCAGCTCGCCGACTTCATCGAGAAAGAGAGTCCCCCCGTGCGCCTCCTCGAGCAGACCCTTCTGGGTCTGCGCCGCACCGGTGAAGGCGCCTTTGACATGGCCGAAGAGCTGACTTTCAAGCAGGGTCTCGGTGAGCGCTGCGCAGTTGATCGCCAGAAACCGCTGGTTCGCCCGATCACTGGACGTATGGATGGCGCCGGCGATAAGCTCTTTGCCCGTACCGCTTTCACCCAGGACCAGCACGCTGACGTCGCTCTTCGCGACGCGCTGAGCGAGATCGAAAACCTCGCGAAAGGCATCGCTGCGAAAGATGATCGGGGTCGGTTCGCTGCGCTTCTGCAGCTCTTTTTTTAATGCGCGGTTTTCGGCCAGCAGCTCCTCGCGCTCGAGGCAGCGGTGCAGCGCGGTGCGCAGCCGCTCTTCGGGAAACGGCTTGGTCAGGTAATCGAAGGCGCCGATCTTGATGGCCTCGACCGCCGACTCGATGGTCCCGTACCCGGTCATCATGATCACCCCCAGGTCGGGGCGCAGGGTTCTGGCGCGTTCGAGGACCTGGATGCCATCCATTTCAGGCATCTTGATGTCGAGAAGCAGCGCGCCGCCTTCATCGTCGTCTTTTGCCAGCGCCGCCAGCAGACTCGGTGCGGAAGAGTGAACTTCGACTGCATATCCCCAGTCCGCGACGGTCTTGCGAAGAAAACGCAGCATCCCTTCTTCGTCGTCACAAATATATACTTTTGTGGTCATATATCCTAAGAACCTGGCTTGGCGATTTTTTTCAGTACCTTTCCATGTATAGGATTTTGGGCCGAAAGATTCAACCCCTTTCCATCTAGCCATGGATCTCCAAGTAAAATAGAACAGTATTATATTTTTCATTGATTTTATGTCCTGCGATGGCTAATCTTTAAAAAGTAGAGAGCCTTTGCAGAAAACGATGTTTTCGGACAACATTTGAGAAGGAGCTTGAAAATGGTTGATGTGTCCAGGCGCGGATTCCTGAAAATCTCAGGGGGCACCCTCGCGGCGTCTACCTTGGGTATCGGTCTCAAACCCGCCCAGGCCTATGCCCAGCCGCTGGCCATTCAGTACGCCAAAGAGACGACCACCATCTGTCCCTACTGCGCCGTCGGCTGCGGAATCATCGTGCATACCCGCGGCGGCGAGGTGATCAACACCGAGGGAGACCCCGATCACCCCATCAACCGCGGGACCCTCTGCCCGAAAGGTTCCGCCCTCTACCAGTTGCGCCACAACAAAAACCGCATCACGGAGCCGCTGTACCGGGGCAAGGGGGAGAAGCAGTGGCGGCAGGTCTCCTGGGATTGGTCCCTCGACCAGATCGCCCGCAAGGTCAAGGATGCGCGCGATGCCAGCTTCATGACCATCAACGCCCAGGGACAGGTGGTCAACCGCACCGATGCCATCGCCTCGGTAGGCAGCGCGGCGCTGGATAACGAGGAATGCTACCTGCTGCAGAAGATGCTGCGCAGCTGGGGGCTTGCCTATATCGAACACCAGGCGCG
>JAGXHK010000018.1 GCA_024636255.1 Desulfuromonadales bacterium | reverse complement strand
GTCTCGTGGGCTCGGAGATGTGTATAAGAGACAGGACTCCGGTCAACGACGACGGCGCCCAACTCGAGATCCTGGCCGATATCGCCGCCACCTTCAAGATCAGAGAGATCCGGGAGAAAGCCGTGGCCGTCAACAGCTTTACCGAATTTTTGGCCCTGGTTCGCAGCGGGCAGGCAACCTGACGAAGCTACCCGCTGCGGCAGCTCAGGGCGTATGCCGGGCTAATAAAGCCTGCGGAAGGCTGAGGCCTTGATGACCGCGATGATTTCGCTGCCCGGGACCAGATCGAGATCCCGCACGGCTCCGCCGACTACCTGGGAGACCAGATGCTGGCCATTGCAGTCGAGTTCGACGCCGACGCGGTTGCCCGCCTCAAAGGTCCCTTTAACCCGGCAGCGCAGCATGTTGCGGGCACTGGTCGCCTCCGGATGGCGTTTGAACAGGGTGATGTCCTTGGATGAGAGCTCAAACATTCCGGTGGGCTCGCCGCCGCCGGCGGTCAGTACGATATCCTGCTCTCCCCAGGTGTAGATGAACAAGCCGTCGTGTGCGCGCGGCGCGTGCATTTCGAGCAGGTTGATGTAGCCGACCTGGCTGGTGCCGAGGCGGCGAAGAGCGAGTTCGTGGGCGGTGGTTTGCGCGCAGAGCCGGCCGCCGGCGAATTCGAGCACCTGATCGGTCATCAGCCTCATCTCGTTGAGCGCGTGGCTGATGAACAGCAGAGGGATGCCGAATTCGGCGAAGACCCTTTTCAGATACGGAATGATCTGGTATTTGAGCCCTTCATCGAGCCCGGAGAGCGGCTCATCCATCAGGATCAGGCGCGGACAGGAAAGCACCGTTCGGCCCAGCGCCACCCGCTGGCGCTCGCCGCCGGAAAGCGTGTTGACGCCGCGACCGAGCAGGGGAGCGATATTGAGCACATCGATCAGCAGTGCAGGATCGATTTTGCGCTCCTGGCGCGGGATGCGTCTGTAGCCATAGAGCAGGTTGCGCTGCACGCTCATGTGCGGAAACAGGTGGGCATGCTGAAAGACCACCCCGATGCGGCGCTGTTCCGGGGGAAGATTGATCTTCTGTTCTGCATCGAACAGGATGTCGCCGTCGAGCCGTATGCGCCCCCGGTCGGGCCTGAGCAGCCCGGCCAGCATATGCATCAGGGTCGACTTGCCGCTCCCGGAGGGGCCGAACACGCCGATGCGGCGGCCCTCCAGCGCAAAATCGGCGGCCAGCGTGAAATCTCCAAGCCGTTTTTCGACAGAGACTTCGAGCTTCATCGCCGGGCCCCGCGGTTGAAGCGTTTGACCAGCCCTTCGTTAAAGAGCAGCACCGCCAGCGCCAGCACGATGGAGACCAGGCACAAGCCCAGAGCCATGCGGTCGCCGCCGGGTGTGCTGGTGTACTCATAGATCGCCAGGGGGATGGTCTGGGTCGCCCCGGGGATATTGCCGGCCACCAGGATGGTAGCGCCGAATTCGCCGAGGCTGCGGGCGAACATCAGCGAGGCGCCGGCGATGATAGCCCGGCTCGATAGTGGCAGGATCACGGTGAACAGGCTGTCGTACCAATGGGCTCCCAGAGTGCGCGAGGCCTGGATCAGGCGCTCGTCGATTTCTTCCATGCCGAGGCGGATCGATCGCACCAGCAGGGGGAAGCCGACCACCATCGAGGCGATCACTGCCGCCTTCCAGGTAAAAACGATCTGGATGCCCATCTGCGCCAGCAGGCCGCCAAGCCAGCCCTTGCTGCCCAGAAGCAGCAACAGCAGGTAGCCGACCACCACCGGTGGAAGTACCAGCGGCAGGTTGATGAGTCCATCGACAAGGGGCTTTGCCGGCATCCGGGTGAAGACCAGCAGATAGGCCGCGGCGAAGCCGAAAGGCAGCGACGCCAGGGTCGCGGTGACGGCCACCTGGGCCGAGAGCCCAATCGCCTGCCAGTCGGCCGGTGAGAAGTCGAGCATTAGAGCCTGTCCCCTTTCATGTGCCAGCGGTCTTTGGCGATCAGCTGGTGTTCATCCTGGTTGGCCTGGTCCCTTATTTCACAATGAAGCCGTGTTTTTTCAGGATCCCACGGGCCTCAGAGGTGGCGAGAAAATCGTAAAAGGCGACCGCCTGCGAATTCTCAACCCCTTCCCGGGTCAGTCCGACCGGATAGATGACGTCGCCGTAAAAACGCCGGGGCACGGCAAACAGAATGAACGCCTCTTTCGCAAGACGTGCATCGCTCGTGTACACGAAAGCACCATCGACCTCGCCGCGATCCGCGTAGATCAGCGCCTGGCGAACGTCCTTGGCCATGATCAGCTTCCCGCGCATTTGATCATAAAGCCCGGCTGTCTCGAGGATCTCTCTGGCGTATTGGCCTGCGGGCACGCTCTGCGGACTGCCGATGGCGATGCGCCGCAGGTCGGCGATATCCTCCAGAGAGGTGATTGCCGGATTTTTTCTGCCGACAAAAACCAGAGAGTTGCAGGCGAGCACGCGGACCCGGTCGGCCGGGATGAGCTCTTCTTCCACCAGGTAGCTCATCCACTTCGGATGGGCGGAGATAAAGATATCCGTTGGGGCACCGAGGGCGATCTGCTTGGCCAGGGTGCCCGAGGCGGCGAAGTTGGTCAAAAAGACGGCGCCGCCGTCGCTCTTCTCCCGGTAGGTGGAAATCAGATCCTTGAGTGCATCGGCCATGCTCGCCGCGCCTGAAAGGCGGACTTCAGCGGCCAGGGCGTTCGGGCAAAGGACCAGGGATAACAGCAGTGCGAGGAGAAGGGGGCGCATGGGAACCCTTTCGTGGATCGCGGCCGTTCGGTCCGGCCGGGCCATGGAAAGTCGGCATTTTACGCGATTTCCGGGCCGGAGAACAGAAAGAAAAGAGCGATGGCTGTCTACAGAAACAACAGAAGGCTGACGGCCATCAGGATCATGCCGGCGATCAGGCCATAGAGCGAGAGATGGTGCCTGCCGTACTCGCGCGCGGCAGGCAGCAGCTCATCAAAAGCGATGTAGACCATAATGCCGGCCACGCCCGCGAAAAGGACGCCGAAGAGGGTATCGGTCATGAAGGGAAAAATCAGCAGATAGCCGATCAATGCTCCGGCCGGCTCGGACAGGCCGCTGAGAAACGAGAGCTGGAACGCCCGCCGACGGCTGCCCGTGGCATAGTAGACCGGAATCGAGACGGCGATCCCCTCCGGGATGTTGTGGATGGCGATGGCCGTGGCGATCGGCAGCCCGAGATCCGGCTCCTTGAGCGCAATGGTAAAGGTCGCGAGCCCTTCGGGAAAATTGTGGATGGCAATCGCCAGAGCCGAGAACATGCCCATGCGCAGCAGTCGGGGGTCGGGGGCTGCGCCAGGCCGGATTTCTTCGATGCGGTGCATCTCGTGTGGGTTCTCATGACTCGGCACCAGCTTGTCAATGAGCCCGATAAGCGCAACGCCGCCGAAAAAGGCGACCACGGTCATCCAGGATCCGGGGCGAGGTCCCATGGCGGCGATCAGGGACTCTTCCGCCTTGGCGAAGATCTCGACAAACGACACATAGACCATCACGCCGGCCGAGAAGCCCAGCGCCACGGCCAGCAGGCTGGTGTTGGTCTTGCGGGCGAAGAAGGCTGCGGCGCTGCCCACACCTGTGGCCAGGCCGGCGAACAGGGTCAGGCTGAAAGCCCAGAGAACGTTCTCTTCAAACATCCTGCCTCCGTGGCGTGTATTTATGTCCCGGCCTTTCTCCCATCAGCGGCGCCGGCTTGTCAAGTGCCGCTCCGCCTGAGGTAAAACTTTTCAGGCGATCTTGCCGATTATTATTTGCATAAATTAATTCCGAGTGGTATTGTTTTCCTAACATCCGAAACGGCAAACCCGGGGCGACCCGGGGACGCAAAGCCGACGGGTCTGGTTCTGCCAGGCGGCCGGGCTATCGAAGATGGTGCGAACACGCCAGGTAACGCCGGTCTTTGGATGTTGGACCGGTTTTTTCTTTGGCGCGCAAAAGCAAAGGAGTGCGACGATGGATGTTTCCGCAGCAGGCATGGCAGCGCAGTCGATGTCGATCTACAAGGCGCAGACCGGGTCCGATATTCTGCAGAAGACCCTGCAGAAATCCGCCGAGATGCAGCAGGATAAGCCGGCGAGCAGCAATGTGGCGGCGATGACCGGCAAGGGAATGCATGTGAACATCAAAGCCTGAAGATTGATCCCGTTCTCTACGCCCGAAAATCAAATTCCGTCCTGACAGGGCCCGGTCTTCTTTCTTGAAGCCGGGCCCTTCCTTCATTTGCAGCCCCCATCACCCGCAATCAATTTTTTTCCCCGGAGACAAAGCTGTTATCCTTGATCTACAGAACCCTCGACGGTTGAAGATGGCCGATAAGGAAGGATGACGATGGCGGAAGAGGATGAACGAGAGTTCGTCTACCGGATCGACGACCAGGACAGAATCAATTATGTCAATCAGGACTGGCTCGATTTCGCACAGCAGAACCAGGCCCCGGAGCTGATCCGCGAGAAAGTGCTGGGAGAAAAACTCGAACGGTTCATCGCCGACTGGGAGACCCGTCACCTGTACGAGATCATATACCGGCGGATCAGGGAAGCCGGACAGTCTTTCGATCTGCCGTTTCGCTGCGACTCCGCCGGCCAGCGCCGTTTTTTCAGTCTCCATATCCGGGCGCGCGGCGGGTCAGGGGAGCTTGAGTTCAGAAGCCGCATCGAGCGCATCGAGAAGCGTGCTCCCGTCCAACTCCTGCGCTACCATGACGGAGGGAACAAAGCCTTTGCGGTGATCTGCAGTTGGTGCAAGAGACTTCGCACCGGAAAAGATACCTGGGAGGAGATCGAAGAGGCGACATCGATCAGCCATCTTTTCGGAGATGACCCGCCGGATCTCTCCCATGGCATCTGCCCGGAGTGCTTCGCACGGGTTCGCCGCGAGCTCAACGGAAGCTGAGGCGCCCGTCAGCCGTTCAATGCCCCGTCGTCTGTTGCAATCGCGCAGAAATCATTCAAACTTGCAAAGAAAAGCCGACAACGAAGAGAGATTCAGCAGAAGGAGCTGTCGATGGACCTGAAGAATTATTTCGAAAACAAGAGCGGAACCGGAATTCTTTCCACCGCCGACGCCGAGGGGCGTGTCGATTCCGCCGTTTACGCGCGTCCGCAGGTGTTCGACGACGGCAACATCGCATTTCTTATGCGCGAGAGGCTCACCCACGCCAACCTGCAGGAAAATCCGCATGCGGCCTACCTGTTTCTCGAAAGCGGCGGCGGATACCAGGGCGTGCGGATTTTCCTGAAAAAAATCCGTGAAGACCAGGATCCCGCATTGGTCGAAGAGATGACTCGCGGCTGGCTGAGCCCGGAAGAGGATCAGGCCAAGGGGCCGAAGCACGTCGTCTATTTCGCTGTCGAAAAAGTGCTTCCTTTGATCGGGGACAGCTGGACGCACTAGTGTCCCGTGCGGTTAGTAGCATCAATTAATTCTGAGTCATTTTCTTCGCGGCCAACTCCTGCCGCTTCACCCTGGCATATACGCCCGGAGGAACGATGAAACAGCTGCTCATCAAGACGCGCGACTTTTTTCCCCCTGAAGCCCGCTTCATCGCCTGGCTCTACCTGCTGCTTGCAGTCCTGTTCGCGCTGCTGCGCACGGTTTTGCTGCTGCGCAACTCTGCCCTGGCGCAGCAAGCACCACTGGGCACACTGCTGGAGAGCTACCTGGTCGGCCTGCGCTTCGATCTAGCGATCTGCTCATACCTGCTG
>JAGXHK010000152.1 GCA_024636255.1 Desulfuromonadales bacterium | reverse complement strand
GACTGACGGTCGCCGAGTACTTCCGAGACGTCGAAAAGCAGGACGTTCTCCTGTTCATCGACAACATTTTCCGTTTCACGCAGGCAGGCTCCGAGGTCTCCGCACTTCTCGGCCGCATGCCGTCGGCCGTCGGATATCAGCCGAACCTGGCGACCGAGATGGGCGAGCTGCAGGAGCGGATCACGTCGACCAAGCACGGCTCGATCACCTCGGTTCAGGCGATTTACGTTCCTGCCGACGACCTGACAGACCCGGCGCCGGCAACGGCTTTCGCCCACCTCGACGCCACCACTGTTCTCTCGCGTCAGATTGCCGAACTCGGCATCTACCCGGCAGTGGACCCGCTCGATTCGACCAGCCGGATTCTCGATCCGCAGGTCGTCGGCGACGAGCATTACGGCATTGCTCGTGAGGTTCAGTACATCCTGCAGCGCTACAAAGACCTGCAGGATATTATCGCCATTCTTGGAATGGACGAGCTCTCCGAAGATGACAAGCTCACAGTCGCTCGGGCCCGCAAAATCCAGCGTTTTCTCTCTCAGCCTTTCCACGTTGCCGAGGTTTTCACCGGCGCGCCGGGCAAGTACGTGGAGCTTAAAGACACCATCAAGGGGTTCCAGGAAATCGTTGCCGGAAAGCACGACGATCTGCCCGAGCAGGCGTTTTATCTGGTCGGAACCATTGAGGAAGCTATCGAGAAAGCCAAAAAACTGGCCGCTTAATCACAACCAGAGATCATGTCCGGGGGAGTCTGCTCCCCCGGCGATCTGATAAAGGGCATTTGGAATGGCAGAAAAATTGACACTCGATCTGGTCACACCCTATCGCCATGTACTCTCGGAGGAAGTGGATGAGCTTACCGCTCCGGGATCAGTCGGCGATTTCGGCATCCTGCCCGCCCATACCCCCCTGCTCACCACACTCCGGATCGGCGAGCTGAGCTATCGGCGCGGTAACGAGCAGTTTCATGTGGCGATCAACTGGGGCTTTGTGGAGGTCGAGAACGATCATGTCACCGTTCTGGTGGAGACGGCGGAACCGGCTGACGAAATCGACCTGGAGCGTGCCAAGGCGGCTCTCGGCAGGGCCGAAGAAGCGCTCAAGAAACTCTCTCCTGAAGACAAGGAGTTCGCCGTTATGCGCTCCGCTCTCGATCGGGCCATGGTCCGCATCCAGGTCGCCGGACGGCAGACTCGCAGATAGGATTTGACTTTCCGAATAAAAAAAGGCGGGCCCACTGCAGGGCCTGCCTTTTTTTTATTCCCCGTTTAAAGGAAGAGGCACGGGAATCAGGATTCTTCGTCGCTGAGCAGCTGTGACATCTTCTCTTCGACGAGGGAAAGATGCGTCATCATGGCGGCCCTGGCACGGTCGGGATCGCGGTTCGCGATGCCGGCGAAAATCTCCTGGTGTTGAGCGTGGAGCAGTTCGACCATCCCCTCTTTGCGATAGAATTGAGTGAGAGCCACCTGAACGGTCTTGTGGAAAAGATCATGGATGGTGTTCAGCACATGCAGCAGCAGGGTGTTATGGGTCGCCGCTGTTATGGCATAGTGAAACTGAGAATCGACCTCTGCATCCCAGCCGCCGCGCGCGGCCTGCTCCTTCATGATGGCGAGAAGCTTTTCCATGCGCTCGACTTCATCCTTCTTCGCGCGGCTCGCGGCGAGATGGGCGGACCAGGTCTCAAGCCCCATGCGCACCTCGACCAGTGCATAGAGAAGGCGCGGATTCCCCTCGACCATGCTGGACAGCGGGTCGGCCAGAGTCGCCGCCGTCAGGGAACGGACATAGGTTCCGCCGCCCTGGCGTGATTCAAGCAGCCCCATCGCGTCGAGAACCATGATAGCCTCGCGGACCGAAGGCCGGCTGACCCCGAGCATCGTTGCGAGTTCGCGCTCAGAGGGAATGCGCTCGCCCGGTTTGAGCTCGCCGATGGAAATCAGCTCTTTGATCTGTTCGACAATTTCCTCGGAAATTTTTTTGGGGCGGATCGGTTTGAATACGGTGGCCATGCCATTGCTCCAAGACGGATATTGGTAAGACCAGGTTTCTAACATGCCAAATGCAAAATATCAAGAAGCGAAGAGTGGCCGGCGCGCCATTATCCATCTCGATATGGATGCCTTCTACGCCTCGGTGGAACAGCGCGACAAACCCGCTCTTCGCGGACGGCCTGTGATTGTCGGCGGTTCGGCGCGCCGCGGCGTCGTTTCCGCGGCCTCCTACGAGGCCCGCCGGTTCGGGATCCGTTCGGCCATGCCGGTGAGCCGGGCCCTGCAGCTGTGCCCCGAAGTCGTCCAACTTCCCGTACGCATGGAGACTTATCGCACTGTTTCACGCCAGGTCTTCGCGATCTTCGCGCGCTTTACCGACCTGATCGAACCCCTGTCCATCGACGAGGCGTTCCTCGACGTCACCGGTAGCGCACGCCTGTTCGGCAACGCCCAAACGATCGCAGAACGAATACGCCGCGAGGTGCGCGAAGAGACAGGCCTGGCGATCAGCGCCGGGGTGGCCGGCAACAAATTTCTTGCCAAGCTTGCCTCGGAAGCGGCCAAGCCTGATGGGCTTGCAGAGATTGCTCCGCAGCAGGTCGATACCTTCCTGCTCTCCCTGCCGGTCTCTTCACTCTGGGGCGTCGGCAAAGTGACCGGCGAGCGGCTCAAAGGTCTGGGCGTTCAGACCGTGCGCGATCTGCGTCGATTCGATCTGGCACAACTGGAGAAGCGCTTTGGATCCTGCGGCGCCCATCTCTACAGGCTGGCAAGAGGGTTCGATGAACGGCCGGTCGTCCCTGAGTCTCCGGTTAAATCCGTAGGCCATGAAGACACCTATGCAACCGATCTGTGCAGCGAGATCGAAATCGAGCGGCAACTTCTCCACCTGGCGGAAAAAGTCGCAACACGCCTGCGGCGCAAAAAGCTGCAGGGGCGATGTATCAGCATCAAAGTCCGCTTCAGCGATTTTCGCACTCTGACGCGCAGCCGGACCCTTGAGGGCGCAACGGATCACGCTGGCGACCTCTACCAGGTTGCGCGAGAGCTTCTTCCCCGACCTGAAGTTCTCAGCCACCCGGTGCGGCTCCTCGGAATCAGCGTCTCGACCCTAGAAAACAAAGGTCATGGACAGCAGGCGCTCTTCACCGCACCAGAAAAAGACAAACGCGAGCAGCTGGATAAAGCTGTTGACGGACTGCGGGCCCGCTTCGGCGAAACCGGGGTGCGCCGTGCCACCCTGCTCGAAAAGGACCAGGATCCGCACGCACGATAGTTGCCACAGGCGTGTAGAGAGCCGATCCGCACAGGAGAAATTCCTTCGCGAACGGATTAATCCTTGACAGCAACTGTATACTGTATACAATTGGACGAATCCAATATCGGAGCTATTCAGGGTGATGAAAAAACCGATCGAACGCCACCAGACTCTGCGGGAAAAAATTCTCGAGACCATCCGCGATGCAATTCTTCGCGGTGCGCTCAAGCCCGGGGAGAAAGTCGCTGAGCCCGAACTCGCGGAGCGCTTTGGCATCAGCCGCACACCCATCCGAGAAGCCTTTCGACAACTCGAGTCGGAGGGGTATCTGACTGTGATTCCGCGCAAAGGCGCGGTAGTCACAGCTCTCTCGGAACGCGACGTCAAGGAATTTTACGCCATCAAGGCGATTCTGGAAGGATACGCGGCGCGAATGGCCACCAAAAAACTCACCGAGAAAGAGATCGAACGGCTCGAGGGCATCAATCTTCGCCTCCAGAAACTCGCCGAAGATGGCGATGTGAAAAGCTTTTACCGCGTCCACAACGAATTTCATGACCTCTTCATCAAGGCCGCCGGCAACCAGAAACTCTCCGAGCTACTCCATCAACTGGTCATGAAGTTCAATCGGCCGCGCCTCGCCTCCCTGTCGCTGCCTGGACGCATGGAGATTTCTGTGAGTGAGCACAGGAAAATCATCGACGCTTTCAAGGCCCGCAACGGCGATCAGGCCGACAATCTGGTGCGAAAAACTGCAAGCCTTGGCGGACAGCTGCTGATCCAAAGCATGGCCCAGGAAGAAGGGCGCGCCGTGAAAGATTCGGTCCTCGATCAGATGGTCGACGTTTAGAGTCGCCTCCCGTTTCGCCTGTGCGCCCGTTCTCCGGCTGGAGAACGGGCGTTTTTGTTTGGTGTCGCGAACGAATGCGCGTTGAATGAAAACCTACCGGAGTTCACCATGTGGGTCGCACTGGCACTGCTGACGGCACTCTTTGAATCGGGCAAGGATCTCTTCGGCAAAAAAGGGTTGCAGGAACAGGCCGATGAATACGTGGTGGCATGGGCCTGGCGCCTGCTTGCCCTGCCCTTTTTGTTGCCGTTGCTCCTTGTTATCGAAGTTCGCTGGCCTGCCCCCGTCTTCTGGCCCGCCCTTCTTGCCGGAGGCGCCCTTAACCTTCTGACCGCAATTCTTTATATGAAGGCCATCAAGGCCTCGGATCTCTCGCTGACCGTTCCTCTGGTCACCTTCACCCCGCTTTTTCTGCTCTTCACCTCGCCTCTCATGCTCGGCGAGATGCCGGGACCTTTTGGTGTTATCGGCGTGGTCCTGATCGTCGCCGGGTCATATCTGCTCAACATAAAGGAGCGCCGGCGTGGAGCGCTTGCACCGCTGCGTGCGCTGCTTGGCGAACCCGGGCCGCGTCTCATGCTCGCCGTTGCCCTGATCTGGAGTCTGACCGCCAACATCGACAAGGTCGGCGTACAGGCCTCCACTCCTTTAACCTGGGCGATCGCGGTCAACGCCGTTATTTCTTTAGGCATGCTGCCTCTGGTCCTTTGGCGCTGGCGCAGCGGCCGTGCGCTTCAGGCACTTCCCTGGAAGTCACTCATTCCGGTCGGTCTCTGCGGCGGGCTGGCCACCCTCTGTCAGATGACAGCGATCAGCCTGGCACTTGTTCCTTATGTGATCGCGATCAAGCGCTTGAGCATCCTGTTTTCAAGTCTTGCCGGATATCTGTTCTTCAAAGAAAAAGGTTTCCGTGAGCGCCTGGCAGGCTCCCTGGTCATGCTTGCCGGAGTCGCCTTCATCATTCTCTGAATAGCGAATTGTCGCTTGAGACCGCCTGCAGACTGTGGCATAGTCATAGAGTTGGAATTCTTTTACAATTTACCCTGACAGGAGCCGTTCATGTTCAAGCGCACACTTTTCATCTTCGCCATTATCAGCCTGGGTGCCGGCAGCGCGGCCGCCGCCTCCATCGATCTTGGCTTCAACGACAACAGCTTTCAGCTCGAATATCAACACCCGCTGCGCAGCGATGATTACGGCGCTTCAATCGCTTCGGCTCGTTTTCTCTACAACGATGACGAAGAAACGGTGCTGGGCAGCCTCGGCTTTGATTTTGTCGGCGAGCCGGGCAATGTCCCCGGTCTCGACCTCGGTGTCGGCGCCGAGCTCTACGGCGGCGAGACCGACCAAAACCTCGATTTCATCAATCTCGGCATTGCCGCTCAAGCAACCTATGCACCGCCCCGACTCGGCGGCCTCGGTCTCAGCGCACGCCTCGCCTATGCACCGGAGATCTTCTCTTTTCTCGATTCGGAGGGGCTGTTCGAATATGATCTCCGGCTGACGTACGCCGCCCTGCCGAGGGTTAAGGTCTACCTCGGCTATCAGAACATCCGCATGGATTTTGAGGACTCGGGCTCAAAAACGATCGATGAGGCGGTCCGCATCGGATTTATCGGCCACTTTTGACGCGTTCTCACCAAAAGAAAGCCAAAAGCGCTGCTCTGCGGCGCTTTTTTTTATTCCCTCTACAAGCCTTAAACGCAGAGAGCGCGAAGGGGCAAAGTGGCTGAGAAAACCTACGAAGCCTGTAAAAGCCTTAACACAGAGTGGAGAACCGAGAGAAAGGAGAGAGCACAGAGAGAAAGAACAAAAATCTGTTGTTTCAGGTGGACAACCAAGACCTAAAGATCTCGGATTTTTTTCTGTGCCTCTGCTCCTCTGTGCGCTCTGTGTTCAGAAATGACTTATGTTTTTTTCTCAGCGCACTTCGCCCCTCTGCAACTCTGCGTTTAATGATTTTCAAGTCAAACGCGCAGCTTGTACCCCCGGCCGATGAGCACGGCCGCCCACAGAAACAGCCCAAGGGCCATCAGCCCGGCAGCGCCGAAAGCGGTCGCAAGGGATGTATCGCCAACGCCCAGGGCCGCGTGGCGAAAGCCGTCGATGAGATAGAAAAGAGGGTTAAGACGGGAGAGAGTCTCCCAGAGGGGGGGAAGGATAGAGATCGGATAAAAGACCCCGCCCAGATAAATAAGCGGCAGGATGAGAAAATTGTTGAACATGGAGAGGGCATCAAAGGTATTGGCGTAGATCGCCGCGATAATCCCGAACTGGGAGAAGAGAAAACTGGCCAGCACGGCCATGGCAAGCGCCGCCAGCGGATGGGTCCAGGGCAGGTCGGCGAAAAACGATGAAATGAACAGAACCGAGCCGCCCACCAGAAGTCCGCGCAGCATCGAAGCCAGGGTGTAGGCAAGAATGAACTGCGAGGGTGTGATCGGGGTCACCAGCAGATCGAGAATGTTGCCGATGTAGCGCGCA
Organism: Desulfuromonadales bacterium; assembly: GCA_024636255.1. GTDB lineage: Bacteria > Desulfobacterota > Desulfuromonadia > Desulfuromonadales > Geoalkalibacteraceae > JAGXHK01. The sequence goes on along the minus strand of JAGXHK010000152.1, from coordinate 3,377 downwards.
ACGAACAGACTCGAGGATGAATTGGCGAACGCATTATTGATGACGCCCATGAGAATCAGGCCAGGCACCACAAACTGCGCATAAGAGAAGCCCTCGAGAACGGAGATGCGCTCGCCGAGCGTGGCACCGAAAACAAAGAGGTAGAGGGATGCGGTGATGATCGGGGTCAGTATCGTCTGGGCCGCGACTTTCAAAAAGCGCAGCACCTCGCGCTTGAGCAGCGTCCAGAAAGGAAGCCAGGCGACAAAAGGGCGGTTTTCCGGAGTATTTTCAGTCATCGGTTTCCGACCTCCCGGCGCCGGTCGGTCATTCCGGTAAGCTCAACGAAAATCTCTTCGAGTCCGGTCCGGCGTGTTTCGATATCGCGGACCGCGATCTCAAGGCGGGCCAGCTCGCGCAGCAGGGCGGTGGCGTCGAAACTCTCGGCAAAAGAGACAGAGATGGCCCTGCCGCCGGCCTCGAGCTGTGCCCCATGCTCGCCCAGCGAACCAGGCAGCTGGTTCATCGGCTCTTGCAGGTGCAGGATGATCCGCCGTCCGCCAAGGCGGGCGACGAGATCGGTCGTCGGCTCCAGGGCGATCAACCGGCCATGATTCATAATGGCGATGCGCCCGCACATCGCCTCAGCCTCTTCCAGATAGTGCGTGGTGAGCAGCACGGTTGTGCCTGCCGTGTTGATTTCACATACGAAATCCCACAGCGTGCGGCGCAGCTCGACGTCAACCCCGGCGGTCGGCTCATCGAGAATCAACAGAGGCGGGCGATGAATCAGCGCCTTGGCCACCATGAAGCGCCGCTTGAGACCTCCGGAGAGCTTCATCATCGGCTTTTTCAGATGCGGGCCCAGCCCGAGCCGCTCGATCAGGGTGGCGCGCCAGCGCGGGTCATCGGGAACCCCGTAATACCCGGAATGAATGGCCAGGGCCCGCTCGATGGTGAAGAAATTATCGATAACGATTTCCTGGTGCATGACCCCGATCAGGCGGCGCGTGGTGCGATAATCGCGGCGGGTGTCGTGCCCGAAAACTGATATTGATCCCTGATCGCTGCGACCGACGCCGGCCACCATATTGATGGTGGTGCTCTTGCCAGCGCCATTGGGGCCGAGCAGTCCGAAAATTTCGCCGGGAGCGATCGCAAAGGAAAGATCGCGCACGACCGTGGCCGGACCGTAGCTCTTGCTCAGGTTGCAAATTTCGAGGGCGGGTTGCATGCAGCGCACTATAAACCCTGGCACCCGCCTTGGCAAGTCGCCCGCGCCGCCATGAGAAAAGGCCAGGAGGTGGTCCTCCTGGCCCTGGAAAGCTTCTTCTATGAACGGCGGTTAGGCGCCCGGCTCGTCCTCCTCCTCATCAGCGGCGGCTTCTTCTGCCGCCCTCTTATCCTCTGAGTCAGATTCCTGCTCCACCCGGCGCTTGCCTGTAAACCGCACCACCCAGATGCTCACTTCATAGAGGATGATAAAGGGCGCGGCGATCGCGGTCTGCGAGATAAGATCGGGAGGAGTGAGTATGGCACCCATAACAAAAGCCAGCAGAAAAGCGTACTTGCGGTTCTTGCGCAGCCAGTCGGCATCGACGACCCCCATGCGGCCGAGAAAAAACATGACGATCGGCAGTTCGAAGACCATACCGAAGGCGAGCAGCAGCTTGGTACAGATGCTCAGATAAGCGCCCATCGAGAGCATGGCCTCGATTTCTCCACCGGCACTGCCGAACTGGATCAGAAACTTGAAAATGGTCGGAAAGACCCAGAAAAAGCCAAAATAGGTGCCGGAGGCAAAGCAGAGAAAACTGCCGGAGACGAAGGGGATGGCCAAGCGCTTCTCATGCGAGTAGAGCCCGGGAGCGATGAACGCCCACACCTGCCAGAGGATAACCGGCAGGGCAATCAGGAAACCTGCCAGGGCGGCGACCTGGAGATAGGTGAAAAACGGCTCGGTGGCCGTGATGAAAACCAGCGATTTGCCCGGAGGCAGAGCCTTTTTGACGGGGCCGGAGACGAAGCCGAAGAGCTTCTCGGCAAAAGCGTAGCAGGCGATGAACCCCACCAGCCAGGCGCCGGCGGCATATATGAGCCGCTTGCGCAGCTCCTCCAGGTGCGAGGTGAAAGGCAGCTCGCTTTCTGAAAGGACATCATCGGCCATGCCGGGGCTCCTCGTTCTGCTCCGTCCCGGTGGCGGGAGGCTCCTCTTTTGCGGGCCCTGTCCCCTGGGCACCGGCATCGGTTGGGGCTTCCTTGGCGGAATCGCCGGGCGCAGTCGCTTGGGCAGAAGCCTCCTCCTGCCTGGCATCACTCTTTGGCGGTGCCTGTTTATCCGTGCCCTCTTCGCCCCCCGGCGCTTTGATCTTGCCCTCTTTAATCAGGCGCTCGCGGGTTTCCGAAACACGGGATTCGACCTCGATCTGGCTTTTCAGATCTTCGGTGGCCCTCTTGAATTCAGCCAGACCGCGACCAAGGGCTTTGGCGATATCGGGCAGTTTCTTGGGCCCGAGGACAATCAAGGCGAGGGCCAGAATGAGCATGAGCTCGGGCATGCCGATGCCGAACATAGTGTTCAACCTCATCAGGGAAAGGAGTGTAGGTCAGGCGGGCGCTCCGGAAAGGCCGAGCATAGCCGCAAAAACCCGCCAAGTCAAGCCGGAAAGGGGTTATAAAGGTTTGACATAGCAGGGATTTTCAACTAGTATACCGCATCTTGTATCTATCCCTCATCAAGGTTGGACCATGACCCAGGACGAGCTCAAGCAGGAGATCCGTCGCCTGGCGGCAGAGCGCAATGCCTTGCTGCTGGCGCACAACTACCAACGCGACGAAGTGCAGGAGATTGCCGATATAACCGGCGACTCTCTCGGCCTCTCCATGGAGGCGGCGCGCACAGATAGAGACGTCATCGTTTTCTGCGGGGTTCATTTCATGGCGGAAAGCGCGTCCATCCTGGCGCCGGACAAAATTGTTCTGCTGCCGCGCACCGATGCTGGCTGTCCCATGGCCGACATGGTCACTGTCGAGGGGCTTCGCGAAATGAAGGCCCGCTATCCCGGCGCGCCGGTCTGTACCTACGTCAATTCGAGCGCCGCTGTCAAAGCCGAGAGCGATATCTGCTGCACCAGCTCGAACGCCATCAATGTCGTGCGCTCGCTTGATGCTGAAGAGGTGCTGCTGGTTCCTGACCGCAACCTCGGTCGCTACATCGCCTCCCATGTCGAGAAGACCTGCCACATGTGGGAAGGTTACTGCCCGACCCATGACCGCCTCAAGGTCGCAGACATCGAGCGCGCCCTCGCCGATTATCCCGACGCCCTGTTCATGGCGCATCCGGAATGTCCGCCCGAGATTCTCGAAATGGCGCATCATATCTGCTCGACCAGCGGCAT
>JAGXHK010000151.1 GCA_024636255.1 Desulfuromonadales bacterium | reverse complement strand
GGGCCGACGATCCAGGCTGCATCCGAGCGGGCGCTGGCTGCCGGAACCCGATTGACCGACGTGATCGAACTGGTGCGGCGGGTGCGTCTGCATACCAACGTGCCGATCGTCCTGATGGGCTATTTCAATCCCATCTTCCATTTTGGCATTGAGAACTTTGCCGCTCAGGCCTCTGCCGCTGGCGTAGACGGAGTGCTGGTTGTCGATCTGCCGTTTGAAGAGTCTTCAGAATTGCGTGCCCCTTTACGCCAGGCCGGTATTGATCTGATCGCATTGGTGGCGCCAACCACCCTCGTGCCACGCATGGCCCGGCTGGCGGCGGAGGGGGAAGGTTTTCTCTATTACGTCTCCATGACCGGGGTGACCGGAAGCGGCCAGATAGATCCGGCAGCGATTGAGCAGAAAGTGAGCGAGCTCAAAAAGATAAGCAAGGTGCCGGTAGCGGTCGGCTTCGGGATCTCTTCTCCGGAGGATGCTGCGGCAGTAGGGCGGTTTTCCGATGCGGTGGTGGTCGGCAGTGCCCTGGTCAAGCTGGTGGCTGCCTGCGGGAAAGAGGAAGATCCGGTCGCTCGTGTTGGTCCCTTTGTCAGATCGCTCAAAGAGGCCCTGCAGACAACGGATTAAGTCGCGGCCTTTGCTGGGCTGCAGATCAGGAAAAAAGATTTGCCCCCGTTCACTGCGCTGGGGGAGAGAACGAAGAAGGCTGGCGATTGTGGATTCGTCGGTTAATATCTTTCTATGAAACTGCAGTTTTAAGCTCGATTCTACGCTGAATTGCAACAAATCAGGGGGCCCCGCCGCAAAAGCGCCATGCGGTAAGATGCGTGAATGCACCTGCGGCCCCCGGCACTTGATGGAGAGCATCCATGGCCTGGTTCAGAAAAAAAAAGGCGGGTATCGCGCCCGTGGAGCAGAAGCAGGTCCAGATGCCCGAAGGGGTTTGGACCAAATGCAAAAACTGCGATGAGATCATTTACGCGAAAGAAATCGAACGCAACCTCAATGTGTGCCCCAAGTGCGATTACCATTTTCGCATCAGTGCCCGCGAGCGTATCGCTCTGATCCTGGACGAAGGCTCCTTTGTCGAGATGGATTCGGGTATTCAATCCATCGATTTTCTGGATTTCAAGGACTCCAAAAAATACAAGGAGCGGATCAAGGCCACCATCAAGAAAACCGGCATGAACGATGCCGTGGTCTGCGGCGAAGGCACGATTAACGAGCTGCCGGTGGCCGTGGCAGTTTTCGACTTCAGTTTCATGGGGGGCAGCATGGGCTCGGTGGTGGGGGAGAAGATCACCCGCGCCATTGAGAAAGGGCTCGAGGCACGCGCGCCGGTAATTGTTTTCTCCTCATCAGGCGGCGCGCGCATGCAGGAGAGCATCATGTCGCTGATGCAGATGGCCAAAACCAGCGCCGCCCTGGCCAAACTGAAGAAGAACGGTATCCCTTTTATCTCGGTCCTGACCGATCCCACAACCGGGGGCGTCACCGCGAGCTTCGCCATGCTCGGAGACCTTAACATCGCCGAGCCTCGGGCATTGATCGGGTTTGCCGGGCCTCGGGTTATCGAGCAGACCATCCGGCAGAAACTGCCCGAAGGGTTCCAGCGTTCGGAGTACCTGCTTGAGCACGGCATGGTCGATATGATCGTTCGCAGGCAAGAGATGAAAGAGCGCCTTTCGCAGGTTTTGCGTATCTTCACCAAGAGCTGAGCGGGTGGATTACACGACCACGCTCGACTATCTCTACAGTCTGCAGCGTCTCGGGATTAAACTCGGCCTCGACAATATCCGGGTCCTCCTGAACAGGCTTGATCACCCTGAGCAGCGCTATCAAAGCATTCATGTGGCGGGGACCAATGGCAAGGGTTCGGTCTGCGCTGGAATCGCGGCTATTTTGCAGCGCTGCGGTTTTCGTGTCGGGCTATATACCTCGCCCCATCTGCACGCCTTTACCGAACGTATCCGGATCAACGGACAGCCCATTAAAGAGCCCGAGGTTGTACGGCTCAGCGCTGAGATCCAGCAAGCTTCCCATGGCGCTGCGGCTACTTTTTTCGAGTTCACGACCGCGCTTGCTCTTCTCTATTTTCATCGACAAAAAGTCGATTGGGCGGTTATCGAGACGGGGATGGGCGGGCGGCTCGATGCCACCAATGCCGTGACTCCTGCGGTGAGTGTCATCACGCCGGTCGCCTACGACCATGCCGAGCACCTCGGATCCTCCCTCGCTGAAATCGCCTGTGAAAAAGGCGGCATCATCAAGCAAGGCATACCGGTGGTGATTGGCCGCCAGCGCAGCGAAGCGCTTGCTCCGCTTTGCGAAATGGCCCGCAACCGGCACTCGCCGGTTTTTTTGTCCGGGCGTGATTTTCACTGCCGGGTATTTGCAGATTCATTCGACTATCTTGGACTCGACACAAGGATACAGAATCTGCGTCCAGCTCTGGTCGGCAGCCACCAGAAGGAGAACCTTTCCCTTTCTCTGGCCGTTGCTGAGATTCTCCGCCGGCGCGGTTCTGCGATATCCCTCGAGGCTATGCGCACCGGTGTCGAAGCGGTCACCTGGCCTGGGCGGCTCGAGTGGTTCTCGGGGCCGGTGCCGGTGCTGCTCGACGGGGCGCACAATCGAGCCGGCTCTCAGGTGCTGGCGGACTATCTGGCAACCCTTGAGACCGGCGGCATTCACTGGGTCGTGGGAGCCAAGGCCGATAAGGATGCCTCTGCACTCATGCAGCCCCTTCTTCCCCTGGTCAGCCGGGTCTACTGTACACAGCCGCCGGTGGTCCCGTCTGCTGACGCGGCCCAGTTGCAGGCCACTGCACAAAGTGCCGGTGTCAGGGCAGATGTTTACCTAACACCTGCGGCAGCGCTGGAGGCGGCGCGGGCCGGCTCCCGCCCGGGGGAGATTCTGCTTGTGGCAGGGTCGCTTTTTCTGGTTGCTGCTGTGCGCGAACTACTCCTCGAAGAACAGAAGGTTTCAGCGTGACGAACGTTTTTCCCGCTGCTCTGAGCGCCTTTCTGGCAATCGCTTGCGGACTGCTCCTCGTATCTTCGCTTCAAGCTGTTGAGCTCGGAGCTCTAGACGGCCCGGCCGCGGTGGAAATCAGCGCGGATCAGCTCAGTCATGACCGTGAAGCCGCGACCTACCATGCAACCGGCGATGTGCGCATCACCAAAGGTGGCACCATTCTGGAGGCCGACCAAATCTGGTTGAACTATTTCTCCGGGGAGGCCCTCGCCATTGGCGATGTGCGCCTTACTGAAGGCCCAAACATCGTGGCTGGCGACGAGGTTCGCCTCAACCTCGAGACTGGGACGGGGTATCTGGACCAGGGCCGACTCTTTTTTGCCGAGAAGAATCTGCACGTCACCGGAGAGCGCATCGAGAAGCTGAGTCCGGAAGTCTACCGCCTTGAGCACGGAACCTTTACCACCTGCGACGGAGAGCGCCCCGACTGGAAGTTTTCGGCCCGGGATCTCGAAGTCACGCTCGGCAGTTACGCCAAGGGGCGCGATGTCAGGTTTCATGTGCTTGATATTCCGGTCTTCTATTCCCCCTATCTTTTCTATCCTGTCAAGCAGGAGCGCGAGTCCGGCTTTCTCATGCCGCGCTACGGCCATTCCAGGCGCCGAGGGTTAGAACTCTCTGCGGCCTGGTATCAGGTGATCGCCCGCAACCAGGATGCAACAGTTTACCTGGACTATTTCTCCGACCTGGGCACCGGATCCGGTTTCGATTACCGATACATCTTCGGAGAAGAAAACCAGGGAGAACTCGGGCTCTACCACCTGTTCGGCGCTCATGGCGAAGAGAACCGCTACCATGTGGAATGGGACCATATCGGGGAGCTTCCCGGCCGCATCCGGCTTGCCGCAGATGTCGAGATTGTCAGCGATCGCGAATATTTCGAAGACTTCGGCGAGCAAGCCGGAGAATTCAATCGGGACAAGACCGAATCGAAGGTCTTTTTGAGCCGCAACTGGGGCAAGACCGACCTTACCGGACAGATTAAGTATCTGAAGAATATGGAGACCTCCCTCGACCACCCGGTGCAAAGGTTGCCTGAAATCCGGCTGGCGATGATTCGCCGCCGCCTCGCGCAATCCCCTTTCTTCTTCAGATTCGATGCCGAATACGCTTATCTCTGGCAGGAAGAGGGAGGCAAAGGCCAGCGCGCCATTATGCAACCTGCAGTAGCTGCCGTTTTTCATCCCGGACAATGGCTTGAAATCGCGCCGCAGGTCTCCTTCCAGCAGCGCATTTACCAAACCGATGGCGAAGGTTTTGAGCAGGTCGGGATTCCGGAATTCTCAACGCGCGTCTCGACAACTTTCGGTCGGGTATTTCCGTTTCGAAAGGGCCGGATCGGCAAACTCCAGCACCTGGTTTCGCCCGAGATCACCTATCGGTATGTCCCCGAGGTCGAACAGGACGATCTGCCTTTTTTTGAGACGGATGATCGTCTTGGCGAGCGGCACCAGATCGCCTACGCCCTTACCAATCGCTTGCGCGCTCGAATAGAGCCTGAGGACGGCGCAGCTTTTTATCGCGAGTTACTCTATTTTCGCCTCTCTCAGGAATACGACATCGTCGAATCACCTCCCGACCTGCTCAATACCCGCGATAATCTGCGGCCTTTTTCCGATCTGCGCGCCGAACTGATTGTGCGGCCGACGCATTGGGCTCACCTCGATTTTGATGCGCGCTACGATTTTGAGACCAGATCCGGGGAGGCTGGAAAATTCGCTACCTTTAATCTCGGGGCAGGAATAAACGACGGCCGTGGCAATGCGTTCACCGGCTCATATCGCTATCGGCGCGACGAGCAGGAATTTCTCGACGCGCGTCTCGACCTGGCGCTGTTGCGGCCGATCTTTGCCAATTATCTGCACCGCTATGACCTGCGCGAAAACCGTACTCTGGAGAGGGCGCTGGCACTTGAATATCGCAGCCAGTGCTGGAGTCTTTTTCTGACTCTGCGCGATCGCCTTGAAGATACCGAAGTTCTGGTGTCCTTTGCCTTGGGCGGGGTCGACAGCCTCAGCCAGTTCGGCAGCAGCGTGGCACGGGAATAGGGTTTTGCGACTACCGGATCAGGTTGACGCTTCTACCGGGTTGTGGTAGATATTTCCAGTTGGAGGGGTTTGGTCGACACTGCGTCGGCAGGCCGGCTTTTTTTGCGGCCCATTAAATGTTTTTATTGACTTTTTAAGGAGGATTAGAATGAAATTCATTGTTTCTGTACTTATTTGCGCAGGCTTGTTTTTAAGCGTTCCGCATCTGGTGTTCGCGAGCGAGCAGGTAGCCGCCGTTCAGAAGTCGACCAAGATCAACATTAGCAGCGCTTCGGCGACCGAGTTGGCACAACTGCCTGGGATCGGGCAGGCCAAGGCGCAGCGTATCATCGCTCACAGGGAGCAGCATCCATTCAAAAGTGTCGAAGAACTCACTGCGATCAAGGGCATCGGGAAGGCTACGCTGGCCAATCTCCGTCCTTACGTGACCATCGAGTAATTCAGAACGGTCGGCCACTCCCCTTCAGCCACCTGCCCCGCCTGTTTGTCCGGATCGATCCTTCTTTTGTGCGCAGGTTGCATAAATGACCGAAAACAAAGAGACCGAACCGCCAAAGCGTTCTCTGAAGCCCAGCTTCTGGATGGTTTTCCTGATCCTTTTGCTCCTTGCTCTGGCGTTATTCGGCGACAAGGGCGTGGTTCACACTCTCAAGGTGAGCCGCTACAAGGCACACATTGAGAAAAGCCTGTCGGAACTCAGAAGTGAGAATAAAGCGCTGCGGAGCGAAATCGAGGCCCTGCGCAATGACTACCGGCGGGTCGAGCGCATCGCCCGCCAGGAACTCGGGATGGTCAAGGAAGGCGAGCTGGTGTACCAATTCCCTCCCGCGCAGGAGCCGCCATTGGTCCAGCCGGATTCATCAGCGCCACGGGAAAATCAAGCAGAATTGAAAACGTCGGCGGCCGAGAATTGAAGCACGCCGTTTTTTTAGCTGCGCACGCAGCGTAACCACAGTGAAAACCCGCCACGCGGGGAGAGAAGAAAGACCCTCAGCCATGAAAACCCGCCTTCGTCTGCATATCCAGAATGCCTTGAAAGAATGTTACCGCCAGGGTTGGCTCGACTCGGGTGTTGTCCCCGACATCGGGCTGGAAGTCCCCAACAATCCTGAACACGGCGATTTCGCAACCAATGTGGCCATGACCCTGGCCCGCGCGGAGAAAAAAGCTCCACGCAAGATCGCCGAAGCTCTGGTCAGGGCACTCGGGGATGGAGACAGTTTGTGGCAACAGATTGAGATCGCCGGTCCGGGATTTATCAACTTCTTTCTCAGCAACCGTTTCTGGTGCGGGGTTCTTGACGATGTCATGCGCGCTGGCGATGCGTATGGCCGAAGCCATGCTGGACACGGCAGAAAGGTGCAAGTCGAGTTTGTTTCGGCGAATCCCACCGGACCCTTGCATATCGGACATGGACGTGGCGCCGCCACCGGTGATGCGGTCGCCTCTTTGCTTGAACATGCCGGTTTCGACGTGCAGCGCGAGTATTATATCAATGATGCCGGCAACCAGATGCACACCCTCGGTCTTTCACTGCTTCTTCGCTACCGGGAGTTGCTGGGTGAATCCATCGAATTTCCCCAAACCTGTTATCAGGGAGATTATATCCGCGATATCGCCCAGGAAGTTGTCGCCGAGCAGGGGCGGCGTTTTCTCGATTCTCCACAGGAAGAGGCGATACGCTATCTTGCCACCTACGGCGGACAGAAGATACTTGCTGGCATCGAGCAGGACCTGCAGGGCTTTGGGGTGCGCTTCTCGAGTTGGTACAGCGAGCAGAGCCTTTATGACCGAGGTGAGGTGGACCGGAGCATTGCCATTCTTAAGGAGCGTGCCCTGGCCTACGAGGAGAATGGCGCTCTCTGGTTGCGCACGACCGATCATGGAGACGATAAGGATCGCGTGCTGGTGCGCTCAAACGGAGCCACCACCTATTTCGCTTCGGATATTGCCTATCATAAAGAAAAGTACGCCCGTGGTTTCGATCAGGTGATTGATGTCTGGGGCGCCGACCATCATGGCTACGTGCCGCGCATGAAGGCGGCCCTGGCCGGACTCGGGCGCAGTTCGAACGACCTGCAGGTCATCTTGGTACAACTGGTCAGCCTTCTGCGCGGGGGGCAGCCTGTTGCGATGAGCACCCGGGCCGGCGAGTTCGTCACCTTGAAGGAAGTGGTCGAGGAGGTCGGCCGCGATGCCTGCCGGTTCTTCTTCCTCATGCGCCGCTCTGACAGCCAGCTTGATTTCGATCTGGAACTCGCGAAGCAGCAAAACAATGAGAATCCGGTCTATTACGTTCAATATGCCCACGCCCGTGTCTGCAGTATAAACCGCACCGCAGCCGAGCAGGCCATCGGAGTACCAAAACTTGGTGAGGCGAACTTCGAGAAGCTCTGCCTCGAAGAGGAGTTGGCCCTTGCCAAGCAGTTGGCCCGCTACCCTGAGGTATTGGAAGGCGCCGCTCTTGACTATGCGCCTCACCGAATCGTGTTCTACCTGCAGGAACTGGCTGCCCAGTTCCACAGTTATTACAACCGCAATCGGGTCTTGACGGATGACCCGGAGACCAGCCGCGCGCGACTTTATCTCGTTAACTGCGTACGCACGGTGTTATCCAGCGCGCTGCGTCTGCTGGGCGTTTCGGCCCCAGAGCGCATGTAGTCGGGAGGTTTTCCCATGGCCCGCGAAATGAAAACTCGTACTCAACGTCGCATAGAGAAAAAACAAGCACTGTTCATGCTTCTGCTCATGCTGGCTGTTTCTCTGGTGAGTTTCTCGCTTGGCGTTATGGTCGGAAAAAGCGGTGCGCCGGAGCAGCCACTGACAGCTTCTGTCGAGCCTACGCCAGAGCCGACCCGCATGCCCGTGTCCGAGAAAACTGCCCGCAAGGCGCCCAGGGAGCCTGCGCCCGAGACGCCCTCTGCGAATAGGATGGAGAAGGAGCAGCCGCCCCTTGTTCAGCGAGAGCCGCTGACTTTCTTCGATACCCTGCCCAAAGGTGGAGATCAGCCGCTTGGCAGCGGAATCAACCGTCCGCCCCGGGATGAAGCCAGGCTGGCGCCGCCCGCCGCGCCGCCGTCACCGACAACGTCCGAGACTGCCCCGGAAACACGTGCTGAAACACCACCTGAGCGCCCTATGCCGTCCTCTGCAGGAGAGGGACGCTTTGTCGTGCAGGTGGCGTCATTTCGCGCTGAGGACGACGCCCGCAAGCTGAGTGAGCGGCTTGCCAAAAAAGATTACAGCGCCTTTGTGCAGTCCGCTGACCTTGGAGAGAAGGGAACCTGGTATCGGGTACGTATCGGTCCTTTCGCCAATTCGGGACAGGCCCGGCAAGTTGTTGATAAAATAGGTCGGGAAGAGAATCTTTCTGCTTTTGTGGCCGGACGCTGACATGCTCGGTAAATCGACATCTCTTTCCTCGGTTCTGGTCACCGGCGGGGCCGGCTTTATCGGGTCGCATCTATGTGAAGAACTGCTGCGGAACAAAATTCCCGTTGTGATTCTTGACAATCACAACGATTTCTATACGCCTTCTCTTAAAGACGCGAACCTTCAAGCTGTACGCGCTACGGCCGAATACTCTGAAACCAGCCTTAAAGCACTCAAGGGCGATATCCGCTGTGCGGCCGATCTGGACCGCGCCTTTTCAGCTCTGGAAAGACCCCGGGAAGCTGCCGTCGTACATCTTGCGGCCATGGCGGGGGTGCGCCCCTCGCTGGAGAATCCTTCCCTCTATACGGATGTCAATGTCGCTGGCACCCTTCAGGTCCTCGAAGCGTGCCGCCGGTATGAGATTTCCCGGCTTGCGTTCGCCTCCTCGTCTTCGGTTTATGGCAACAATGAAAAAGTTCCCTTTGCCGAGGAGGACCGCGTGGATGACCCTGTTTCTCCCTATGCGGCCACTAAAAAGGCGGGCGAACTGCTGTGTTCGACCTATTCCGGGCTTTATGGGATCTCTGTGGCGATTCTGCGTTTCTTCACTGTCTACGGACCACGCCAGCGACCCGATCTAGCCATTCATAAATTCTGCCGACTGCTCGCCGCAGAAAAAACCATCCCCTTTTTCGGTGACGGCAGTACGCGTCGCGACTACACCTACGTGAGCGATACCATTCAGGGGGTGACTGGCGCCCTGTCGTGGTTGAACTCTGATGCGGTTGCGCGCTGCGAGATCTTCAACCTCGGCGAGTCGCAGACCGTCTCTTTGAACAGCCTTGTAGAGCTGCTTTCGACTGAAATGGGTATAACGCCCCGTCTGCAGCGTCTCCCCATGCAGCCGGGTGATGTGGTCTGCACATTTGCCGCCATTGAAAAGGCCCGGCGCATTCTTGGCTACGCCCCCGAGGTCTCGATCAACGAAGGGATTCCCCGTTTTGTCGCATGGTTTCGCCGGCAGCAGCCGTAAGAAAAAAGCGCTTGACTTGGGATCGGATATTTTGTAGTTTCCAGAATCTGTTGACGCGGGGTGGAGCAGTACGGTAGCTCGTCGGGCTCATAACCCGAAGGTCGCAGGTTCGAATCCTGCCCCCGCAACCATGTTTGCCAGGCCTTTTTTGCAAGGCTTTTTAGCCCGGCGGTGTAGCTCAGTTGGTTAGAGCATGCGGCTCATATCCGCAGTGTCCGGAGTTCGAATCTCTGCACCGCCACCATTTTGAAAAAGCCCCCTCTTTCCGGAGGGGGCTTTTTCTGTCTCGGTGACGCGATGGAGCATCATGCACCTCGAGGTTGAACGTGTTCTCAGGGAGCACGCTTTGATCACCGCAGGCGAGCGGGTCCTGGTTGCTGTTTCCGGCGGCCCTGACTCAGTCGCGCTGCTGCACGTATTGTGCTCACTGGCACCGCGTCTTTCTTTCACGCTTCACGCCGCGCATCTCGATCATGGCTTGCGCACTGAAAGCGCTGCTGAGGCGGCGTTCGTCCAAAGGCTTTGCGCGCGCCTCGGCGTGAGCCTGACCAGTGAGCGTCGCGCGGTCGCGCATCGCAGCGAAGGTGGATTGGAGCAGGAAGCGCGCCGGGTTCGCCGCGCTTTTCTTGCGAATGCTGCAGATGCCGCCGACTGCTCTCAAATCGCCCTCGGCCACCATCGCGACGATCAGGCCGAAACGTTCCTGCTCCGGTTGCTGCGCGGCAGCGGACCAGCCGGTCTGGCTGCCATGCGCCCACGCAGCGGCCGGTTCATTCGCCCGCTGCTTTTCTGTCCCCGCCATCAGATCAAAGACTATCTGGCCGCGCAACGGCTTGATTTTATACACGATCCCTCCAACGCGGACCTTGCCTATACCCGAAATCGCATTCGGCACCGGCTCGTCCCGCTGCTTAAAAGCTTTAATCCGCAGATTGACTTGCGCCTCGATCGACTGAGCCGGCGCCTGGCATTGGAGGAGGACTTCTGGAGCCAGCAGGTTGATGCCGCGCTGGCCGACGTCTTTCAGAGCGCACGGGATGGGTGCCGACTTTGCCTTGGGGGCTTGGCGGCGCAGCATCCTGCATTGCGCGATCGCGTTGTGCGGCGGGCCATCGAGAATGTGCGCGGCGATCTGCGCGGTATCGAGGAGATCCATCTCGAGCAGATTAACCGTCTGCTCGCAAACGGGCCTGTTCAGGGCGAGGCGCATTTGCCGGGGCTCTGGGCCGGGCGTCGCTATGACTGGTTGTGGCTCTGCTCTGCGCCACCCGATGGATTTGCCGAATATCGCATCATGGTCGATGGACCGGGACGTTATGAGCTTCCCGGCGGCGGCTGTCTTGTGGTTACGCTGGCGGATCGGCAGGCCGGAGAGGGGCGATGGGTGGCGGAATTCGATTTGTCCACCACGTCTTTTCCGTTTCTGGTCCGCACCTTTGCTCCGGGAGACAGGCTGCATCCCGCCGGCTTTGATGGGCGCAAGAAGATTAAGGATCTTTTCATCGAAAAACGCATCGAGAAAGAAGCCCGTCGACGCATTCCGCTGGTGGTTTGCAGAGACGAGGTGCTGTGGGTGGTCGGCATGCGTCGCTGTCGTGGCCATCGCCCGCATCATGCAGGACGCAAGGTCCTGCGCATCGCCGCGGAAGGGCTTGAAGATGGGGTTTAATGACTTGTGAAACTATCCTCTTTGTGATAGTTTTTTCCGAATAGTTTGAGCCTCTTTCCGATTTCTGGATGAGGAATTTCACCAAATCTTAGGGGGAAAAGTGAATCAGTTTTACAAGAACCTCGCGCTCTGGCTGGTCATCTCTCTGTTGATGATTCTGCTTTTCAATATGATGACCCAGAAAGACCAGGAGCAAACGAGCATCAATTACAGCAGCTTTCTGTCTGCGGTTGACGACGGCCGTGTCAATGAAGTCATCATACAGGGACAGCAGATCGAAGGGCGCTACGAGGACGGAACCAAGTTCAAGACGCATGTGCCACCCGATGTGGAATTGATCCCCCAACTCAAGGAAAAAGGGGTCGTCATCGAAGCCAAGCCTGATGAGGACCAGGGGTTCTGGTTCACCCTGTTGATCTCCTGGGGGCCGATCCTGTTGCTGATTGCGGTCTGGATCTTCTTCATGCGGCAGATGCAATCGGGCGGCGGAAAGGCCATGAGCTTTGGTAAAAGCAAGGCCAAGCTTCTCAGTGAGTCACAGGTGCGCATCACCTTCAGCGATGTGGCGGGCATCGAAGAGGCGAAAGACGAACTGGAGGAGATCGTCTCCTATCTCAAAGATCCGAAAAAGTATTCGCGTCTGGGCGGCAAAATCCCCAAGGGCGTTTTGCTGGTTGGTCCTCCCGGCACCGGGAAGACGCTGCTCGCACGTGCCATTGCCGGTGAGGCGGGCGTTCCGTTCTTCTCCATCTCGGGCTCCGACTTTGTCGAGATGTTCGTCGGCGTCGGCGCCAGCCGGGTTCGCGATCTCTTTCTCCAGGGCAAGAAGAACGCTCCCTGCATTATTTTCATCGACGAAATCGACGCTGTCGGTCGCCACCGCGGCGCCGGCCTCGGCGGCGGGCACGATGAGCGGGAGCAGACACTGAATCAATTGCTGGTCGAGATGGACGGTTTTGAATCGAACGAGGGGGTGATCCTGATTGCCGCCACAAACCGCCCCGATGTACTCGATCCGGCCCTTCTGCGGCCCGGTCGTTTTGACCGCCAGGTCGTGGTTCCGCCACCTGACGTACGTGGCCGCGAGAAGATTCTCCAAGTGCATGCGAGAAAGGTTCCGACAGCTGAGGATGTCAACCTTGGCGTGGTTGCCAAGGGAACACCCGGGTTCTCCGGTGCCGATCTGGCGAACCTGATCAATGAGGCAGCTCTTCTGGCGGCGCGCAAGAACGAGGACAAGGTGACCATGGAAGACCTCGAATCCGCCAAGGATAAAGTCATGATGGGGGCCGAGCGTCGCTCGATGGTGATCACCGAAGAGGAAAAGAAGGTGACCGCCTATCACGAGGCGGGGCATGCGGTGGTGGCATATTTCCTCCCCGGCGCCGATCCCGTGCACAAGGTTTCGATTATTCCTCGCGGAAGGGCGATGGGGGTCACCATGTACCTGCCCCAGGAGGAGAAATACAACGAAACCAAACTGAGCCTCAGCACCCGCATATGCACGCTCCTCGGCGGACGGATCGCGGAGGAAATGACCTTTCCGAGCATTACCAGCGGGGCGGCCAATGACTTGGAGCGCGCAACCCATATTGCCCGCAAGATGGTCTGCGAGTGGGGGATGAGCGAGAAGCTCGGTCCGCTCACCTTTGGCGAGAAGGAAGGGGAGATCTTCCTCGGTCGCGACATGGGTCATTCCAAAAACTACAGCGAATCGACGGCCGTGACCATCGATGAGGAAATCCGCCGGATCATTCAGGAGAGCTACCAGCGGACCCGTGACATCCTTGAAAAGAACCGCGAGGGGCTCGGGCGCGTCGCCGAGGCGCTGTTGGAACGTGAAAATCTGGACGGAGCGCAAATCCGCCGCATGGTCTTCGGTGATGAGCAACCGCCCGAACCAGGAGAAGAAGAGGGTGAAGTTATCGCTCCTGCTCAAGGACCCTGTCTGGAGGAGGTCGCGCCTGGAACCGAACAGTAGTGTCTGCAATGCGCGCACTCTGTTCTTGGTTTTTCGCATTGCTTGCTTCTGCTCCACCTCGCCAAACGATTCAATGACCGCAAAAGGAATCGACAGCAAACCGATGCCGATATGAAAATGACTCTGGCGCAAAGCTCCGTGAGCCCCGGTGTCCTCGAAGGTCGCGATTTTACACTGCGAATTGACCGCCCTCGCATTATGGGTGTGCTTAACATGACACCGGATTCATTCTCGGATGGCGGCCGCTTCCGGGAGCCGTCCGCGGCTCTACGGCATGCACTGCAGATGATCGGTGAAGGAGCCGATATCATCGATGTCGGAGGAGAAAGCACGCGCCCAGGAGCTGAAGAGGTTTCGACTCAGGAGGAGTTGGCGCGCACGGTGCCGATTATTGAACTGCTGCGCCGTGAAACGGACACCGCAATCTCGATCGACACCACAAAAAGCGAAGTCGCGCGCGCCGCTATTTTGGCCGGGGCAAACTTTATCAACGACATCAGTGGCTTGTGCTTCGATACCGCAATGGCCGAAGTCGCGGCTGAAACCCGGGCGGGGTTGTTTCTGATGCACACCCGGGGGCGTCCCAGAGACATGCAGAAAGAGACGCGCTACGAAGATCTTGTCGGCGAAGTTTCCAGCGCTCTGCAAAACAGCATCGATACGGCTCGTGGCGCAGGTATCCCCGAGAGCCGCCTGGCAATCGATCCAGGCATCGGTTTCGGCAAGAGCTTTGAGGGAAACCTGGAGCTGTTGCGCAGGCTTTCCGAACTTCGGGCCCTCGGGCGCCCCATTTTGCTCGGTACCTCCCGCAAGGGCTTTCTCGGCGTGATCAGCGGCGAGTCCGACCCTGCCGCCCGTTTGCCGGGAACCCTTGCCACCATCGCTCTTGGCGTGGCGCAGGGCGCATCGATTTTCCGCGTGCATGATGTGTCTGCTGCCAGGCAGGCCGCTGATACGGCGTATGCCGTCTGCCATGAAATGGCGCCCACTCTTTCCCAGCGAAAACGATGATCGACGGGATTTTTGAGGTACTGCAAAATTTTCGCTGGCCGTTTGATCTGCTCGATATTCTGATCGTCGCTTTTATTATCTATCGCATCATATTGCTGATAAAAGGGACGCGGGCGGTTCAGATGCTGCTCGGCCTTGCAATTATCCTGAGTGTATATGTCGCCTCCCAGGTCGGAGGCCTCTATACGTTACACTGGTTGCTCGATAACTTCCTCTCTTCGATCATCCTGGTCATCGTGGTGATTTTTCAGAATGATATCCGCCGTGCGCTTATGCACGTAGGGCGCAATCCCTTTTTTGCAGGGCTCTCCTATCGCGAGGAAACGGAAATCATCGATGAGCTGGCCAAAGCCTGTGTGGTAATGGCCAATCGCAAGATCGGGGCTCTGATCGTGATTGAACGGGAAACCGGCCTGAAGGACTTTCTCGAGGTTGGCACTGAAATCGATGCCCGCGTTTCAAGCGATCTTCTGACCTCGATTTTTCTGCCTTATTCACCAATCCATGATGGCGCTGTCGTGGTGCAGCAGGGACGGCTCAAGCAGGCCGGCTGCTTTCTACCTCTGACGCAGAATCCAGACATAAGCAAGGCTCTCGGGACTCGGCACCGGGCGGCCATCGGATTGACTGAAATCGTCGATGCGGTGGCGATTGTGGTTTCGGAGGAAACCAGCAAAATCTCTATCGTTGTCGGGGGCCGCATTACCCGTGACCTCGATTCGACCTCGCTCAAGCGTGTCCTCAAACGTCTGCTCGAGACCCGAGCGCCCAGCAAGAAGAAATGATCTTATGCTCAAGGCCCTGACCGAGAATTGGATGCTGAAGCTTCTCTCGCTGGTCTTCGCGCTGATTCTGTGGTTTTTCGTCATAGGAGAGCGCCGGGTGGAGATCGGCTATACCGTGCCTCTTGAACTCAAAGATATCCCCCCGGATATGATGATCGCAAACGAAGTGCCCAGTCTCGTCGACGTGCGTCTGAGCGGGCCGCGGACCATGCTGATGAATCTGAGTCCGAGCGACATCAGCATTTCCGTGGATCTCTCAGATCTGAAACCTGGCTTGACCTCTTTTAAGCGCCTCGAAGAACGCCTCGACATCCCCAGCGGCCTCAAGGTCACCCGCCTCTCGCCCTCTTTTGTCGATGTCAGGCTTGATCGGGTCATAACCAGAACCGTTCAGGTCGAAGCGGTTTTTACCGGGACCCCGGCCAAAGGATATGCACTTGGCTCTGTCAGGATAAAGCCGTCGCGGGTCGAGGTGGAAGGGGCCGAGTCAGAGCTGAAAGACGTCAATGAGGTTCCGACGGAACCGGTCGATATCGATGGGGTGAAAGAGAGCTTCGCGCTTATCGTGCCGCTCGATTATCAGGGGAAATACTCGCATCTTAAAGAGGACCAAACCGTTGAACTCCGGGTGGAGATCATTGCTCCCCCGCAGCCGCCGGATGGTCATCAAAATAATGAGGGGAACACATGAAAAAGAAACTTTTCGGCACCGATGGAGTCAGAGGGGTCGCCAATATCCATCCCATGACGACCGAAATTGCCATGCAGCTCGGTCGGGCCGCGGCCTACATTTTCAAGAATGGCCACCGCCGTCACCGCGTCGTTATCGGCAAAGACACGCGGCTCTCGGGATATATGATCGAGAATGCGCTTGCTGCCGGCATCTGCTCGATGGGGGTTGACGTCCTGCTGGTCGGGCCTTTGCCGACACCGGGCATATCTTTTATCACCTCCTCGATGCGTGCCGATGCGGGGGTGGTGATCTCAGCGTCGCACAACGCTTATCAGGATAACGGCATCAAGTTTTTCTCCCATGATGGATTCAAGCTGCCCGATGACCTCGAGTTGCGCATGGAGGATCTGATCTTCTCCCGGAAAATCGATTCACTGCGGCCCGTGGCTTCAGAAGTCGGCAAGGCTTTTCGCATTGATGACGCTGTGGGGCGGTATATCGTTTTCCTGAAAAACTCCTTCCCCAAAAATCTCAACCTGAAAGGCCTTAAAATTGTTCTCGACTGCGCCAATGGGGCGGCCTACAAGGTCGCGCCGGCCGTCCTGCAGGAACTCGGTGCCGAGGTCATCCCTCTCGGAGTCTCACCCAATGGAACAAATATCAACGCGGGCTGTGGGTCGCTGCATCCCGAGGTGATCTCGGAGGCGGTCAAGGAGCATCGCGCACATCTTGGCATCGCGCTTGACGGGGATGCCGATCGGGTCATTTTCGTAGACGAATTCGGCAATGAGGTGGACGGCGATCACATTATGGCCATCTGCGCCACCACAATGCTCCAGGAAGGCCAACTGGGCAACAAAACCCTGGTCGCGACAGTGATGAGCAACATGGGCCTTGATATTGCCGTGAAGAAAGCGGGTGGCCAGATTGTGAAGACAGCGGTCGGTGATCGCTATGTCGTCGAAGAGATGCGCCGGGGAGGGTACACCCTCGGCGGGGAGCAGTCCGGCCACCTGATTTTTCTCGACCATAACACGACCGGGGACGGCATGGTCTCGGCCCTGCAGGTGCTGGCGATCATGCAGAAGTCCGGCCGGCCCCTCTCCGAGCTGGCGCGCGTCATGGTTTCTTTGCCGCAGGTCCTGGTCAATGTGCGGGTCGCCCAGAAGAGAGAGGTGACCGAGATTCCGGAGGTCAATAAAGTGATCGAGGACGCCGAACAAAAGCTCGGCGAGAGCGGTCGGGTTCTGATTCGCTATTCCGGGACCGAGCCGCTGCTGCGCATCATGCTTGAAGGGCAGGATAAATACCAGATCACCGACCTTGCAAACCAGATTGCCGCAGTCATTGAAAAGACGCTGGGCGAGAAAAAGAAGGACTCCTGATCGTGGCCAGACTCGGAGTCAATGTCGATCATGTCGCGACCATCCGCCAGGCCCGGGGCACCAGCGAGCCGGATCCGGTCACTGCGGCTGCCCTGGCCGAACTGGCTGGAGCCGAAGGGATCACGGTGCATCTGCGCGAGGATCGCCGGCACATTCAGGACAGGGATGTTGCGGTTTTGCGCCGCACGATCAAAACCCGCCTCAACCTCGAGATGGCTGCCACCGAGGAAATGGTGGGCATCGCCCTCAAGGTTCGTCCCGATGCGGTGACCCTGGTCCCTGAGAAGCGCCGCGAACTGACCACCGAAGGCGGGCTCGACGTCATTCTCCACCGTGAGATATTGAAAAAGCAGATGACCCTGTTACAAGAAGGGGGTATCACGGTCAGCCTTTTCGTCGACCCCGATGCGGAGCAGATCAAGGCCAGCCATCGCCTTGGCGCCGAGTATATCGAAATCCATACCGGTCTGTACTGCGATGCCCAGACAACCGAGGGCAGCCGGCAGGAACTCGCTAAAATCGAGCAAGCGATCCGCCTGGCCCAGAAACTCGGACTGGGAATCAATGCCGGGCACGGTCTGGATTATCGAAACGTACGCCCGGTCGCCGCTCTCGGCGGAATCGAAGAGTTCAATATCGGCCACAGCATCATCTCGCGGGCCGTGCTTGTCGGCTTGGAGCGAGCGGTGCGGGAGATGCTCGAACAGATACGTGGAGGCTGAGGGTGCCAATTGCCGGACTCGGGACTGACCTTGCGCGCATCAGCAGGTTCTCGCGCCTTCTTGAGGAGAGACGAGAGGGGGTCATCCAACGTATTTTCACGCCAGAAGAGCGCGGGTACGCTCTGGCGAAGAAAGATCCGGCCCCGCATCTGGCCGCACGCTTTGCCGCTAAAGAGGCCTTTCTCAAAGCGCTCGGACTGGGACTGCGCGACGGGCTGAGCTGGCATGATATCGAAGTTGTGCGCGACCATCTCGGCAAGCCGTCTCTCGAGCTCTCAGGACGTGCGGCCGAAATTTCTGCCGCACGCGGTTTGACGCCTGCCCACCTGTCCTATAGCCATGACGGGGATTATGCCGTTGCCACAGTCATTCTGGAGTTGCCATGAGAGTTCTTTCCGGCGAGGAAATGCGACAACTCGACCAGCGCGCCATTGAAGAGGTGGGGATTGCGGGCCTGGTGCTGATGGAGAATGCCGGCCGGGGCGCGGCCGAAGCTTTCGGACGGAATTTCCAAGACCTCTTTCCCGGACCCGTCCTGATCCTTGCAGGCAAGGGAAACAACGGGGGTGACGGGTATGTCATCGCCCGCCATCTGCTCAATCTGGGCTGGCAGGTGCATACGCTGGTATTGAGCAAGCCTGAGAGCATCGGTGGCGATGCCCGAACCAATCTTGACATTCTCACCAAGATCGCCGCTTCGGTTGAATTCGCACCCGATGAGCAGCACCTGGAGAAAAGCCTAAGCCGGCTGAAAGGCTTCCGGATAGCCGTCGATGCGCTGTTCGGTACCGGGTTGAGCGCGCAGGTGCGCGGACACTACGCCTTCGCGATCGACTGGCTCAACGAGCTGGCCGCACCGGTTTTCGCAGTCGATATTCCCTCCGGTCTGTGTGCAACAAGCGGTCAGATCCTCGGCCGCAGCGTGCGGGCCGAGGTGACGGCAACATTCGCTTTCCCCAAAATCGGCCAGATGATTTTCCCTGGTGCCACCTGCGTCGGTCGACTTGAGACGATCGACATCGGCATTCCGGCGGCTCTGGTGCAAGAAAAAGCCTGCCGCCATCACTGGGTGGATGCCCGCGCTGCGCAGCGTTTTCTCCCGCCGCGACCGCCCACCGGGCACAAGGGAACTTTCGGACATCTGCTGGTCATCGGTGGTTCGACCGGAAAATCCGGTGCTGCGGCGATGGCCGCTGAAGCGGGGATGCGCTCCGGAACGGGGCTGGTTACGCTTGGTTGCCCTGCGAGTATCAATCCCGCGCTTGAAATCAAACTCACCGAGGTGATGAGCGCTCCTCTTCGAGAGGTCGACGGAGCACTCTCACAACACGGGTTCGAAGATATTCTGAAGCTGCTGGAGGGAAAGCATGCTCTGGCTCTCGGACCCGGACTCGGCACGGATCCGGATACCTGCGCTCTGGTGCGGCGCCTGGTGCGCGAATGCCGCTTGCCGCTGGTTCTTGATGCCGATGGACTCAATGCGGTGGCCGAGCACCCAGAGG
>JAGXHK010000150.1 GCA_024636255.1 Desulfuromonadales bacterium | reverse complement strand
GCCGATGGCATCTGGACATCCTCTGCGGCCGATATCGCGGCGGTCGGCGCCTCGCGGCACGAAGCAGGGCTGATTACGGGCACGAGCGCGGGTCGGACTGAAATCAGTGCCAGCTTCGATGGTGTCTCCGAGCATATGACGCTCGATGTTATCGAGCGCACCTTGAATTCCATTCGCATCATCCCGACGGCAGCCGCCGTTCCAGTCGGCGCAGCGCGCGCTTTTTCCGCCACTGGATTTTTCAGCGACGGCACGCAGCGGGACATCACGCGCGATGTCACCTGGACGATTTCCGATCATGATCGCGCGGTGATCAGCAACCGCGCCGGCTCTGAAGGACTCGTGACCGGCCTCAGACCGGGCACTGCGACCCTATCCGCGATGCTCGGCGACCGATCGGCGAGCGCCACTGCCAATCTTGAAGTGGATTGACAGGTGACATCATTTAACCCCATGAAAAACGAAGGTTTCACATGAACTGGATGCGTATCGCCGGCTGGCTGATTTTCCTTGCCCTTGGCGCGCCCTCTCTGCAGGTCGCAGCAGCTCAGGAAGGCATTTTTCTCGGCGGATGGGGAGGCCTGGGCCTGCTCGACGAAACGCAGGCCGAAGGAGATGGGGGCGACCTTCTGATCGATTACGACCCGGGAACCGCATTCGGCATGACACTGGGGTACGATCTTGGAACGGCTTTCCCGGAAATCGGCATCGGCCGCATCGAACTGGAAATCGCCCGGCGGAGCAACGATCTGGAGGACGTGGAATTTTCGGACGGCACCCTCGGCGCGGCAGGCAAACTGAGCGTTACCAGCATCATGCTCAACAGCTTTGCCGAATACCAGACGGCGGATCCCTGGCTCCCCTACCTGGGTGCAGGCCTCGGCTATGCCAGGGTTTCTCTTGAAGATGCCCGGGCCGAATCAGCCCCCCTGGCAGATGATCACGACTGGGTCTTTGCCTATCAGTTCGGTGCGGGTATCGGTTACCGAATCGGGCAGCGTCTCGTCCTGGATCTCGGTTACCGGTATTTCGCTACCCTTGACCCCGAATTCAACCTGGCCGACGGGACCTCAACCGAATGGGAATACGACAGCCACACCGCCAACCTTGGTTTACGCTTCCATTTTTGACGCAGTCGGAAAAAACGGAATCCGCACCGTCCTTCGCAGATGCCCGCCCCTGTGAACATCACGAACGCAGAAGATTCACCTTGAAGTGGTGCTCGAGGTAGCCCTCAAAGGACTTCACCTCTTCGAGGGCAAGCTTCAGCCGCCCTTTCTCCATGCGATTAAGATGGTCCAGGCAGAGATGATTCGTGGGCTCGCGCCCCGCCTGAATGGCCCTGACCTGGGCGCGCAGTCGCAGATAAACCAGAAAGTCGAAGCTGGCCTGCAGGTCCTGGGCCTGCTCCTGCCGCAAGACCTTGAGCGCGAGGAGTTTCTCCATACGCTCGCGCGTGCCGCCATCCAGAATGCCCGCCTGCAGAGCCAGGACCTTGATCCCTTCGGTAATGGCGAAAATTCCGGCCTTCTTGATGTCGAGTTTGCCGCGATGCGCCCCCTTTTTCTCTGTCTTGATCTGGCCGAACAGGCCGAGAGGCGGTTTGAAGCGCAGCACGTTGGCGGCCGTATGGGCTAGAAATACGTCTTCTCCGGCCAGGTGCTCCTTGATATGCACTTTCAGGGTCCGCTCGAAGGTCGGATTGCCGTGCAGGGTGCGGATGTCGAAAAACATGCTGCCGTTCAGGATGTTCTCCGGGGAGGGGGTTGCGAGCCAGTCATCGAGGACATCTTTCCACCCCGCCAGGCTGCGCCGCCAGAATTCGTTCTTCGCCATGATGCCGCCGGGACAGGCCGGCACCCCGATCTGCACCAGGGCCTCGATCAGCGAACGAGAAAAATCCTCGATGCGCCTGATCTCGTCGCGGCCGAGCCCGTCGGCATAGACGATGGCGTTATCCTGATCGGTGGTCAGCGTCTGCTCTCCGCGCCCTTCGCTGCCCAGCACGACAAATGCAAAACGATCGCTGAGACCAGGAAATCTCTGCGCGCGCAGCAGATTGATCAGGCGGCTTTGCAGACGATCGTTGAGATGCGCGATCATGCGCACCAGGTCGCTGGTCGCCACCCGGGTGCCGACCAGGTGGACGACCAAACCCTGAACCTGATGGTGAAGGTTTTTCAGGTCCTCGATGGTGTTCGCCTCTTCGATATCGCGCATCATCTTCTGCGGAGATTGAACCTGCACCCTGAGAATGTCCGAATCGGTGAGGATGCCGATGAGGCGCCCTTCAGCATCGACCACGCAGACGCGGTGAATGCCATGATGAGACATGGCGTGCAGGGCCTCGAAGAGAAAATCCTGTTCCCCGACCGTGACCAGCGGGGCGTTCATGACCGAGCGGACCTGAAGAGCGTTGGGATCTTTTCCCTCAGCCACAACCTTGTTGCGCAGATCGCGATCGGTGAAAATGCCCACCGGCTCGTTTTCTTTACAGACCACCAGACTCGAGATATTGCGCTCGCGCATACGCGCCGCCACCTCAACCAGAGGTTCTTCCTGAGTGCAGGTTGCGACATCGCGCCGGCAGATATCCTTGACCGGCAGAAAAAAGACATTGTCTTCGGCCATCGCGCAGGTTTTCTCCTGGATAGAGGTGGACCCAACGTGGTGTGGCCAGTCTATCCGAAACGCCCCACATTTAAAATAGAAGGCAGGCCTGGCTGGCGGAATTGCCGCAAGAAAGATCTTTTTTCATTCCGGGTGACATATTCGGTCATCCTGATGTTAGAGTAGTAAAATAATACCGTGGCGATCAGCACTCAGGTTCAGGGGTGCATCGTCGCGAATGAAATGGGCTTTTCGGGAGGGGAAATGGAAAGAAAAAGAACAAACGGACACAATGCTGCACAAAAGCGGCTCGACAGCATACTGCACTCTCTGCCCGGCGCCCTCATTGTCGCCGACGCGCAGGAACGCGTAATTTTCATAAATCAGGCGGCGGAGAAACTGTTCGGATTCAGCAGTTCCGAAATCGGGAAAAAAAACGTGCGTTCGGCGATCAACAATGAGACTGTCGATGCTCAGCTCGACGCCCTGGCGGCCGGTGATGCCCCTTTGCCGGCGTTCGATTTCGCCCTGGATCAGAAAAACAGGTTGCTGCGAGCCCGCTTCTCCACTTTGCGGAGTCCGGGAGGACGTCGGGAAGGCAGCGTGCTGATGTTTCACGATGTCACCCGCGAGCGGGAACTTGACCTGGCCAAGAACGAATTCATTGCCACGGCCGCCCATGAGCTCAGAACCCCTCTGACCGCGATCATGGGCTTTGCCGAACTGCTCAAACAGGAAAATGAGATGGGGCCGTTTGCGCCGGAGCAGCGCGAGGAATTCATCGACCATATTCTGGATACCGGCGAGGCGCTCTCCCTGATCGTCAACGACCTCCTCGATCTGGGGCGGATGGAGAGCGGCGGACCGATGCGGCTGGAAAAATCGACCTGGGACCTCGGCGAGTTGATGGAGAGAGCCGTCGCTCCATTCCGCCGTGCCGGGACCCGCCACCATTTCGATGTGATCCGCCCTGCTTCAGAAGTCCTGGTCTGTGCGGACCGGCTGCGCATACTGCAGGTTCTGGATAACCTTCTGACCAATGCCATAAAATACTCGCCCCGCGGGGGAAAGATCCGGGTCGAAGTCAAAGACGACGATGGTAAGGCGCTGGTCGAAGTCGCGGACCAGGGCATCGGCATGACCCCGGAGCAGTTGAGCAGAATCTTCGACAAATTCTACAGAGCCGATTCTTCTGAGTCCGCGATTTCCGGCCTGGGTCTCGGCATGAGCATTGCGCGCGGGATCATTGAAGCGCATCAGGGGCGGATCTGGGCGCAGAGCACCCCGGAGAAGGGGACGCGCGTCAGCTTCTCCCTTCCCTCGCTCAGGGCCGAACCGATCAGCGAGGCCGAACAGGGCCGGGTGATGGAAAGAGCACCCGTGTATGCGCAACCCGCAGACGGTGTGGAGGCCTCCTATGCCGCACGCCTGGAAAAACTCGTCCATGTAGGTCGCGAACTCTCTCGAGCCCGCACTCTCGAACACGTGATGACCATCGTGAGGTCAGCGGCGCGGGAATTGACAGGAGCCGACGGCGCCACATTCATCCTGCGGGAGAACGGATTTTCCTATTATGCCGACGAGGACGCCGTCAGCCCCCTTTTCAAAGGGAAGAAGTTTCCTCTCACCCAATGCATCGGAGGCTGGACGATCCTGTCCCGCTCACCCGTTGCCATCGAGGACATCGAAAGAGATACGCGGATTCCGCCGGGCGTATATACATCGACGTTCGTCAAAAGCCTCGCCGTGGTTCCCGTCACTCCCGCAAGACAGGAAGATCCTCTGGCCGCAATCGGCACCTACTGGGCGCGTATCCACGCCATCACGGGGGAGGAGATGAAACTGCTGCAGATGCTCGCCGATGCCGTGGCTGCGGCGATGGAAAATATCAGAGCGCATGAAGCCCGTCCGCGCGCATGAAAAGGCGCAGCGCGTTCGGGTCAGGGAGATGCCACCTGTTCCAGCCGGGTGAGACGCAATACGTGGCCATCATCGGCCAGTGACTTTGGCAAAATCACGGTGACACCATACCCTTCTTCCAGCAGATCAACGGCGGGCGACGAGAGCAGGTCATCATTCTCGGCGGTTTCCCCGCGGTTTTTCGCATGGAAAAACTCGATGATATCCGCGATATGCGCCATGCCGATCGTGAAGATCGCATGTTTATTTTCGATGTCCCCTCTCTGGAATACGTTTTCAACCGCAAAGGGGATGTTCTGGAGCATAATCGCCGTGCGCTTTCTCTGGTAGTCGTTCAGTTCCTCGAAAAACGCGGGGTTCAAATCTTCTTTCCGATTCCCGATTTTCCGCACCAGGTGGGACACCGTCCGGTACAGCTCTTCATCTTCCACCTGCCCCAGCCGAATGGGATATTGGGCCGATAGCAGGGTGTCGGCGCTGACGAACCGCCTGGTGTCCTGCAACCGGTTCCTTAATCTTTCACTGTCCAGAGTGGCCGGGGCATAATTTGCGTAGGCCCGGCCTTGCGCATCGCTTTGGACGAGGCCCTTTTGGAAAAATCCCTCCGGCAGCAATAATTCCACATTTTTCTGGCGTATAAGCCATTCGCCGATCCGGTAGATTTCTATCTGGGCCTGCACCGTGTGCTCACCGTTCTTTCCATTCGCTCCGCTGCGGTGAGACTGTCCGATAATGAAGATCTGGTTTGTTGCGTCTTGATTTTTCTGATAGATGACACGGCCGTACTCATTCGGCAGACCCGGGTCCATCGCCGAGTGCGGGGCTGAATCCAGACAAAAAGCCGTACTGACGCTGGCGGCCAAAAAGCTGAGGGCAAGCAGAACCTGCAGGAAGATGCATTCGGGAGCAGAACGAGGATTCATAATAGCAACACCTTTGATTTGACCCAAAAAATCAAGGTATTGCTAAAGAAAGAGAGGAATCTGGCAGTCCCGCTGTCGTGGGGAAAATTCCCTGTAGACCGGTGACTTTGCGCCTCCAACTTTCGGTGGATTTGCCTTTAGCAGATTTTTCGGGTGCTTAATTAGATAATTTTTCGATTTTTCCGACAAAACTCCAGAAATACTTGTTTTTTCGACGAAATTTTATGAAGATGATCATAAAGGGTGCACCCTCATCATGTCAACAGGAATGATCCCTCTCATTTTCGCCAGAGATCGATAAGCAATGGCTGGCGTCTAAGAGGCAAGAATAGCTGGATGCGTTCAAGGAACTTGACGGATTCGCGCAAGCCGGTAGAATTTCGGAAAATAATATCCGGAAGAAGGAACCTCTGGAATAATGGCGATCGCGTGAACCGAAAAGACCAGCACGTCTGTCACATTCTGCAGAAGTTTATCCTGCCCCCCCTTGCCCTGCTGATCGTCCTGGCGATTTTCTACCTGCTTGCCCCGGTGGCGCGGGTTCTCCTGGTGATTTTTTCAGGAATCCTCTTCGCGATCTTCATTGCGGGAATCTCCAGGTTTCTCACCCGAAAGATTCACCTCCCCTACCGGGTAGCGTTGGGTTGCGTCCTGGTTGCACTGATCGGCCTTTTTACACTTTTCGGCTGGGTGGCCGGGCCATCGGTAAACGAGCAGTTCAACACATTGACCGACCGGCTTCCGAAGGCGATAGAAAATCTGAACTCTTTTCTGAAGCAATTCGGCTGGACGAGTGCGCTTCTCAATAACTCTTCGGAGGGCGATGTGCTCTCCTGGTCTAAATTGCTGGGAGGGATTACCGGTTTCTTTTCCTTTACCGCCGGGGTGATCGCCGACTTTTTTATTATCGTTTTTCTCGGCATCTATCTCGCTTTCAGTCCGGCTTTCTACAAAGACAACATCGTCCGGATTTTTCCCCAGCAAAAGCGCGCCCGGGTTCGCAAGGTCCTGAAAGGTGTCGGCCACGGTCTCGGCTGGTGGCTGGTCGGGCGCCTTTCTTCGATGCTGGCGGTGGGCCTCCTTATCACTCTCGGACTCTGGCTGATCGGTCAGCCGCTCGCCATCATCCTGGGGGTGATTGCGGGGCTTCTCTCGTTTGTCCCCTACATCGGCCCCGTCCTCTCGGTCATACCGGCCATTCTCGTCGCCCTTATCGAAAACGTCTACCTGGTTGTGTGGGTCCTCGCCGTCTACGGCGCGGCGCAGTTTCTGGAGAGCTACCTGATCACGCCGCTGATTCAGAAAAAGGCGGTCTCCACCCCGCCCGCCCTGCTCATCTCAGTTCAGTTTCTGATGGCGATCGTGTTCGGATTCTACGGCGTCCTGCTTGCCACGCCCCTGACGGTCGCGATCATCATTCTCATTCAAATGCTGTATATCGAAGACATTCTCGGCGAACCGGTCCGCCTTCTCGGCGATCACTGAAGGCGATCTTCGTCTAGTGCCCCGTGCGGCTAGTTCCCTTTTCTAATTCTGGCCCTTTTGCCCGCTCTCGGCGTTGCGCCTCCTCGGCTTAGCTCTGGCTATGCCTGCGTCGGCGCGCCTTGACAGCGGCCAAAATGACTCAGAATTAATTGAT
>JAGXHK010000149.1 GCA_024636255.1 Desulfuromonadales bacterium | reverse complement strand
GGGCAGCCCCCTGTTTATCGGCGCCCTGTTCACCAAGAAACTCAAGGATTCCTACGAGTTCGTCATGAAACCCGAAGCGTCTCGCATCACGGCCAAGGCCCCCGCTGACGGCGACCGGGTTTTCTGAAAAGAACTTTATTCGCGAAAGATAAAAAGCAGGCCGACAGCGGCCTGCTTTTTTTGTCCGCGGGCAGCCGTGTCAGATGTGCGCAATCTCGCGGATCATCTGCCCGTTCACGATATAACGGGCACTTGAGCCCTCAAGAAAGAAAAAGTCCGGAAAGGCGTTGAGAAAATCGAGGAGCCGACGCCTGTTTTCGGGCATGTTCAGGACGATGGCTCCTTCCAGGGTTTCGCCTCCGAAGAAGATGATGCGCACCTGGATGCGCTCACCCAACTCCGCCAGCGGATCGCCTTCTTCCCCCCTGCCGTAGCGCAGATGGGTCAGGGCCTGCTTGTTGACCAGTCGAAAAGCCCCTTCACGATCATGAAAAGGCAGATAACGGTCTTTCTCCTCGAGCAGTTCGAGAACCGTTTGTGCGCCGCTGTGCCCCTGAGCGAAAGGGCTCAGATAAACAACCCCCTCAAGAACAACGCCATCGGCAAAAAAAAGGACTGCCTCCTTGTCTATTTTCTCCACCCGGAAATCGTTCATCCCTACCCCCTTGATTTAAATTGAAAATATTCTAATTCTTTTTCCGCTTCCTGGCAAGCAGCCAGATCAGCGTCTCTTCTCCGATCCGACGGACCGACCGAGAACGGCCCAGGCCGGTCGGTTGACATCTTTTCTGCGATCGTTACAATAAATCCGGACAATTTGATGTTTCCGCTGTAAACTCTTTGACTCAACTGAGGTATGTTCATGTCAGATGTGACGGGCAAAAAAACCGAGAAGAATCTCGAAGAAGCATTTGCCGGAGAATCCCAGGCAAATCGCACCTACCTGGCATTCGCCAGAAAGGCCGAACAGGAAGGCCACACCCAGGCCGCCAAGCTTTTTCGCGCCGCTGCAGCCGCCGAAACCATCCATGCTCATAACCATCTCAGGGCCCTGGGAAAGATCGGCACGACCGCCGAGAACCTCAAAGAAGCCGTCGGCGGCGAAACCCATGAGTTCATGGAAATGTATCCGCAGATGATTGAGGAGGCGAAGAACGAAGGGCTCAGCGAGGCGCTTCGCAGCTTTACCTGGGCCAATGCGGTGGAAAAAGTGCACGCCGGCCTTTACCAGAAAGCCCTCGACAATCTTGGCCGGAACGCTGCCGTCGATTACTACGTCTGCCAGGTTTGCGGGCATACGATCGAAGGTGAACCGGACGGCCCCTGCCAGGTTTGCGGAGCTGCCGCCAAGGCTTTTCAGAAAAGCGACTGAGACCCACCGACATCCTGAACACAGGCCGGGTCCCGGTGGGACCCGGCCTTTTTATTTGCAGAGAATGCTCTCATCAGCGCGAACACGATCATAACACGGGGGAAGGCCATGGAACTGCAGAAGTGTCCAGTCTGCAAAGAACAGAAAAAAGGGAAATACTGGTGCAGCGGCTGCAAGACGGTTTTTGCTTGCCCCAATCCCAGTTGCGATACGCGCATCACCAGCCGCGAAGTCGATTCCTGCCCCCGCTGCGGGCTGATCTTCGAGGATTACATCGAGAAGCGCAAGATGTACCGCAAATGCCCCAAATGTAAAAAGAAGCAGGGCCTTTCAGAAATGCAGTGCAAGTATTGCAAATACTTCTTCAACTGTCCGACCTGCGGGCACAAGGTCCCCTCAACGAGCATGTTCACCTGCCCGCGCTGCGCAACGCCGCTGCGCCGCTGATTGCTCCGATCTGCAAAAAGTGGACGCCGGCGTGTTCTCTGCTACAATTAGTCCGAATTCATACGGCCGCACCCTGCGGCCGCATGCCCATGCAGCCGCTGCCGAAGGGGACGCACAGTGCTCGACATCATCCTGTGGAGTATTCTGACCGTTATCGCCGTAATTTCGGCCGGGCATGCTCTGCTCAATAAACTCGATCCCCGCGCGGCGCTCGGCTGGATCGTCACCTGCTTTGCGATTCCGGTCGCCGGCCCTCTTCTTTACTGGCTCTTCGGCGTCAATCGCATCCGCACCCGGGCCCGCGACTGGCAGGAGCGGGGAACCGGCCTGCCCTGGGTCGCACCCCAGGTCTGCGCCTGGTCCTGCGAAATGGCCGAAGAACTCCCCTTCAGGCAGGAAAACTACTCCGCCCTGCTCAGCCTCTCAGATGCGGTAACGCGGCGCCCCCTGGTTCCAGGAAACCGCATCCATGCGCTGCACAACGGGGAGGAGGCGTTTCCCGACATGCTCGCGGCAATCCGCAACGCCACGCAGAGCGTACACCTGGTCAGCTATATTTTCGAGAATAACCACAGCGGCCGACAGTTCGTCGAGGCGCTGCGTGAGGCTGCTGAGCGGGGCGTCAAAGTCAGGGTCCTCTTCGATGCCCTCGGCGAATACTACTCGCTTCCCTTCACCCGGCACCTGCTGCGCGGCAGCAAAGTACAGGTCGGCAGATTTCTGCCTCCATCGCTTTCAGGGCGAGGCATCTACTTCAATCTGCGCAACCACCGCAAATTGCTGGTCGTCGACGGGCTGATCGGGTTTACCGGCGGCATGAACATCGGTGATCGGCACCTGGCGGCCGACACCCGTAATCCGAACCGGGTGATCGATATTCATTTCCGCATCGAAGGCCCGGCCGTTGGTCACCTGCAGGAAGCATTCGTCGAGGACTGGGGGTTCGCAACAGGCGAGAGCATCCCCATAAAGAAATACGCCGGCCCTCTGACTAATGGGGAGGCTTTCTGCCGCGGCATCAGCGCCGGTCCGAATGAAAATTTCGAAAAACTGCACTGGATCATTATTGGCGCGCTGAACAGTGCCCGGCAGCGGGTGCGGATCATGACCCCGTATTTCATCCCGAACCGGGCCATGGTTTCTGCCATCAACGCGGCGGCTCTGCGCGGTGTCCAGATCGAGATCATCCTGCCGGAAAAAAACAATCTTTTTTATGTAGCTTGGGCCATGGAGGCCTACATTGCCGAACTGCTCCCCTATGGGACCCGCATCTTTTACCAGCCGCCGCCATTTGTTCACAGCAAACTGCTGCTGGTCGATGATCATTATCCCCTTGTCGGCTCGGCCAACATCGACCCGCGCAGCCTGCGGCTCAATTTTGAATTCAACATCGAAGTCTACTCAACCGCTCTCGCCGAAACACTGCATCGCCATTTCGGCGAGATTCTCGACCGCTCGCATCGGATAACCCGTGCCGAAATCAACGAGCGCCCCCTGCCCCGAAAACTGCTGACCTGCGCGATAAAGCTTTTTTCTCCCTATCTTTAGGGAAAGCTTTGGCAGAGAAAACTCGTTGTCTATAACGCCAATGGCGCAGGCGCGGCGCTGACCGCGTTCGGTCTTGCCCTGATCGCGCGCGACGGCTTCCTGGCGCTGCTCGCCACCCTTTTTACCACCATCACCTTCGGGATTCTCGCCGACAATCTTCTTTGACTGGCGCACCGGCTTACTTTGTTCGGGTGCCAACAAGAAAAAGACCGTCTCGCTACGAGTCCGGTCTTTTTCTTGTTGGCGTTTCGCAAAATTCATTGTTTCGAATCCGGCTCTTCGATGCCCTTCTTCTTTCGGCCTTCCGACGGAAGGCTGCAGGGACCGGAAAGTCAGGTGCGGATACCGAAACGGGGTAGAACCCAGCGCTGCAGGACGAACCAGAGCGCGATCACTGCGGATAGAATTAAAAATTCGCCCATAATTTCCCCCTTCTTCTATGCACCTTTCAATATATAAGAACATAGCAGTATCTTGCAAGGAAATACCTGTCACCACCACATCTGAAAATCAAAACACCCGGTACTGATAAAGCCAAGTGTTCCTGATTTCTTTCGAACCTCGCCTATTTTGTCCTTTTTTCAGGTGCTCGTGGGGCTCAGCGCACGGTCAGTTCGTCGATAACATCGCGCACTCCGGGAGTGTACCAGCAATCGCGAATGGCAGCACCTTTCTCCACGGAAGTAGGCGCCTGGCCGCGCAGGATAACCGCACGGTCGACGACGATCAGATGGAAATTGCTCGGATCGACCAGATTGTCCTTGCTCATAATCACCACAAGATTGTCCTTGAGCTCTTCATCGGAATCCTGTTCGTGAGGTTCAATCACGATCGCATTCCGAACGTGCCGGGTTCCGGAGACCCACCAGGCCAGGACTTCGGCGAGTCTAAAAGCCATCCAGGAATGCACCCTACCGGTCAGAATGACCCGCCCCTCGCGATCGGCGTTGACGTCGATCTCTCTGGCCTCGAGATTCGGCTCCTGTTCAAGGGATTTCTCGATGTGCTGCGTCAACTCCAGGTCGCCCATCGCGGCAGGAATTTTCACCAGCAGATCCTCACTCACCTTCTTTACGCCCTCGACCTGCGCGACAATCACCTGCGTCAGGCGCAGGGCGGCAACGCTGTGAACCTCGCCGCGCAGGTTGACATACCCCCCCTCGCTTTTCACCTCCATCTCGCACTCGTCGAGGTTGATGCGGGTCTCATGGGTCAGGCGGGCAGTAATCTCCTTTTCAATGCGTGCATCATCAGTCATGGCCTTTCGCTCCGTGTCAGAATGTCAGTTCAGGTTCGCCTTGTCTTCCAGTCTAACGCGCACGAAGGGTATCTCAAGACCGCACGCCTAAAGCAGCAGAACCGGACATTGCACGTTGTGCAGAACGTAGTTGGTGACCGAACCGAAGAGGACATCACGGATTTCACCGGAATTGCTGCGGCCGATGATCAGCAACTGAAAACCTTCCTCGTTGGCGATCCGCGTGATGATCTTGCGGGCAGAGCCTTCTTCGAGACGGGTTTCCACCTCGAGGCCCACCGCGGAAAACTGGTCCCGCGCCTGTTGAAGAAAGTGCTCTCCGGCCTCCCGCGCCCGCTCCCGGACCATCGCCACCTGAAAGTCGGGGATCATCCGGTAAGCGAGCTTATCGGTCTCCACCACATGCAGCAGGGTCAGGGGGTAAGGGAATCGCTCCTTCTGCGAGATGAGCGCTTCGGTGGTGCGCCGGCTGGTTTTCGAATCGTCCAGGGGGAGCAGAATTTTAATGCTCATCAAAGCACCTCTTGCGCAGAATCAAAATCAGTTGCCGTAGCCGTAAAACAGGCGCGGCAGCAACAGCACCAGATCGGGCCAGAAAGTCAGCAGCAGGAGTATCGCGATCTGCAGAACCAAAAAAGGCATGACCGCCCGTGACATATAGATCAGGCTTTTATCGACCATGGCGCCGCTGATGTACAGACTGACCCCAAGGGGCGGGGTGCAGTAGCCGATGCCCAGATTGATGGTCATGAGCAGGCCGAAATGCAGTGTATCAATGTCAAACTGCGCAAGCAGCGGCAGAAAGATCGGCGTCAGGATCAGAGTCGCGGAGATGATGTCCATGAACATGCCGATTCCGAGCAGCAAAATGTTCACAGCGAGCAAAAAGACCCAGGGACTCTGGATATTCGCCACGACGGCCTCGGCAATCTGGCCAGGGATCTGCTCAAAGGTCAGATACTCGCCGAACACCGACGCCCCGGCAACGATCACCAGCAGCGTCGAAGAGGTGACCGCCGATGAGACCACCACCTTTTTGACATCGCGAACCCGCATGTCGCGATGAATCGCAAGTTCAACGAAAAATGCATAAAAGCAGGCGACGACCGCCGCTTCGTTTGCGGTGAACAGGCCCGAGTAGATGCCGCCGAAAATGATCACCGGCAGCAGCAGCGCCCAGATGCTTTCGCGCAGCGTGTCTGCCACCTCGCGCACAGTGGGACGGCGCCGGCGCCGCATCCCGCGCCGTCGGCAGACCGTATAGGCGTAGAGCGACATGGCCGCCATGATCAGAAACCCCGGGATGAAGCCGGTAAGAAAAAGCGCCTCGAGAGAATCGTTGGTGACCATGGCATAGAGGATCATGGCGATTGAGGGCGGAATAATGACTCCCAGAATCGGAGCGGTCGTCATCACCCCGACACTGAAGCGCTCGTCGTAATCGTGCTCGATGAGCGCAGGAACCATAAAGCCGCCGATCGCCACCACCGTCGCAACCGTAGAGCCGGAGATCGCCCCGAAAAAGCCGCAGGCGAGAATCCCCGCCATCGCCAGCCCCCCAGGCAGAAAGCCGATCAGCACGTTGGCGGTTTTGACCAGCTTGCGCACGATGCTGCCGGTCGTCATGATATTGCCGCACAGCACGAAGAAGAGCACCACGATCAGGGCGAACTTATCCATGCTGCGGTAAAGGACCTCGACGGCGATCTGGGGATCGATGCCGACGCCGTAGACCAGCCCGAACAGACCGGTAAAAAACAGCGCCATGAAAACGGGGACGGTGGCCGCCAGCGAACCGAGGAGAATGGCCAGGATGATCAGATATGCGCTATCCACGCTCGTTCTCCTCGACCGATGGAGCGCCGCGCCAATCCTCCACCATGACGATCAGGGTCCGCACGAACATCATCACCCCCATGACCGGCAGAACCGCATAGAAGTACCACTCGCGGATCTGCAGCGTGGCGGTTCGCGCATATTCGTCCTGGTACACCATCAGGGTGATCCCCCAGCCGAGCTTGATCATGAGGCCGGCGAAAAAGAGCGCTGCCAGATGGCCGATCAGGGTCAGGGCGCGCTTGAGGACCGGAACCATCTGCGGCAGGGCGTCGATGCGGATCAGCGAGCGGCTGCGGATCGCGGCGCTGGCCCCGATATAGGTGGTGATAAAGATGACCTTGCGCACCACTTCGTCGGACCAGTAAAGATTGATGCTGGTGGTTTTGCGCAGGATCACATTGCCCATCGCGGCGCAGAGCGCGACGCTCACGGCGATAAACAGCGTCCAATCTTCAACGAAGGTCAGGGTGCGATCAATGACGCGGGAGGCTTTTTTCCACATGGAACACTCGCAAAAAGGGCCGGCGCGCTGGAACGCACCGGCCGCAGGTTGTTCGGTTTTTCATCCGGGCTGAGCCGACCCAGGCCTGCCAGAGCTAGGCCGAGGAGGCGTGGCGCCGGAAGCGCCCAAAAGGGCCAGAATGATTGGCGAAACTCGCCGCACAGGGCACTAATTGCCGTTCAGGGTCGTGCGTACCAGGTCGAAGTACTGCGGGCCGATCTTTTTCTTCCAGTTCTCGTAGACTGGGGCCGCACTCTTCTGCAGTGCTGCCTTGTCGACAGCGGAAAGCTGGTAGAAGGTGACCCCGGCAGATTCGGCCGCCGCGATCTGCTCTTTTTGCTGCTCACGGGTGGCTTGGCGGGCGGCAGCGCTTTCTTCGGCAATCACATCGAGCAGGATCTGCTGCAGATCGCCGGGCAGTTTCTGAAACCAGCGCCTGTTCATCAGATGCACGAAAAGCCCCTGTGCGTAATCAACCCGGGTGAAATGCTTGGCGACATCGAATTTTTTAGTCAGGTTACAGACGATCGGGGTGTGGTCGAGCCCATCGATCACTCCCGTCTGCAGGGCCTGGGGCACATCCGGCCAGGGCATGACGGTGAACTTCAGCCCCCAGGCCTTGTAGGTATCGGTATTAACTGGCGCCTGGGCGATGCGGAAATTGACCGTGCCGGCCTCATCCAGATTGCGCACCGGCGTCGTAGTGGCCCAGCCGTAGGTGCCGTACCCGGTAATATCGGACACCATGATCCCTGAGCGCTGAGCGCTGTTTTTGAACGGCTCCCAAAGCCCTGGCGTGTTGCGGAAGGTATCGAGTTTGTCAAAGGTATCAACGATGTAAGGCAGATTGACGATGCCGAGGGTGTCGGCCACATTGGCCGCCGCCACCGACGAGCACAGCATCCCCTGAACCGCCCCCATTTTGAGCTTCCGGATGACGTCCTTCTCCCCGCCGAGTTGCGAGAGAGGACGAAAATCGACATAAAGTCGGCCGTCGGATAGCTCCCATACCCGGTCGCGGATTCGATATCCGACTGCGACCCCCTCGATTCCCGGGTGCGAGACGTTGGAGAGCATGTAGGTGTGCTCGGCTCCGCTCGGGTCGAAGTCCGGCTTCCAGCGGGATAACGGATCGCTCTTCTCCTGGGCCGCGGCAACTCCGCCAAACACCAGCAACAGAAGCATTCCCAGAACGAGAATTTTTTTCAAAATGACATCTCCTTTTTATTCAGCAGGGAAAACGCTCGAAGGCTCAGAGTTCTGCATCCGGGTTTCTGCTCTCCAGCAAGGCCGGAGCATGCAATGGGATGCCGTGAGCAATTGAGCACAGCAGCCTCTCGTGGCCAGCGAAGGGGCCGGGTGCAGAATGGTTCAAATCGAAAGACCCGGAATCTGCATGATAATACAAAACGCTGTTCTGCAAAAGTGGCACGGGCCCGGCAAATGTCGTTTTTTCGAAGATCCGGAAATCCGTTTCACCCCGAATAAACGCTCAACGGCCGAGCGTCGCGCGCACCGTCTCCAGGTAATCCGCTCCCATCTTCTGCCCCCACTGCCGGTAGACCGGCGCCGCGCTCTCCTCGAGCTTGCGTCGATCCTCCTGCGGCAGATCGAAGAAAGTCACGCCATCGGCCTTGGCCGCGGCGATCTGCGCCTGCTGCTGCTGGCGGGTCAGAGCGCGGGCGTTAGCGCTCTCCTCGGCGATGGCGGTGAGAAGAATCTGCTGCAGGTCCTCGGGCAACTGCTGAAACCAGCGCCGGTTCATCAGGTGGATATAGAGTCCCTGAGCGTAGTCGAGCCGGGTGAAATACCGGGCCACCTCAAATTTTTTGGTGATGCTGCAGACGATGGGGGTGTGGTCGAGGCCGTCGATAACCCCGGTCTGCAGGGCCTGGGGCACATCGGGCCAGGGCATGACGGTGAACTTCAGCCCCCAGGCCTTGTAGGTATCGGTATTAACCGGCGCCTGGGCGATGCGGAAATTGACCCCCTGCGCCTCTTCGAGACGACGCACCGGCGTGGTGGTGGCCCAGCCGTAACTGCCGTAGCCGGTGAAATCGACCACCATGATCCCCTGGCGCAAGGCACTATCGCCAAAGGGCTGCCAGAGTTCGGGGGTGGCGCGAAACGTCTCGAGCTTCTCAAAGGTGT
This sequence comes from Desulfuromonadales bacterium, assembly GCA_024636255.1. Lineage (GTDB taxonomy): Bacteria > Desulfobacterota > Desulfuromonadia > Desulfuromonadales > Geoalkalibacteraceae > JAGXHK01. Next base: position 259 of record JAGXHK010000149.1, on the reverse strand, counting down.
TGATCACGAAGGGCAGATTGACGATCCCAAGCCGGGGCGCCACGTTGGCGGCGGCCACCGAAGAGCAGAGCATCCCCTGCACAGCTCCCATTTTAAGCTTCTGAATTACGTCGCGCTCCCCGCCGAGCTGGGCCAGGGGACGAAAATCGACGTAGAGGCGCCCCCGCGATTCTTTCCAGACCCGATCGCGGATGTGATAACCCACAGCGATGCCGGCGATATCCGGGTGATCGACGTTGGAGAGGATGTAGGTATACTC
>JAGXHK010000148.1 GCA_024636255.1 Desulfuromonadales bacterium | reverse complement strand
TTCGGAGACAAAAAGGCGCAGCTGACCTGGGATCTGATCGACCCTTACAGCCGGACCCTCGCAGACTGGGCCCGCGGCTTCAATGCACGCACTGCCACCATGCTTCTGCCGTCGAAAAATCCCAACCGCCGCTTCGATGTCAGCCCTCAGGCCCAGCTGATGCGCTATACCCATGGCGCTTCCCTCAAGGGCGACATCGGCTTTTCGGAGCGCCGCTTCGGCTTGACCGGACAGTCGCAGGTCACACTCTCGCTGGCCGAAGGGCGGGCCGATTTCAATGCCTATGTACCGCGAGAAGAGGGTCACGCGCTGCGTTTCGACTTTACGGTGGCAAGAGGCCCGCGCCAGGGAGCGACCAAGAGGTTTGACTGCGGTCACATCCGTGCCAGACTGCAGGCCGCACTCAGCGGATTTGCCGGAGCCAGCCTGCAGGCCGGTGTCGGTGTTCATTTCAATGTCGGTTCGGGCGGTCAGGTCGAGCTGCGCGGTGCCACCCGCAGTGACCGGAACGAAAAAGACGCCGCTGTGGAAATGAGCGGCGAGGCCTTTGCCGGGATCAAGCGCGGCTGTGAGGTCACCGGCGCCGCCGAATGGCGCAATCCAGAGACTGGTCACCAGTGGGGTGTGTTGGCTGAGGTGGGGTTCAATGGCACAGGTGGCTTTGGGGCGGGATTCAAAGGGGAGTTCTACATCACTTACGATAATGGAAAATTCATCATACGCGCTAAGGCATACCTGATCTGGGGGACCGGCGGCGGGGGCGGGATTCTGTTTTCGGTCAACGGCAATTCCATTTCCGAGTTCTGTCAGTTCATCTATCACCAGCTCAAAAACCATGACTTCAATTTCATGGATTTCATGAACGAAGACGCCTTCAGGTATTTTGACACGCTGCGAACCTACTTGCTGCTGGCAGGAGAGAGGCTGGAGACGGTGTACGAAGAAGGTGAAGATGCGCTTCGTCGGATGAGAATGACGGTGAAGGAATTCCTTGGATCCCTTCAAGAAGAACATATAAATCAGAAGAGAGCAGCTTTCCTGGCCGAGCGAATTTTAAATTCCCGGGATCTGGTGTTATTTCAGCCGCCGGAGGGCAAGGGCCGGATACTGAGAGCCCTGTGCCACCGCCCCTGGCTTTCGTTCAATACCGAACAGGAGCGGGCCATTGTCGCCGTGCTGCGCACGATCCAGACCTGGAACGAATACAAAGAGGTCATGGAGCATTTGACCGTCGACGGCAGCCGCATTGCTCCGGGGGAAAATGCCTGGAAACAGGGGGAGCAGGTGCTGTGGGATTTTCTGGGGCTTGTGAATAAAATGAAGCTGCATTATGAGCAGATGAATCTTCTGCTGCAGAGAACGTCCCAACTGCCGATGCAGCCGCGAATTCACACCGCCGCCGTGCGCGATAACGGCCTGGGTCTGGCCTAGAAAGCTGAAAAAAGGACTTGATGATGCGATTTGCCGTCTTTTGTTTGTCGTTTTTCCTGTTCGCTTGTCTGTTCGCCGGAGGCGCGCCTCGGGCTGAGAGCGATCATGCCGAAGAGGTGGCGGAACTGATCGAGCGCACCCTGAAGAATATGGTTCCCGTTGAAGGGGGCGCGTTCATGATGGGAGATTCCGAAGAGGAAATGATAGCTGCTTTCGGCGATAAGGCTTTTTATTACTACCTGCCCTGTCGTGATAATCGTCCGGCCCACGAAGTTATGCTGAACGACTATTACCTGGGCAAATTCGAGGTCACCTTCGGCGAACACGATGCGTTCTCCGCCGCCACCGGACGGGAGCCGACAGAAGCGAAGCAGATGGGCAAGCCCTGGCGTAAACTCGATACGCCGGCCTATGTCAACTGGCAGGACGCCAACGCCTATTGCGAGTGGCTCGGCGAGCAGACCGGGCTGCCGATCAGCCTGCCGACAGAGGCGCAGTGGGAGTTTGCCGCTCGCAGCCGCGGCAAAGTCGTGCCTTTTGCTACCGACACCGGTTACATCGAACGGGGCGTGAACTATCCCGAATCGACCGACTGGCCTCTGCCCGGTGGTCAATTTCCCCCCAACCCCTTGGGGCTCTACGACATGAGCGGCAACATCTCCGAGTGGGTGGCCGACTGGTATGATCCCGATTATTACGCCCGCTCGCCGAAGCAAAACCCCAAGGGGCCGGAGAGCGGCGAGAAAAAGGTCTATCGCGGCGGCAGCGTGTTCAACTCCCCCGGGGGGAGCAGCACGGTGATCCGCGGCAAAGCCGAGCCTGCCCTGCCCCATCCCTCGAGCGGCTTTCGGTGCGCCATCCATACCGGTGCGCCGTTGCCGATCGATGAACCGACGGCAGCAAGCAGAGCCCAATGAACGAGTGAAAATGTCAGCTGGCCATGCGTAATTTTAAAATGGTTTTCTCCGGCCGGTTCATGGCCAGGTCGTATGTTGATTGAAGGTTGAGCCAGAACTCGGGTGTGGTGTCCAGGGATTGTGCCAGCAGCCAGGCGGTCTCTGAAGTGATGCCCCTTTTTCCACGCACGATTTCATTGATCCGCTGGACAGGAACTTTAATGTGGGCCGCAAAGGCTACCTGGCTGATGCCAATCTCGTCGAGGAATTCCTCTTTCAGGATTTTCCCGGGATGTGTCGGAATGCGATGGGTTGGAATCATAACGATTCTCCTTAATAGCTCTCAGTGGTAGTCGGAAAGTCGTACAGCATTTTAACGATTTCATGGACACCGTGCCACCGGGAACTTTAACCTCGAGCGACTTCCGCTGCGCCATCCATACCGGGGCGCCGTTGCCGATCGATGAACCGGCGGCAGCAAGCAGCGCCCAATGATGGACGGTATCTACAGAGGCGCAGTATACTGAACAAACCGAATTTTTTCTGGCTGGACTCTGCAAGCGGAGTGTTCGGCCATAGCTCGATGTGCTGACTACGGAACTGTCCGCTGGACAGGGTCTGCGCCGGCATTATGGAGAACATGGATGGGAAAAACCTTTGAGCAGAACATGAATGCCCGCATAGCGGAGCTTGAAGAAAAGGTTCGGCTTCTTGAACAGGAGCGAGATGCGGCGATAAGTCGCGCCAGGATACTTCAGGACGCTCTTCGAGAAAAGGAGGCCGAGGTGCCGCCGGAGTCTTCCGAACAGGAGGATGCCGGCAGTGCACGCCTTATTCTGGAATCGATTCTGAAAAATGTTCCCGATGGGCTCTCGATCTGCGGACTCGATGGACGCATCACATACTGCAGCGAGGAAGGCATCAAGATGTCCGGCATGTCTCGCGAGGAGATGTCGGGGAGTACGCCGGAGAAGCGCCGCCTGGGAATGACACTTTATAAGCCGGACGGGACCACCCCCGCCGATATTGACGAGCTGCCGCTTGTGCAGGTGCTGCGGACCGGGAAGCCGGTCATGAACCGAGAGCTTTTGATTCGACACCAAGGCGGCAAGGACATTCCCATCCGCTCCAACGCCGCCCCGATAAGAGACAGGGAAGGAAACCTGATCGGGGCGATTCATCTCTGGAGGGATATTTCGGAGCAAAAGAGCACGGAGAAGGCGCTGCAGGAAAGTCACGAGAAATTTCGCACCTTCTTCATGACCACCCCTGTTATGACGACAGTCAGCACTGTCAAAGAGGGGCGGATGCTGGACGTGAACCGCGCATTTGAGACAGTCACCGGATTCCCTCGCGACGAGGCGATCGGAAAAACCTCGTACGAACTGAACCTCTGGAGGCGCCGCAAAGATAGAGATCGTTTTAGAGAAATTCTCCTGAAAAATACGTCTCTAAAGGAGGAAGAGGCGGAAATCACAACAAAATCCGGAGAGACACGAACGGTCCTCATTTCAGCTGAAACCGTCGAACTCGCCGGAGAAAAGTGCATGATTGCTTCCGCCCAGGACATCACGACCCGAAAACAGAGCGAATATCGCCTTCATGCCCTGATTAAGGCCAGCTCGGATGTCCTTTATCAAATGAGCCCGGATTGGCGGGAGATACGCCAGCTCAACAGCGATAATTTTCTCGCGCAGACGACCGAACCCAATCCCAACTGGCTTCAGGAATACATCGTTCCGGAGGACCACCCCGATGTAAGCGCCACTATCGAAAAAGCCATTCGAACAAAGAGTGTTTTCGAACTGGAGCACCGTGTCCGAAGAGCAGACAGCAGCGTGGGATGGATACACTCCCGGGCGGTGCCGATTCTGGATGCGGAAGGCGATATCGTCGAATGGTTTGGCGCCGCCAGCGACATCACCGAGCGTAAGCGGGCGGAGCAGGCACTGAAAAAAGCCAAAACCGCGGCCGAGGAGGCGAGCCGCGCCAAGAGCGAATTTCTGGCCAATATGAGTCATGAGATCCGCACGCCGATGACGGTTTTCCTGGCTGCTATCGAGCATCTGCTGATGACCGACAGAAACCCGGACCGTCGCAGGCTGCTGGGCATGGCGGATTCTTCGGCCAGGCGCCTGCGCGCCCTGATCGATGACATCCTCGATTTTTCTCGTATCGAGGCGCGAAAAGTGGAGATCGACGAGGAACCCTTCCACCCTCGTGAGTGCGTACGCCAGACCATGGAGATGTTCACTCTTCCGGCACAGGAAAAGAACCTGGAGCTGGAAACAGACGTGGCACCGGGAACCCCTGAAACGGTCATCGGCGACCCGGACCGGCTGGGACAGGTGCTTATCAACCTGATCAGCAACGCCATCAAGTTCACCCACGAGGGGAAGATCCGCGTCTGCGTGCGAACGCGCGGCGATCTGCTGGAGTTCTCGGTGGCCGATACCGGCATCGGTATACCCGAACAAAAGCAGGGGCTTCTCTTCGAAAGCTTCAGCCAGGTGGATTCCTCCTTTACCCGTCCATACGAGGGGAGCGGCCTGGGGCTGGCGATCTCAAAGGGGCTGGTCGAACTGATGGGAGGCAGGATCTCAGTACAGAGCCGTGAAGGAACGGGGAGCACCTTTGTTTTTACCATTCCGGTGAAGAGCGCCGAAGCGGCCCCTGCCGGATCGGTGGAAGACGCACCGGAAGAGCGTGGAGAGCATCCCGTTGCCGCCCGCATCCTGCTGGCTGAGGACGAGCCGACGATCCGGCAGATGATCTCCATGATGCTGGAGGAAAATCAGTTCCAGGTCGATGTCGCCGAGACCGGCAGGGCCGCCGTTGAAAAGTGGGGGGCCGAGAGCTTCGACCTCATTCTGATGGACCTGCAGATGCCGGAGATGAACGGCATTGAAGCGACCCGGGCGATCCGTTCAAGGGAGGCCGGAGGGACGCGCCGCACCTTCATCATCGGCCTGACCGCACATGCCCGGCGCGAGATCGCGGAGGAATGCCTCGCTTCCGGGATGGATCGTGTTCTGATCAAGCCCGTCCAGATGAAGGATCTGTTTTCGACGATCGAGAGCTGCCTTTCGACCTGAGCTTCAGCGGGAGGTTTTCAGAGGAAGCAGATCAAGCTGGTCGCCTTTTTCCTCGAGATAACGGGACAGGATCTTGTAGCTGTCCAGATCAAAAGGAATGGGGTCGGAGCTGCCGTCAATAATCCCGGCAAGCTGCTGATCATCGGCGGCGCTGCCCAGATGGCACCAGCGATCGAACACATGGATCGCGGTGCGCCCGGTGGCCGAGATTTCGCGAATCCCTATCGCCCCGGAAAACGGCCAGGTGCGCAGCTTAAGTCCCGCGAGGGCCACCTGCAGCCGTGGGCGATGCAGCGCCAGGGGCTCCTGCCCGACGCAGGCGCCGCGGCAGGTTTTGATCTGGTAGCCAAAACACGCCCCCCTGCCCTTTTCCAGCCCCAGCACCTTGAGGCACAGGCCTTGTTCAGCGGCAAGTTCGCCCAGCACCTTCTTCGCTTCGCGCCTGGTGCGAAACAATCCGAAGATCTGGCTGAGATCCTTTCGTTCCAGCTGCGTGAGCGCGGCCACTTCGATACAGCCCCTGGCATCCTCTGGCAGCAGGCGCAGTGTATGCAGCGCGCGGGTGCGGCGCAGGCGGCGGTTATGCACGGGCGCAAGCTCTTTCACCAGACGCGCTTCGAGCAGCAGGGCGCCGAGTTCCCCGGCTGTTTCGATAACGTCGAGGCGATAGATCTGCTGGGAGAGGCGCATGTCCTTGCGCAGCCGATGGTCTCCGGAAAAATGCGACAGCACCCGGGAGCGCAGGTCAATGCTCTTGCCGACATAGAGAACGGTATTGTTTTCGCCGAAGAAGCGATAGACCCCGGGTCCGGAGGGCAGCGCCTCGATCTGTTCGGCGGGCAGGTTGGGCGGCAGGCTCGGCCGGCCGAGAATCTGGGCGAGAACCGCGGCGCTGTTTTCGGATGAATGCTCGGCAAGCGCCTTGCACACGAACTCCCAGGTCATGCGCGCATCGCCAAGGGCACGGTGGCGCGCCTGAGCGCTCAGGTTGTGGCGCTCGATCAGGGCGTCCAGGCCGTGACGGCGGTGCTCAGGATAAAGCCGGCGCGAGAACTTGAGGGTGCACAGGGTCTTTTCCTGGTAATCGAATCCCAGACGGCCGAACTCGTTTTTTAGAAATCCGTAGTCAAAACGCGCGTTGTGGGCGATCAGCACCTTACCGCGCAGGCGGTGGTAGAGATCCTCGGCAATCTCTTCAAAGCTCGGGGCGGCGGCCACCAGCTCGTCGCTGATGCCGGTGTACTGAGCGATGAAAGGCGAGATGCGCACCTGGGGGTTGACCAGGGTGGACCACTCCTCGACCACCTGGCCGTTTTCGATTTCGCACAGACCGACCTCGATGATGCGGTTATGCGCTGGGCTGGCGCCGGTGGTTTCGAGGTCGAGTACGACGCAGAGCGGCGGGAGCGCGGAAGGGGTCGCGAGCGGCGCGCCCGGGTTTACGGCGGGGTCTGTAGCGGACAGGTACATGTGGTGGCAATCCTCTTCTCGCGAACGGCGGGCAACCGGGATGGCAGCAGGACAAATCTCTTGGCTGTCAAACAGTGGAGCCTATCCTCCGATCTCGAAAAACGCCTGCCGGAATATCCCGAGGCAGAGGACGAAGCGCTCAGGATACCTTCTTGGACAAAAAATAACAAACTACGCGCAGAGAGGATCTGCAGCGCTCAGTATTTTCCACTCCTGCAATACGTCTCGCGGACTCTCATCGCGGCGCTCAGTGACAGCAGCGCGAAGCCAAGCATAAGCAGCAGTCCCAAGCGGTAATCGGCTGCGGTATAGATGCGCACGCCGTCGACGATTCTGCCATCCCAACCTCTGTCCATGGCCCAGCCGAACAGGGGTTGCATGATCGCCGCACCGAAAAAAAGCCCCGTGTTCACCAGCCCGATTGCCATGCCCGAGAGGGCGGGGGCGAGATTTTCCTTGGCGTTGGCGAAGGTGACGATGAATCCGCCGGGGAAAAAACCGAGCAGGAAGAAGAGGATCATACCCAGGAGAGTCGAGCGCCAGGAAACCAGCAACAGGACCAGACACACCAGGGCATAGCCCAGTGTGCCGGCGAGAATCACCGGTTTGCGCCGGCCGATTTTATCCGACAGCCAGCCGGCCAGCAGAGACCCGACGGCAAAGCCGCCGAGAGTGACGGAGGTAAAGGTTGCCGCGCTTGTACGATCCAGACCCTGGACATCGCTCAGATAGGGAATGGCCCAGAGGCCGACAAAGGCGAGCATGCCGCCGACCATGCCATGGCCGACCCAGAAGACCGGCCAGATCGCCCGGGTCGCAAACACCGTCTGCAAATCCTGCCACCAATGGCGCTGCCTTGCCGGATGACTCAGGTTTCCCTCCATTTGCCGAACAGAAGGGAATCCCAGATCTTCGGGACGGTTGCGGACAAGCAGCAGTGTCAGACCAGCCAGCAAAATGGTGACCGATCCCAAAAATACAAATACGGATCGCCAGGAATACACCTCGAGCAGCGCCGCCAACGGCCCGGCCGAGGCAATCGCCCCCATATTGCCGAACAGCAGCGTCAGGCCGCTGACCTGCCCGAAATTGCGCTCGCTGAACCAGACACTGTTGCTCTTGAACAGAGCGACGAACACCACCGAGACGCCCAGGCCCACCAGCGCCCGGCCAACGGAGGCCTCCCAGAAACTTCCCGCCATGCCGAAGAGGATGGAG
>JAGXHK010000147.1 GCA_024636255.1 Desulfuromonadales bacterium | reverse complement strand
TCTTCTAATTCTGGCCCTTTTGCCCGCTCTCGGCGTTGCGCCTCCTCGGCTTAGCTCTGGCTATGCCTGCGTCGGCGCGCCTTGACAGCGACCAAAATGACTCAGAATTAATTGATGCTACTAACCGCACGGGACACTAGCTTTAAACGTGGCGATGCCAGTGTGGCTGTCGCGAAGAGAAGCGGATTGTCGGCGGGGGCGGCTGCGGAAGGGGACACTTAAGAGCTATAGGCCGGCAGTTTCGCGCGCATGCGACTTTTTCGGCGACAAGAGCGTTAAGTACTTCAAATATTTTGATATTGAGGACTTCTTCAATTCCCTGGTCGATTCTGGATATGCCGAAAAGACCGCGGATAACGACATAAAAACCATGAAGACTTTCTTCTCTGACCTTGTCCGCCGGGAGGTCATAAGCATCTCGGATAGCCCGCCCTTTCCTACGTTTTCAGTGAGTATGCGCCGACGAAACGTCGTTGACCTTGAGACGCAACAGGCCATCCTCGATAAGATGAAGGAGCGTGAAGACCCGCGAGTATGGTTCGCCTGCTCGCTGCTCGCAAGACATCCAAGTATCCGCCCCGGAGAACTTTTGACGATGAGAGAGGGGGATATCGACCTTAGATTTGGAAAAATCGATATAACCGAAGAGCGCACAAAGACGAAGAGAACGACGACTATTTATCTTCTGGACGACGAACTGGATTTTCTAAAGTCCCTGCCTACTGGCTTTTCCAAAATGCGTTTTTTTCGGCACTCAACGTCCGCCGGAGGTGTAAAAGTCGACTCAACGATGGGCGAGCAGCTTTTCCGTCGCGCCTGGGCTAGGGCTGCCGCGTTGGTCGGCATTGAGGGCGTAACGCTGTACCCGGGAACGAAACATTCGACAGTGACGGCAGTTGGTAACATGCGCGGGATTGACGCCGCGATTGCTCTGACTGGACACCGAACCAACAAGGCTTTCTTCAGGTATTTTAAGGCGAGCCGGGAGGGAGAACTGCGCGTCGCGTCGCTTCGCTTCGGGATGAGCTGCTGAGCAACGTCACGCATATCGGCGATACGGCTGGGACACGTGGGACACATCTGGGACACCAAAACGAAACCCCAAAGAACCATAAGTAGCCGATTCTTCGGGGTAAAACTGGCGGAGGGGGTGGGATTCGAACCCACGGTACCTTGCGGTACAACAGATTTCGAGTCTGTCACCTTCGACCTCTCGGACACCCCTCCGCAACTAAACTCATATTTTTTCTGTGGTCTGGTTTTTCGGTTTCTTCTGCGCGCGCAGCTGCCTGAAAAAGCCGCTGAGCAGCGCGCTGCATTCCTGCCCCAAAACTCCCTCGTCGACAGCAACCCGGTGGTTGAAGCGCTCATCCCGGGAGAAATCGTAGATCGAACCGACCGCGCCGGCGCGCGGGTCGCGACAGGCGAACACCAGACGGGGTATACGCGCCAGAATGATCGCCCCCATGCACATGACGCAGGGTTCGAGCGTGACATACAGGGTCGTATCGAGCAGCCGCCAGGAGTTGAGCGCTTCGGCGGTCTGCCGGATTGCGATCATCTCCGCATGGGTGGTCGGATCGTTGCTGATTTCCCTGCGGTTGTGCCCACGACCGACAATGCGACCGTCCAGCTCGATCACCGCGCCGATGGGCACTTCACCGATGGCGCCGGCCAGCTGCGCTTCGGCCAGGGCCATCTCCATGAACATCTGATCCTGCTGATCCCGAGCTGCTGGCTTCGTCATGAAAATCGTCGATACGTCTCAAAATTGGGCTAATTTCTATCACGATCCGATGAGGATGACAAGTCCTTAAAAACAAAAACAAAACCTCTGTTACAGGGCGCCGGCCTGCTGGTGCTGGCGAAACTCAGCCTTCTTTTACCGGGCGGATGACCAGCTGGCGCTGGGGATCTTTACCGACACTCTCAGCCAGCAGCCCGTGGCCGGCGATAAGGCGGTGCTGCATCTTGCGCAGAGCCGGCCTGCGCGGCGCCAGAACCACTTCCTCACCCCTTTCGAAAACCCGCTGGACGGCGGACTCGGCTTCGGTGACCGCCGCGTCCACCTCCTCGCCTTCGATTCCCTCCAGAACATGAAATGTGCGCTCGAGAAGGCGGCGCATCTCATTGGCGGTATTGCGCTTGATCAGGTGCAGCGAGGCCTGGCCCGAAGCCATGATCCGCCGCAGGCGCTGATCGTCGCTGCGCGAGCGCAGCGCAATCACCAGATCTGCCTGTTCGGGGCCACCGACCGTGCGCGCGTTGAGGCGCAGGCTGCGAATCACCCGCTCCAGCAGATCGCGAGATATGGCATAGGGATAGATGCGTTTCGGGCCGCGGTAGGCGGGCTCCTCGGATGGCGGCTCTGGGGTCGGCGACGGCTCTTCATACACACGAACATGGACCTGGCCGTTGCCGGACTGCTCGCGGCGCTCCCCGCGCGGGTCACTGCCGCGCAGCAGGGTATCCACCGCCGCGGCGGTATCCGGATGAATTATCACCTCATCGCGATCGACCATTTCCACCACGATATCAAAGGTGGGCAGCGCGCGCCGCTCGCTGACCGTTTTGGCCGTGCGCCGGCGGCGGGCCTCCTCATCACTCAGCGTCACGACCTGGACCCCGCCGACCAGATCGGAGAGGGTCGGATTTTTGACCAGGTTCTCCAGGGTGTTTCCATGGGCGGTGCCGATAAGCTGCACGCCGCGCTCGGCAATGGTGCGCGCCGCAGCCGCTTCGGCTTCCGTGCCGATCTCGTCCACGACGATGGCCTCAGGCATGTGGTTCTCAACCGCTTCGATCATGACCGCATGCTGGCCCCGGTTCTGCGGCACCTGCATGCGCCGGGCGCCGCCGATCCCGGGATGCGGGATATCGCCATCGCCGGCGATCTCGTTGGAGGTATCGATGACGACCACCCGCCTGTGCAGATCGTCGGCCAGCACGCGCGCAATTTCGCGCAGCTTGGTGGTTTTGCCGATGCCGGGCCGACCGAGCAGCAGCAGGCTCTGATCCGTCTCGATCAGGTCGCGCAGCAGCTCGATGCCGCCGTACACCGCGCGCCCGACGCGCAGGGTCAGACCGACGATCTGCCCCGTGCGGCTGCGGATTGCCGAGATGCGGTGCAGGGTACGCTCGATTCCGGAGCGGTTGTCCGGGCCGAACTCCCCGACCAGGGCCGTCACGTGGGCCAGGTCGTCATGGCTGACCGGCCGCTCGGCAAGCCGCACTACCTGCTCGGCAAAACGCGCCTCGGGGGCTCTGCCCAGATCGATCACCACTTCGATGAGCTGCTCGAGTTCCAGTTCGAGCAAGGCCGCCTGCAGCTGTGCCGGAAGCGTGGCGACCAGCAGATGGATATCTTCGCCCTGCCCGGTTTTTTCCTGTTCGTCTCTCATGGCATATCTTCTTGCGTGTCCCCGGTGAAAGCGAAAAGGGGCGGATACAGCCAGTATACCGAAAAGGTGGGCAGATCGGAAAAAGCTACTGCCGCGCACAGGCTCAAGTTTTTGGTTCTTCCGCAGAATTTGTGGGTAAATCCCCCCTCGCTTAGAGGGGGCTGAGCAGCCAATCGGTTGCTGAAAATAGCGCATCCCGATTCCATGTCTGGCATTATGGACGTCGACCAAGACTAACCCATAACCAGACGGAGGAAGCGGGATGCTAGTCAAGTCTATCTTGAATCGAGTCCAGAGGCATAGAGGTTTCGTTTACGGTTCGTCCCGCTGGCGGGAACAAGGAAAGTCCACGGTCCTTGATATCGATATTCGGCCCCGGGACGGCAGCCGGCCGATCTGCTCGGGTTGCGGGCGAAGCGCACCAGGCTACGACACGATGCCGGCTCGGCGTTTTGAGTTCATTCCGCTGTGGGGCATCGCCGTCTTCTTCGTCTATGCCATGCGCCGGGTCGATTGCCCGCGCTGCGGCGTGAAAGTTGAGAAGGTTCCCTGGGCCGAGGGCAAGAACCATCTGACCACCACCTATGCCTGGTTTCTAGCCCGCTGGGCGCGGCGCCTATCCTGGAAGGAGGTCGGCGAAGCCTTCCAGACGTCTTGGGACAACGTCTTTCGTTCGGTCAAGATGGCCGTCGCCTGGGGCTTGGCGCATCGCGATCTGGAGAGCGTCACCGCCATCGGCATCGACGAGATCGCCTGGAAGAAGGGGCATAAATACGCCTCTTCCGCAGAATCTGTGGGTCGAGAGCAGTAAAAAATGCCTCTTCCGCAGAATCTGTGGATAGGGGCCGGTAAAAAATAGAGCATTGCCCTTCCTGGGTGGATAAGATGGTTTTTGCCGAAAACTATCAAACCCGCCCCAAGGAAAGACAATGCTGATAAAGACTCTACTGAACAAGGTCGAGCGGTTCAAGTCATTCGTTTATCGCTCTGCCTGCGTCACGCTCATTGACGGCGTGGAAGCTTTGGTCATTGACATCGTGCCGCGGCGCAACAGCCGTCCGATCTGCCCTGAGTGCAACAAGCGAGGGCCTGTGTATGATCGGCAATCAACACGCTTGTTCGAGTATTTGCCGATCTGGACGCTCAAGGCGTATTTTCGCTACGCTCCGCGCCGGGTCAACTGCTCAGCGCATGGTGTGAAAGTCGAAGCATTGCCTTGGAGCTATGGCAAAGAGCGAATGACGTTTGCTTACCAAGTCTATCTGGCTCGCTGGGCGAAGCGGCTGTCCTGGAAAGAAGCCGCCGATGTTTTCGAGACCAGTTGGGACACGGTATTTCGAGCTGTCCAATTCGTCGTCGATTACGGCTTAGCCTGCAGGAGCCTTGAGGGCGTCACCGAGATCGGCGTTGACGAAATTGCCGTCTTCAAAGGCCATAAATACCTGGCCCTGGTCTATCAGCTCAATGCCGGGGCAAGGCGGCTACTGTGGTGCGGCCCCGAACGCCGGGTGAAAACTTTGCTGCGCTTCTTCCACGAGTTCGGCCTCCAGCGCAGTGAGCAACTCCAGTTTGTGTGCAGTGACATGTGGGCGCCATATCTTAAGGTCATTGCCAAAAAGGCTCCGCAGGCGCTGAACATCCTCGATCGTTTCCACGTCATGCGCAAATTCAACGAGGCGATTGACGAGATTCGGCGCAGCGAGGTCAGGCAGTTCAAAGCGAATCGGCAGCAGAACGTCCTCGAACGCGGCCGCTGGT
>JAGXHK010000017.1 GCA_024636255.1 Desulfuromonadales bacterium | reverse complement strand
GCCCCAGGTCAGGCATGGATGGATATTCCGGATTCACCTTGACGGGATTGCGGATGAAGGCTTCCAGATCTTCGCGCTGTCCCGCGTATTTCGGCAGAACCTCGTTGAGCGGAGGTCCGACCACCTTCCGGTCGAAAGAATGGCAGCTGCTGCAGGACTGTTCGAATATTTTTTTTCCCTCAAGCGTCGGATCAGTTTCTGCGCCTTCTTCTTTGCCTTCCCGAGGAGCGGCCACTGAAGTTACCGACACATCCGGCAGATCGATGCCGGCCTGCCGGGCCTGCCGGTACTCGGCCAGGGCGGTATCGCGCGCAAGCATTCCCTTGAGGGAAAATAGACAAAACAAGATGACCAGGCCTGCTGTCAGAGAACGACCAAGGCTGCTACCCTTTGGCGCGGGCCAGAAGATCGGCAGTAAAGAACAGCCCAGGGCGACGAGCAGGAGCATCCCGCCGCTGACCAGATAGCTTGCCGAAAGCGCGGGACCAGGAAAGATATAGAGTTCGAGAAGCGCAAGCGGCCCCAGCGCCGCAAGCCCTGCGAGCAGCAGGACCAATCCGAGCCGCCGCGCGGTCCTGCCGGCCTGCAGGGAGTCGGCCGCGAGCCTTGTGCCGCTCTGAATCAGTGCCAGCGCTCCGGCCAGCGCCAGCCCCAAAGAGGCAAACTGCAGATAAACGTACACCGCGCTCCAGGAAAGAAAAATTGTCGGCTGGTGGGCGAGAAAGGGCCATTTCTCCGGCATGATAAGCAACCCGGCGGCGCAGAAAAAGGCCAGATAGGCCAGTGCCAGGGACAGAAAGCCGAGCAGCCCGATCGAAATCAATACCGGTCCGGTCGTGCCGCTCACCTCGACCCGCCAGCAGAAAAAACGGCTCAGCGCCAGCCCACCGGCAAGCAGAAGCAGGTATGGCAACCAGATCGCAACGGAAAAAGTCGGCTGATGCATCAGGTGCAGCCAGAGGGCCAGCACCGCGCCGGTTGTCACGAGCAGCAATGGAACCCCTCGCCCCCCGAACGCCGTTGCGGCCAGAGCCCTGCCCACGCGGGTACCGGCACCCTCTGGCTGCCAGAAACAGGTGGCGAGCGTCACCAGGGTCACCCCGGTCACCAGAGCGGAGACCATGAGATGAACCACCAGCAGCAGGACAGCACCCGCTTGCGCAAGCGGAAAGTTGGCGAGCGGCAGTGTTTCTATAATCGGCATGAAAGGGCACTCAGTCTTCTAGTGAAATTGAAACAGGACGCCAAATGCGCGCGCGTTATCTGGGCCGAAAGTGGATGTTTAATTGAACCATACCGGGCTCAGAATGCAAATGATCCCGAATACAGATGTATGCGGCAACGATTAAATCGTACATGATGACGTCCGCCGAGAAGATTTTTCGGCAGCCTGTGATAAACTGTCATTTTTAAACAACGTTTCCGAGGAGGAGTGTATGACGAAAAACGATTCACAACAGGATGCGGTTCGCAATTCGGTCCAGACTGAAAAAAATGCCATGGACTTCTACCTGCTGGGCGCCAAGAACATGAAGGATGACAACGCGCGGAAGACGTTCGAGCTGCTGGCCCGTGAAGAGCGCGAACACGCCGAACAGTTCTATCGCATCTACAAAGGATCCGAACTGCCGCCATTCGATGAATTCATTAATGCCCCTCCGGCCAAAGGCGGGGACTGGCTCACCGATCTGGAAAAAATCCTGATGTCCGGCTTCAACGAACGCAAGGCCATGGAGCTGGCGATGGAGAAGGAGCAGATGCTGGCCGAAAGTCTGCAGGAAATGGCCGAGAAAATTCAAGACCCTGCGGTGCGGGCGGTTTATGAAGCCAACGCCAAGTCGACCCGTCACCACTACGAAGTGATCGAATCGGAATATGCCCGCCTCATGGGGATGGTGCACGAAACCGACATTGACATCTACGTACGCGAATAAACACGGGTGTCACTGCCCGCCCGGAAAAGGAAAGGACCTGCCACATTCATGTGGCAGGTCCTTTTTTTGGGGCAACGCTTCGCCCCCTCAGGGGCGCATCGAAGGCGGTCCCGGCGGGTGAACGCGCTCCTCTTCGTCCTTGTAGGTCTTGCGCAACAGAACGAGCAGAATGCAAATGGCGCCGAGCACGACGACCACGCCGCCGCCGAGCAGCTTGCGGTTCTTGACCTCCTGGTGCATCGCGGCCACCTGCTGGTCGATTTTTTCGAGTTCTTGCGAAAATTCCTCGGTCTGACTGCGCACCGTCTCCACATTCACCGTATGGAAGAGTTGGTGGAACTGGTTGCGCACCGAGAATATACTGTTTTTTATCTTTTCGGTCGCAAAGCCCAGCTTGCGAAGGCGCCTGGTCTCTTCCTGGAGGCTGGAGATTTTATCATCGACCTTCGCCATGGCCGATTTCATCTCGTCAGCCTGCCCGTATTCGTGACATCGGGTGCACAGGTCTCGGTTGATAATATCAAGGCTCGCCAACTCGACCGCGTGGTTGCCATGGCAGGTCACGCAGTGCGGCCCTCCGGCCCCGAGCGCCTGACCGTGGGCACTTAGCAGATAATCCTCCATGACTCCCGCGTGGCAGCTGCCGCAGAATGAGGGGATATCGTCTTCGGCCGGCACACCGAGGAAACCTTTTTCGAGGCTCATCGCCTCCATGGACATGATGGTGGGGTCTCCGCCATGGCAGCTGCTGCAGTTGATGCCATGGCGCTGATGGATGCTGCCCTCCCATTGTCCCACCGGGTCCCCGAGCGCTCCCGGCTGAGGCCGATGACACTCGACACAGCTCGATTCAGCAGCCAGAGCCGACCACGGAGCAAACAGCACGGAGGCTAGAATCAGAACGATCACCTGTTTTGCCATACCAGATTCCCCCCTCATGCGTAATGTCCCCAGATGGAAAGGGCGACGAAAACCCCGATTCCCGCGACAAAGCAGATCAGGAACAGGGGTCGCCGGGCGGGCCGCCGCTCGCGGCTGCGGTCGATAAACGGGAGCAGGGCCAGAAAGGTCATTGCCGCAACCTGCACCGCCAGCCCGAGAAACTTATCGGGGAAAATCCGCAGCGTCTGGTACGCCCACAGAAAATACCATTCGGGCTTGATATGTTCCGGCGTGGTAAATGGGTCGGCCGGCTCGAAACCCGCAGGCGGCATAAACAGGGTCGGCCAGAAAAAGACAATGGCGGCAAGCAGCACGAGAAAGAAGCTGATAACCGCAGCATCCTTCACGGCGTAGTTGGGGAAGAAGGGAATGCCCCCGTAGTGATGCTCATGTTCAAACGTGTAGCGCGGCCCCCGCGGGACGTAGCCGTCACCGAAAGGGGGGCGGGAAATGCCGGCCCGACGCACACAGAAAAGATGAACCCCGACGAGCAGACCAAAAAGAAGCGGCATCCCCATGACATGCAGAGCGAAGAAGCGGCCCAGGGTTGCCTCGTTGACCATGGCCCCGCCGCGCAGAAAGCGTACGATGTCGTCCCCGATCACCGGAACCGCGCCGGCCGCATCGGTTGCAACGGTGGTCGCCCAGAAGGAGAGCTGGCTCCAGGGGAGCAGGTAGCCGGTCAGACACAGCCCCAGGGTCAGATTCAAAAGGAGGAATCCCGAAACCCAGGTCAACTCGCGCGGGGTCTTGTAGGCGGCCATGAACAGCACGGAGAGCATATGCAGCAGCAAGGCGATCACAATCAGGTTCGAGCCGACCACATGAAGATAGCGGATCAGCCAGCCGAAGGGTATCTCGTTCATGATCTGCTGAACGCTGTCGAACGCCTGTCCGGTATCGGGGACGTAATAGACCAGCAGCAAAATGCCGGTGATGAACTGAATGCCGAAAAGCGTCAGCAGTACAGCCCCCAGGGTGTACCAGACGTTGATGTTGCGCGGCAGAAGATAGTGGGTGAGATTCTGCTCGAGAATGTCGCGGACGCCGAGCCGAAGGTCGATCCAGTCGACAACGCGTTGATATACAGACATGGCCTTCCTCCTATCCGATCAGAATCTGGTCGCCCTCAACCTCAACATTCAGCTCCGGAAGAGGCTGGGGAGGAGGACCGCCGAGGACTTCACCGCGGGGCGAAAAACGCCCGGCATGGCAGGGGCAGAAAAACTCGTCATTTTCCTCTTGCCATTTAACCACGCAACCGAGATGGGTGCAGACTGCGGAAAGAGCGATGAATGAACCGGCCTGAGGCTGCACGACAACCGCCGGGCCGCCCCTGAAGTTGAAAAAATGCGCTCCGCCGAGAGGGACCGAGGCGCGCTCCAGCCGAACCTTCTCCTGCTCTCCCGTGCCTTTGCGGGGAGAAAGAAAGCGCCAGAGCGGATAAAGCACGGCGGCAGCGAAAAGCCCAGCAAGGCCGCTGAGCAAAGTTACGAGAAAGGCGCGCCGCTTCGGCGGCGACTTCGACGGGTCAGACATCGGAACTCCTGTGCGGAAGGGCGCAGCCGGCATAGAACCGGCATCAATTGCAAAGATCAGCAAAACTGCATAATATTATAGTCGAGAGCGCCGTTCTTTCAAGCGGGCAAAGGGAAAACCACCATGAAACAAGCCACTGCAATTTTCATTATCGATCCCCCCGAGCGCCTCGATCCGCCGACCGATACGTCGCTGGCCTTGATGCGCGAAGCCGTGCGCCGCGGCTGCCGGGTCAGCTGGTGCACCCTTGCGAACCTGCGCCTGGAGAACGGCCGGCCCAGAGCCCGGGTAAAAGAGGCGATGTTCGCGTCAGGGGAAGAACTGTTCCGCTCCGGAGGCGAAATGGATTGCGATCTGAGCCGGGCGTCATATCTCTTCATGCGCAAAGATCCGCCCGTGGATAGCGCCTATCTGCACGCAACACTGATTCTCGACCGCCTTTCTCCTGAAGTCGTGCAGGTCAATCCGGCGCAGGCGCTGCGCGACCATTGCGAAAAGCTGATTCCGACCCGTTTTGCCGACCTCGCCCCCGAAAACGTCATGACCAACTGCGGCGCCGAGCTCGATCGATTCCTGGAACAGGTCGGGCATATCGTTCTCAAACCGGTTGAGGAGTGCAGCGGCCGCGGCATCTTTACCCTTGTGCCCGATGATCCGAACCGGCGCTCGCTCTTTGAACAGGTTACCCGCGGCGGAACGCGCTTCATACAGGCCCAGCGCTTTTTGCCGGAGATCAGCGCCGGCGACAAGCGTGTCCTGCTGCTGGGCGGCGAAATCCTTGGCTGGGTGCGTCGCGTGCCGTCCAGCGGGGACTTCCGCTCAAACGTCAATGCGGGTGCGCGCTGTGAGCCGTGCGAGTTGACCGAGAGCGATCGGCGCATTTGCGCCCGTATCGGTCCCTGGCTGAACGAGAGGGGCATTCATCTGGCGGGGATCGACATTGTCGGTGAATACGTGCTTGAAGTGAACATCACCAGCCCTTCCTGCCTGCGCGAGATCAATGCCCTGACAGGACTGCGCCTCGAGGAGAAAATACTGGATTACCTCGAGAGAGTGCGCAGAATCTGAAGAGGCAGAGCCTATTCAGGCGGGTCCGCTCATTCGCCGATCTTGCCGAAGACAGGCAGCCTGATCTGCGCAACACCCGGATGATCGGTTGGAATAATCACATACCCGCTCAAGCGGCCGGGTTCCTGCGCTTCAGCGGTAACCGACAAAACTGCCGATTCACCCGGGGCGAGAACGGAGGTATCGAGTCCGACCTTGAGCTGGGCGCTGGTGACCTGCGCGGGCCCGAGTTCAACCGTTCGCTTCCCGCGATTGGTCAGAGTGATCTCCAATGTCGTGCTTGAGCCTGCTGGCAGATTTTGAAAATCGATCCTGGACGGCTCGGCAGCTGTCTCTTATACACATCTGACGCTGCCGACGATAT
>JAGXHK010000146.1 GCA_024636255.1 Desulfuromonadales bacterium | reverse complement strand
TGATCCCCTGGCTGCTGGTGCTCGAGATCATGGGCCGGAGCGGCAAGCCCCTCTCGCAGCTGGTCGCGGAGCGCATCGCCCGGTTTCCCGCAAGCGGCGAGATCAACCGGCGCCTTGCAGATCCCAGGGCGGCGATCGCGCGGGTGGAGGGGCGCTATCTGTCGCAGGCGGAGCAGGTCGATCGCACCGACGGGTTGAGCCTTGAGTTCGCGCGCTGGCGGTTCAACCTGCGCTGCTCCAACACCGAGCCGGTGCTGCGCCTCAACGTCGAGGCGCGCGGCGATGCGCAGCTGATGCAGGAGAAGACGGCTGAGCTGCTGGCGCTTATTGATCAGGCGGGGGGATGATTTTCTCCCTGGGTGCGTTGTCCACATGTCCGACCTGGGGTAGAATCTGGAGATCTCCAGCAAAGGAATGGATGCCATGGCAAGATTGAATCCGAGCAGAATCGTTCTCGCCCTTTTATTCGTTTTGGCGGCGGCCGCAGCTGCCCCGGGGGCGGATGTGGTCAGTCAGGGTCTGCGGACCGCTGTGCGCTCTGCTGCGCCTGCGGAGACGATTCCCGTCATCCTTTCGTTCTCCACCGCGCGCCAGGTCGAAGCGACGGTGATGACCCAGGCCGTTTACGGGCGCGAACATCTGGTGCGCACGCTTATGACCGATGGCCGGGCGCGCAGGGCGCAGGTCATCGAATTTCTGCGCGCGCAGGGTGTCGAAGAGGTTCGCGAACTGTGGCTGATCGATTCGCTGGCCTTTGCGGCTACCCCCGACCTGATCGAATCGCTGGCCGACTGGCCGGAGGTGGCGAGCGTGCGTCGCGATCAGAACGTGTATCTGCCGCCGGCGCCGGCACCCGAGAGCGGCGCTTACCCGGCGGCGTTTTCCGATCCGCAGGAGAATATCCTGACCGTCAACGCGCCCGCTCTCTGGGATATCGGTTATGACGGCAGCGGAATTGTGGTGGCTGTCATGGACTCGGGCGTGGACGTGCTTCATCCCGATCTGGCTGCGCGCTGGCGGGGCGGCAGCAACAGTTGGTTCGATCCGTTCGGCGACACCGTCCTGCCCTTCGATTTTCTTGACAGCGAAGGCGTGGCGCATGGCACGGGGGTTGCGGGCATCCTGGTCGGCGGCGATGCCGGAGGAACAACGATCGGGGTTGCGCCGGGCGCGCAGTGGATCGCCGCCAAGATTTTCGGCGATGCGGACCTGGATCCAGGCACGTCGACCTTTTCTCGAATTCACCAGGCGTTTCAGTGGCTGCTCGATCCCGATGGCGATCCGGCGACAGCTGACGCTCCCGACATCCTGAATGGCTCCTGGGGGATGGGAGGCGGAATTCTGCCCCCATTGAACGAGTGTGTGACTGAATTTCAGGCCGATATCCAGGCGCTGCGTGAAAGCGGCATCGGGGTGATCTTTTCCGCAGGCAATACCGGGGCACTTGTCGATGGGCCCTCCAGCCTCAGCCCGGGAAACTATCCGGAGAGTTTTTCGGTCGGGTCGGTCGACGACGATCTGGTCATCTCGGACTTCAGTGCCCGTGGCCCGTCGGCCTGCGACGAGAGTATTTTCCCCGATCTGGTGGCGCCGGGCGAGCCAATTCGCTCGGCCGCGAGGACGCAAAACGGGGCGCAGCCTCTGAGCTATAATACCAGACTGACCGGCACATCCTTTGCCACGCCGCACGTCTCGGGCGTTTTAACGCTGTTGAAGGGGGCCTTCCCCGATCTCTCGATCAGCGCGCTGGAAGACGCCATGCGGGACTCTGCCTTCGAGCTCGGCGATCCGGGCCCCGACAACGCATACGGGTACGGCCTGATCGATGCGCAGGCGGCTTATCGGTTGTTGGCCGATCAGACCGGCCGGCCGGCCGAACTGCTGGTTCGCGATTCGGTCTTTCCCGAAGACGATGAGGCGCTTGAATTCGCGGCGCTCCCTGCCGAAGAAACGAGCGCAACGATCACCGTCTACAATGCCGGCGGCGGAACTCTCGATATCACCTCGGTAATCATTGATGGGGAGGACGCCGGCCTCTTTGCTCCCACGACGGACACCTGCAGCGAAGCCACGCTGCTTGGAACCGAAGGCTGCACCATTCGGTTGACCTTTACGCCGCCGTTCGAGGGCTTCGCCGCCGAACTGGTGATCCAGACCTCGGCTGGCAGTCTGACTCTGCCCATCAACGGCAGTACCGATAGCCCGTCCCCGCAGGCTCGGCTTTCCGCGACAGACGTGGATTTCGGCCATGTCCCCCCGGACCAGCAACTCGCCAGAATCGTGCAGGTCGAAAATGTCGGGACCGGTGTTCTCGACATCAGCGAAGTAGACACCTCTGAGCTTCCCCCGGGGATGAGCCTTGTGGCCGATCCGGGCGGGCCCCTCGGCTGCGCCGATAAAAGTCTGGCGCCCGGCGAGCGCTGCGATCTGTATCTTCTTTTTGCGCCGACCGATCCCGGCGATGTGGCTGGAAGCCTCGCGGTGACATCGAATGATCCGCAGAGCCCCCTGGTTATCGACGTCAGCGCCGTGGGGAACACGCCGCCGCCCAGGGCGGAGCTGCTTTCGCCGGTGCAGAATGCCAGCGTGGCCGGCGACAGCGTGACCTTCCGGTGGAATCAGCCCCCCGATGCCGATGGAGACGATGTCGCCAGCCTGGTCCTCTTCGATACCTCCGGCGAATTTCCCGACCCGGACACCGCAGAGCCGGACCCGATTTCCGCTGCTCTGCTGGGCGGCTCGGGATTCGCGCTATTTTTTCTGGTCGCGCGGCGCCGGCGAATCCTGCCGGTCCTCGGGGCGCTCGCGGCCGGAGCGATTCTGCTCGCCGCCTGCAACGGTAGCGGGGGAGGCGGCGACGGTGAGATTCTGCCGGATCCCGTGATCCCGGAGGTTGAACGCAGGGCCACCGTAACCGGCCTGCAAAGCGGCACCACCTACTACTGGAAGGTTCAGACCACCGATGTGCGGGGCGCCGTCGTCGAAAGCCCGGTGCGCCAGTTCACCACCAGGTAGGGGCGACGCACGCGTCGCCCCTACATAAAAAAGCCCCCGCAGCATCCTGCCGCGGGGGCTTCTCACGTTTTCGTTTTCTCTTTGAAGTTCAATCGATCTGCAACAGGCCTGCATCCTCGCGCGACATGGGGGGCACGCTGCGCGTCCACTCCTCCTGTCCCTGCCGTAGAGAAACCTCGACCTGCGGCTGATCTTTGCCCTTGCTGTAACTGCCGACCAGGGCGCACGCCTTCTCAAGTGCTTCACTGTCAGGGGTGCCGCTGATCACCCCCAGAGGGCCGGCGACGCCATTGGTCTTGAGCAGGATATCGGTCGGCCGGCAGAGCTCGCGCAGGGCGGCGTTGTCGGCCTCGTTGCGGCCCATGCTCAGCTTGGCCTGCTCCGAGAGGCGAAACTGGCGGCCGAGCTTGAGCAGATGGACATCCGTGGCGTCGCAGTCGGGCTGGTGGTCGAACAGATCGCGCAGACGCCCGGAGAACGATTTCTCGGTGAGCAGGCAGCCGCCCCCCGAAGCGGGATAGTCCTCGAGCCCCCATTGCATGGCGAGCGCCTCCTGCGGCTTGCGGGAGCGCCCCTGGATGTCGAGCAGGCGTTCGCGGTCGACCAGCCCCTGCTCTTCCATGGGCGTGGGGGGCAGCAGCTTCGCCGACATGGGGCGCAGGATTCGATCGGCGCAGCCGGCGTGTTTGGCCACGGCCTTGAGGGCGTTGGCGTTCTGGCTCATGGGGCGCTGGCCGAGCACCTCGCCGGAGAAGAGAAAATCGAATCCTTCCTCCTCCATGATGGCGGCGGCCAGGCGAAACATCATGGCATGGCAGTCGATACAGGGATTCATGTTCTTGCCGTAGCCGTACACGGGGTTTTTGACCATCGCGAGGTGGACTTCGCTGATATCGCGCACGAGAAGGGGAATATCTATGTTCCGGGCGGCTTTTTCGGCCTTGGCCGAGCCGAAGAAAGGGGTGACGAAGGAGATGCAGGTTACCTCAATCCCCTGGCGCTTGAGGACCATGGCCGCAAGAGAGCTGTCCAACCCTCCCGAAAGAAGGCCCAGTGCTTTACTCATCTATTCTCTCCTCAAACTTTAGTTTTTTGTCGTAAAGAGCAGAAAAGGGTAGCACAGGCCGGCGAAGGAACGCAACTGCCGGTCCGGCAGCCTCTTTTTAGAAAAAACATTTCTTGACCGGGACCTTGGAATTATAGACAATTAATAGAGGGTCTGTAATTTTACAAAAATCTTTTTAAGCGAAAATCATCTCGCGCCCGTTCACTTCGTTCACTCAAGACGCAAAGATCGCAGAGAAAAACTTTTTTTGGGGGGTTCTTTGCGGTCTTTGCGTCTTGAGCGACTGAAAGGAGCGGGCGAGAAGCGATTCTGATTTTTTAAACAGGAGTCCGGCCGATGGCGAAGATCGACGCACTGTTCAAGCTGATGAAGCAGCAGGGAGCGAGCGACCTGCACCTCTCGAGCGGCTCCCCGCCCATTCTGCGCCAGCATGGGGACATGGAGCAGCTCAATTATCCGCCCTTGACCAAGGAACAAGTCAAGGCGCTTCTCTTCGAGATTCTCAACGAGGAACAGCGCGCACAGTTCGAGGAAACCCGCGACATCGACTTTGCCTACGAACTGGCCGAGGTGGGGCGCTTTCGCGGGAACATCCTCGATACCTACCGCGGGATCGCCGGGGTCTTTCGCATTATCCCGAACAAGATCCTCCCCGCTGACGAGCTCAACCTGCCGGAGGGCGTGCGCCGGCTCACCCGTCTGAAAAAAGGGCTGGTGCTGGTCACCGGCCCGACCGGCAGCGGCAAATCGACCACTCTGGCGGCGATGATCGATCTGATCAACGCGACCCGCAAGGAGCACATCCTCACCCTCGAGGATCCGCTCGAGTTCATCCACGAGAATAAACTCTCGCTGATGAACCAGCGCCAGATCGGCAAGCATACCGAGTCCTTCGCCTCGGCGCTGAAGGCGGCCCTGCGCGAAGATCCGGATGTGATCCTGGTCGGCGAGATGCGCGACCTGGAGACGATCTCTCTGGCGATGACCGCGGCCGAGACCGGCCACCTGGTCTACGGCACCCTGCACACCAACTCGGCGGCCAAGACCATCGACCGCATCATCGATGCCTTTCCCAAAGACGCCCAGGAGCAGGTGCGCACCATGCTTGGCGAAAGCCTCAAGGGTGTGGTCTGCCAGCAGCTGCTCAAGACGGCCGATGGCAAGGGGCGGCTGGCGGTTCACGAGATTCTGAGCGGCAACGCGGCGGTGAGCAACCTGATCCGCGAGGGGAAGACCTTCCAGATCCCCTCGATCATGCAGACCGCCAAAGGGGAGGGGATGCAGCTGATGGATCAGCAGCTGCTGGAGTATCTCAAAGAAAAAAAGGTCACCCCCGAGGAGGCGCATCGCTGCGCGGTCGAGAAACGCAGCTTCGAGCAGTATCTGCCCAAGACCGGGCAGAATGGCGCAGCAACCCGAGGGGCGGTGTAGCTGAAAGCGCTCATCTGCTACTTGCTTTTGGCTTTGTAAAAGCGCTAAGGTTGATGAGGTACCCGTCGCTTCCTGCGTTCATTGCTCTGGACCAACCAGCCCGAGGTGGCGTTTGCGCGACAAATTCGGACGAACGATCGATTATCTGCGCCTCTCGGTGACCGACCGGTGCAATCTGCGTTGCCGTTACTGCATGCCTGCCGAAGGGGTTCCGGCGCGCAGCCACCGCGAGATTCTCTCCTATGAGGAGATGCTGGCCGTGGTCTCCGCCGGGGTCGAGATGGGGGTGCGCAAGGTGCGCATCACCGGCGGCGAGCCTCTGGTGCGCAAGGGGCTGGTCTCATTTATCGGATCGCTGGCGGCTCTGCCGAACGCCCCGGAAATCACCCTGACCACCAATGGGCTGCTGCTCTCCGACCACGCCAAGGCGCTTAAGGATGCCGGATTGTCGCGGGTGAACGTCAGCCTGGACACCCTGCAGCCGGAGCGCTTCGCAGCCATCACCCGGCGCGGCGGACTCGATAAGGTTCTGGCCGGCCTGCATGCCGCCGAGGACGCCGGGCTCACTCCCCTGAAAATCAACATGGTCCCCATTCGGGGCGTGAATGCCGACGAGATCGCGGACTTCGCCCGTTTTTCTCTCGATCACCCGTGGGAGATCCGGTTTATCGAGTTCATGCCGGTCAGCGGCAATCTCGACTATCCGCCCGAAAGCCGTTTTCCCGCTGACGATATCCTGGCCGAACTCGCCCGCGTCGGCGAGCTGATCCCCATCGAGCGCACCGGCCCGAGCGGTCCGGCCCGCCTCTACCGCTTCGCTCAGGGGCGCGGCCGCCTCGGGGTTATCCCGGCCGTCTCGCATCACTTCTGCAGCGAGTGCAACCGGTTGCGTGTGACCGCCGACGGGCGGGTGCGTCCCTGCCTGTTTTCCGTCGACGAGCCCGACCTCAGGACGCTCCTGCGCCGCGGCGCCACCCATGATGAAATCTGCGCGTTTCTAGCCGGTGCAATTTGCGCCAAGCCGGAGCGCCACCGCATCGGAGAGGCCGACTTTCGCCAGGGTCCGCGTGCCATGCACGGCATCGGCGGATAAGCGCTCTGCCCTATCTCTCTTTCTCTTCGAGTTGCCCGGCGTTTTCCGCTTTTTCGTCCCCCTGGTCTTTTATCCCCTGCTTGAAGTTGCGCAGTCCCTGGCCGAGAGCACTGCCGACCTGTGGAAGTTTGCCCGCGCCGAAGACGATCATGACGAGCACGAGAATGATGAGCATTTCCTGGGTGCCGAGTCCGAACATTGGTTTTCTCCTGTCCTGAATTGAGTCGCTGAGAATACAGATACACCCGTTGCCGGAAAATCTCAACGTATACAGTTGAGCGCGTGGCGCCTTGTATGGAGACCTGCGCTTCTCCTAGTGTCCCGTGCGGTTAGTAGCATCAATTAATTCTGAGTCATTTTGGTCGCTGTCAAGGCGCGCCGACGCAGGCATAGCCAGAGCTAAGCCGAGGAGGCGCAACGCCGAGAGCGGGCAAAAGGGCCAGAATTAGAAGA
>JAGXHK010000145.1 GCA_024636255.1 Desulfuromonadales bacterium | reverse complement strand
CCTACAATGCCGGGCCCGGCACCGTACGCCGTTATGGCGGCATCCCCCCTTACACGGAAACCCGCAATTACGTGGTGCGGGTCAAAAAATTTCTGGAGCACTATCGTTGAGCGCAGAAGCTGCCGGAAATCCCCCTTCCAGATTGTTGAATCTCCCCAATATTCTGACGCTTTTCCGGATTGCGGCCGTGCCGGTGATTGTCATTCTGCTTCTTTCGCCAAGCCGCGCCGCGGGTTTCTGGGCGGCCATCGTCTTTGCCGTGGCGAGCATGACGGACTGGCTCGACGGGTATATCGCCCGCAAATGGCAGATCGTCACGGTGCTCGGCAAATTTCTCGATCCGCTGGCGGACAAGCTGCTGGTCATGGCGGCCATGATCATGCTGATTCCCTTCGACAGGGTGCCGGCCTGGGCCGTCTTTCTGATCCTGGCCCGGGAGATGATCGTCACCGGACTGCGCTCTATCGCCTCGTCAGAGGGGATCGTTATCGCGGCGTCCGAGCTCGGCAAGTACAAGACCATTTTTCAGATGGTCGCCCTGATCGGCCTGCTGCTGCATTATGATTACTACTGGTTTTTCGGCCTGCGCTGGGAGATTTTTCACGTCAACATGCATGCGGCCGGCATCTTCTTCTTCTACATCGCCACTTTTCTCACGGTATGGTCAGGGGCAGACTATCTGATCAAGTTTTTCAGCGTCCTGAAAAAATAAGGCCGTCCTAGCAGTCTGTCGGCCTATCCATGAGCCGGCTGCAAATCCGGCTGTTTGGCCCAGATTTCAGCTCCTTTTTGGCCCATAGCTACGGCTATGAACCTGCAAATGAGCTAAAATCTGTTCTCAAACATCCAAATTTTCGCTTCGGCCCGCATAGCCCGACAGGCTGCTGGTGCGATGTGCAGGGGGAAAATTTTTTATTGACTTGCCGGAAGCCATTTGATATTTATTACCCCGCCTCGGACGCAGGCCCCAAAAACGCGGGAATAACTCAGTGGTAGAGTGCAACCTTGCCAAGGTTGAAGTCGCGGGTTCGAATCCCGTTTCCCGCTCCAGATAACCGCCTGAAAACGCTCAGGTTTTCGATAGAGAGCTTCCGGCTTTCACTGAACTTTCACTAAAGTTCGGTTGAAAAGTTCGGAAGCTTTTTCTTTGTGCGATTGTAAAAACCCCCTGTCTCAGGATAGTTGTCGCTCTCCTTCGCCCCCGAGAGTAACACACACAAAATCTCTCAGCGAGAGGCGACAACTATCCTGCCCAGGGGGAGGGTGATTGCGTCCAAGCTTTGCCACGATCAATTCTCCCTTTTAGCCTTCGATTTCAGTGAGAACAGACTTCCAATTTGACATGCTCGGCTTTGCTGCAGGCTTTCAGTAGACGAGCGAAATTTTTGATAGTCGGGTTGCCTGATGGGCCCAGCATTCTGCGAATGCTTTTTTCGTTAAGACCTAACTCTTTCGCGATTTGCGGCATGAGTTCGGTCGCGTTCAGGTAGTCACGCAAAAGCGCCTTGCCGGTTTCAACATCGTCGTCAAGAAAGGCATTTGTCGCTTCCACGATCAACTCGGTTCGAAATTCAGGGTCTCGTTGCACACGAGACATTACGGTATCTTTAAATTCTCGCGTTAGTGGCATTACTGCTCCCCTTTCTTTCTTTTCGTGTAATCGGCCCAGCGTTCTTTAGCCGCTTTTGCCCTCTTCGGTAAGATATTCCAAAACGCGCATGTTCGGGCCTCCATCCGCCAACATGGTAACATATGAGTTACTTTTATCAACTTAAAAAAGACATTCCATGAAGACGTGTTCGTCGTGACCAAGCTCGACCGCTTGGCAAGATCGGTGGTCGACCTGGCCGGAATTGTCCAGAAACTAGAAGCCAAGACTAGAAGCCAAGAATGTCGACCTGGCGGTTCCGGACATAGGTATCGACACGACAACTATGTATGGCTGGCTTCAGTTCAATATTCTTGCCGCGATAGGTGAGTTCGAGCGGGAATTGATCAAAGAACGATCCATGGAGGGGCGACTCAAGACAATCGCCCTCGGGGTGAAGTTTGGCGCAAAACCGAAGCTGACCAAGCAGGAGATTGCGGACCGAGATGGTCGCGCATTATGGCATTAGCCGATCATCAGTCTAAGATATGAACCCCTGATCTCCCCACGTCTTGGACGATGTGGATAGAGTCAGGGGTTCTTTTTTTTCACCTTCGGAATCCGATTCCCAACCCGTACGCGCCTCTGCCGAAAATCCTCTAATCCCGCCCCGACCCGCGCCCGCTTCCGACGCCGCGCTTGCTGTCACGGATGAAATCGATCAGAAGGCGAACGTCCTCGTTCGCCGCAAAATCCTCTTCCACGCGGCGCAGCGCTTCCTTCAGACTGAGGTTCGAGCGAAAAATCATCTTGAATGCACCCCTGACGTCCTTGATGCGGCCTGCATCGAAGCCGTTGCGCTTCAACCCGACCGTGTTGATGGCTCTGATCCAGCTCAGGCCGTCGTTGACACAGAACGGTGGAACATCCTTGTTGGCGCCGGAGCCGCCGCGCATCATGGCAAAAGCGCCGATGCGCACGAACTGGTGAACCTGGCAGTTGCCAGAGATGATGACGCGATCGCCCACTTCGACGTGGCCGGCGAGCAGCGCACCGTTGACCAGAATGATATGGTCTCCAAGGATGCAGTTGTGTGCGATGTGGCTGTTGGCCATCAGGTAGTTGTTGTCGCCGACCCGGGTCAGGGTTTCGGCGCGGTTGCCGCGATGGATGGTGACCCCTTCACGGATCGTGTTGCCGCTGCCGATGACGGTATGGCTCTCTTCGCCCCGATAGCCGAGATCCTGAGGTTCTTCGCCGATGACGGCACCGGGAAAGATCCTGTTGTTCGCGCCCAGTGTGGTCCAGCGCCCGATATGGGCGCCGTGCATGAGTACATTGCCCTGGCCGATTACGACATCGGCATCGATGAAGGCGTGAGGCCCGACCTGAACGTCTGCGGCCAGTTCGGCATCGGGATGAACAACGGCCGTGGGATGAATGTGGGGCATGTTTGACTCCTGTAAAAAAGGCAGACCTCATATAGCATTTGCGGAGGCGGCCAATCAACAGCAATTTGTGGGTAAAAAGGCGTCTTTGCAAACAGCCTGTCTTTTGTTATTCTGGCCCCCCTTCAAAACAGACTGCCACTGTGATAGGGCCGTTTTATCGGTGTTACACTCTCAGGGAGGTCCATATGAGCATGAAAAACCCGTTGGCTGTTGTCGTTCTGGATGGAAAAATTCTTTATCCGGATGGTTTTCCAGAGAGTGAAAATATTTTGCAGGACACTTTTCGACACGCCATGAGTCTCATGCCGGATCTTCTGAAGCGTCACCATCGCATCCTCGTTTTTCATACCAATTTCCCCCAGATCGAAGATTTTCCACAGTTCAATACCGTCGTCGACCTCCCGCTCGAGATCCTGGACTGCAACGGAGAAGGGGCGATCGGCTGCATGCTGCAGGGCTTTCTGCTAGACGCGCTTCGCCGCAAGGGGATGTCGCGACCGGTAATCAGCCTGATTCCCGAAGTTGAAGTCGCCGCTCAGGACCAGGCTCTGCTTCATCCTGATCGTTCCCATGGAGAGCTCTACGGCGCTGAAGAGGCAGAGGTTCTCGAGCGTCATAAGGGGTGGACATTCCGCCAGGAAGAACCGGGCCGTTACCGCCGGCTGGTTGCGGCTCCCTTGCCTGCGGCCATCGGCGATCTCGATATCATCAGGGTTCTTCTCGAGAACAATGCCGTCGTGATCGCCGGCGCCGGAGATCGCCTTCCACGGATCTGCCAGGTGCAGGGACAGAGCCGGCAGCAGGAGGTCTTTGTGGATGGGAACCGCCTCGGCGCTCTGCTCAGTGCCAGCCTTGAGGCAGATATGCTGATGCTCGCCACCGGCCAGGGCGTATTGACACTGCTCGAAAATGGTCGGGAGAAGAGCGAAGAAAATCGCCAGGTCGCACCTTTCGAGCCTGAATTTCTCGAGCGTTTCCTGGAAAAATGGCAAAAAGACCCAGCTGCAGCCTTCGCTGCGTCCATTGATTTCAAAGAGCCTAACGGCGACCCGGACGAGCGCTCCGGCCGCACCCTGGAGCATCAAAGCACGGGATGCGCCTGACTATACACCAGAGAGGAAGGTCCACATGATTCGACTGAACAACGAAGCTGAAAAAGAAGGCATTTTCCATGCGGCTCAACTTCTTTGCATCGCTGCCCGAACCGCGCCGAAGGGGAAGGGCAAGGACCTCCTGATTACCGCGATCGTCAGCGGGGAGGAAAAAAAGAGGCTTGCAGACAGGATGCGTGAGATCGCCGCGCGCGACGAGGTTGGATTTTTCGCCCGCGACGCGGGCAATCTCGACGGGACCGAGGCTGTCGTCCTGCTGGCGACCCGGAAAGAGCCTTTGGGGCTTCCGCACTGCGGTTACTGCGGGTTTTCCGACTGCAGGGCCATGCAGGCGGCGGGCGGAACCTGCTCCTTCAACACCGGCGATCTGGGTATCGCCGTCGGTTCTGCAGCCAGCCGTGCCGCTGATCTGCGTCTGGACAACCGCGTCATGTACAGCGCCGGCAAGGCGGCGCTCGAGCTTGGCATGCTGGGCGAGGAAGCGGCTATCGCCTACGCCATCCCGCTGTCGGCGACGGGCAAGAGTCCGTTTTTTGATCGATGATGTGAAAATGTAAAAGGCAGCAAGATGCGAACAGAGTGGAGAGTGGTTAGCCGTTCCCACCGGCAGCAGAGGGCTGTTCTTCTTCCGGCGGGACGAACGGAAGGGTGAAGCGAAAGCGGCTCCCGGTTCCATTCACTACCGGACTTTCCACCCAGATGCTGCCCCCGTGGAGCATGACGATCTCCCTGCAGATGGCGAGGCCGAGCCCCGTCCCTTTTCGCACAACCTCATTGCTTTCGGTCTGCTGATAGCGGGAAAAGAGACTTGACTGCTGCTCGAGCGGAATCCCGGTTCCCGTGTCCGTAACGGCGATCTCCAGACAGTCTTTGCCGCTTATCTCGTGAGTCTCCAGGTGCGCTGAAATCGTAATTTCTCCCCCTGAAGGGGTGAATTTGGCCGCGTTAGTGAGCAGGTTCGTGAGCACCCGCGCCAGTTGATGGCTATCGGCTGAGAGCAGGGGCAGGTTTTCATCGAACTCGACAGAGACCTTCAGGCTTTTTTCCTGGAAAATGGGAGCCAGATTGGCTGCCGTATCCGTGATCAGCGAGCCGACATACATCGGAGCGCAGGAGATCTTCATCTTTCCCGCTTCCAGCTTCGACAGGCTGAGGAGGCCTTCGATCAGATGCAAGAGCCGGTCAGAGCCGTCCTGAATGTTTTTCAGGGCGTTTTTCTGCTCGAGGTTGACCCCGCCGAGGATCTCCTGATTCAGCACGTCGGCAAAGCCGCGAATGCTGGTCAGGGGCGAGCGCAGGTCATGGACCAGCATGGAGACGAAATCCGATTTGACCTCTTCGATTTCGGTGAGTTTTTTCAGGTAGCGGGCAACCATTGTGAAGCGATCCGCGGTGACGCTCAGAGCATGGCGGATGCCCGGGGTCATCTTTCGTTTCTCGCGGTCGAACAAGCAGACGAACGCGAGAAGCTCCCCCTCATCGACGACCTTAAAGCAGTGCAGAAGATGAACCTGCTCACCTGCGGGCAGATTCAGGTTTTTCTCTCCCTTTACCGGAATGGGCATCACGGTATTTTTCTGGATGCCATCCAGACCTGCGCGCGTGAGAATTTCCCGCTGCGCGCGCTCGGCGAAATCAGCGGGCATCGCATCCGTCACGTGGGTGCTGAGCAAATATTTGCTCCGTCCGTGGCGAAGCAGCAGCACACCGGCTGAATGGCGGCAGATTGCAGAGAGAAATTTGAGAAACTCTGAGACCAGCAGCTCCAGGTTGTGAGCCAGGCTGGTCAGCTTGAGGACCTCATTCGATATCGTCGATTCATAAAGCAGGCGGTCCAGAATTTCCGCAATGCGAAAATGGACATTCTCGCTGCTGACCTGCCCGATCGGAGATTTCCCATTGAGCGATTCGGGGTGGCGGGCTCTTTTTTTCGCCCGCTGGGAAATGGTCGCCACGATCTCATCGATGGATGCGCTTTTTTCGAGGAAAAAATCGGCCCCCGCATTCTCTGCCCAGAATCGATCATGTCGCTCCGAGAGGTTTGTCAAAAGGACGATGGGGATATCGGCCGTTGAGGGATCGCTTTTGAGCAGGCGACAGAGGTGATAGCCGTTGAGCTCAGGCATGAGCACATCGGATAAAATAAGATCCGGGGGGCTCTGATTGATGCGTGATATGGCCTCGACACCGTTGGTTGCCGTTTTCACGATGAAGCCCTTTTGCTCGAGGGCATCCTGTAAAACGGCCACCTGGGTGGGGCTGTCGTCGGCTACCAGAATAGTGATTTGATTCTGCATATGTTTAAGGCAAAAGTAGGAAGATTTAAGAGTTATTTGCTGGTTTATCTATACACCATACCAAGAAAACAGGTCAAAGACTTAATGCCCTCTGAATGCATTTCGCGGCAGGATCGTTTTTGCTTATTTTATATGCAACTCAGGCCGGCTTTTGCTTAAGAAGTGAACTTAAGGCGATCTGCACCCCCGTGCGGGTATTTTGTTCGAGTTTGAAAAAACCATAGAATACGGACATTTATGTTGATATACGGGGCGTTGTTCAAATTTGGGCAGGCTATTTGCTTCTACAGTCGGACACAGGCGGCCTCCCGGAATTCCCTTGCCTGGGTATTTTACGGATACTATAATCGCAGGCCGTTGTCGGACGTCTAAAATTCTTCCTTGGAGGTATGAAAGATGAGAAAAGTCGAAGCCATTATCAAGCCTTTCAAGCTCGACGAAGTCAAAGAAGCCCTGAACGAGATCGGTATTCAGGGATTGACCGTCAGCGAAGTCAAGGGCTTCGGCCGGCAAAAAGGGCATACGGAGCTCTATCGCGGAGCCGAATATGTCGTTGATTTCATCCCCAAGATCAAAATGGAGATCATCGTACGCGACGATCTCGTCTCCCAAGTCGTCGAAACCATTGGTGAAGCTGCCCGGACCGGGCGCATCGGAGACGGCAAGATCTTCGTGACCCCCGTTGATGAGGTCGTCCGCATCCGCACCGGAGAAACCGGGGACGACGCTCTTTGATCCGCCGCGGGTAGGGCCCGCCTACCATCTTGTTTCTGTTCGGACGGCCGTTCCTTGTGAATGCTCGTCCAAAATCTGAATCATTAATGTTAATGCCAAAGGAGTTGCGCATGACCCCCAAAGAAGTACTCGAGTTCGCCAAAGAAAACGATTGCCAGATGGTTGATTACAAGTTCCTCGATTTCGTCGGGATCTGGCAGCATTTCACCCAGCCCATCAGTCAGCTCGAAGAGGATACCTTTGAAGAGGGCGTGGGCTTTGATGGATCCTCCATCCGCGGCTGGCAGCCGATTCACAACAGCGACATGCTGCTTATCCCCGACACTACGACCGCCAAGGTCGACCCGTTCGTCAAGGTGCCGACCCTGAGCCTGATCTGCAATATCATCGATCCGTATACGCGTGAAGGCTATACCCGCGACCCCCGCTTTATCGCCAAGAAGGCTGAAGCCTACCTGAAATCCACCGGGATCGGCGACACCGTCTATTTCGGCCCCGAACCGGAATTCTTCATTTTTGACGACATTCGCTACGCCAGCACGGCAAACGAGTCGTTCTATTCCGTCGATTCCATCGAGGGAGCCTGGAACACCGGGCGCGAAGAGTTTCCCAACCTCGGGTACAAGCCGCGGCACAAAGAAGGTTATTTCCCCTGCGCGCCGACCGATTCGATGGTCGACCTGCGCAATGAAATGGTGAAGACTCTTCAGGATATCGGCATTCGCGTTGAGGCGTCTCATCACGAAGTGGCCACCGGCGGACAGGCCGAGATCGATTTTCGTTTCGAGCCCCTGCTGAAGATGGGCGATACTCTGCAGTGGTTCAAGTACATCATCAAGAATGTCGCCGTGCGCAATGGCAAGACCGCGACCTTCATGCCCAAGCCGATCTTCGGCGACAACGGCTCCGGCATGCATTGCCACCAGTCGATCTGGAAAGACGGCCAGAATATTTTTGCGGGCGACGGCTATGGGGGACTGTCCAAAGAGGCTCTCTGGTACATCGGCGGCATCATCAAGCACGCCAAGGCGTTGTGCGCATTCACCAATCCGACGACCATCTCCTACAAGCGTCTGGTCCCCGGTTTCGAAGCGCCCGTCAACCTGGCGTATTCGAACAGCAACCGTTCCGCCTCGATTCGTATTCCCGCCACCCAGGGTCCGAAATCGAAGCGCGTCGAATACCGCACCCCCGATCCCTCGTGCAACGGCTATCTTGCCTTCTCGGCACTGGTCATGGCCGGTCTGGACGGGATCGAAAACAAGATCGATCCGGGCGATCCGCTCGACAAGGACATCTACGGCCTTTCCCCCGAAGAACTCAAGGACATCCCGGCCGTTGCCGGCTCTCTTGAAGAGGCTCTGGTGGCTCTGCGTGACGATCACGAGTTTCTGCTCAAGGGTGACGTCTTCACCTCAGATGTCATTGAAATGTGGATCGATTACAAGATGGCCGCCGAGGTTCAGCCGGTGCGCATGCGTCCGACTCCCCTGGAGTTCGCCCTGTACTACGACTGCTGAGAGACGCACTGCTCTCGTATGAAGAAAAATCCCCCGGTTCTGCCGGGGGATTTTTTTATTGGGGCAAAAAAAGAGGCGCGGAACAGGATATCGCCAATCGGTCATCTGGCCTTCTAAAGATTTAATTTGTTCTTGAAATACGCCGGGATATGTGGGAAATTTAGGAGATTTTAAACTCTACATGCCCTGCACAGAGGCGGTTGGATCGATGTATCTTGATTACTATGGGCTGTCGGAAAAACCCTTCACAATAACGCCGAATCCCCGTTTTATCTACCTGAGCAAGAATCACAAGGAGGTTTTTGCTCACCTTCTCTTCGGTATCCGCGATCATGCGGGTTTTATCGTCGTCACCGGAGAGGTCGGCACCGGCAAGACCACTGTCCTGCGAACACTGCTCGGCGAACTTGAAGACGAGAGTTACCGACTCGCCTTTATTTTCAATCCGGCTGTCTCCGCTCTCGATCTTCTCCGGAATATCGCGCGCGAATACGGCCTGGAGTGTGACGATTCGAACAATTCACACATCGTTGACGCCCTCAACGCATTTCTTCTGCAGCAGCGCAGCGAGGGACGCTCGGTTGTTCTCGTCATCGATGAGGCGCAGAACCTCGAGCCTTCGGTTCTCGAGCAGATCCGCCTGCTTTCCAATCTCGAGACCGAAACCGACAAGCTGATCCAGATCATTCTCGTCGGCCAGCCGGAACTCAACGATGTTCTCTCGCGCACCGATCTTCGGCAGCTCAGCCAGCGCATCGCGGTCAGATACCACCTTCTGCCCATGGACTTCACCGATACCTGCGATTATATTCATCATCGGCTGCGCATAGCCGGCGGTACCCAGCAGAGAGTCTTCAACGAGAGCGCCCTGAAAAAAATCTACCGATTCAGCCGCGGGTACCCGAGACTGATCAATCTCGTGTGCGATCGGGCTCTGCTGGTCGGCTATGCCGAGGGCTGCCGCGAGATCGACGGCAAAATGGTTCGCGGTGCGATCAAGGAGATGGGGCAGAAACCCGCAGCCCCCGGACACCGGAGATTTCTCTGGATCGGCGCTCTGGCGGCTGTGGCGATTGCCGTTCTCGCTGGCGTTTATTTCGCGGCCTAACAGGCGCAGGAAAAAAATAACCGGCAAGGAAAACCGCCCGGGTGAGAATAGAAGGAGACGCGGATGAGTTTCATTTTGAAGGCGCTGAAAAAGCTGGAAGAGGAAAAGTCGGATCAGCGCCAGGGAGCGGCCCAGCTTGCCCGCGATATTCTGCGGACGAGTCGTAAGACACGCAAGTCTGAGAAGCTGATCATCCCCATTGCGGTGGCGGCTCTACTGCTGACCGGCGGGATGCTCGCCTATTTCCTCGCCGGCGGGCTCTCTGAGGAGAGTCCGCAGGTGGCGACCGTGCAGAGCGATGCGCCTCCTGCTGCAGAGCAGAAACAGGTCAGCATGGCCGATGAAGCCAAAGCCGGCCTGCGGGCCGATGTCGGGGATGATCGCTCCGGGGCCGGCGGTGTCGCACTGGACGACGAAGATAATGTGGCCGCTATCGCCGGTAACCCCAGGGAAACGACCAAGGAAGCTGTCCAGGCGTCGCAGCCGGCGGTGGCGAAACGGTTGAGAAATCAGGATGCTGCGTCCGCTGGCGAAGCCGAAGAGGTCGCGCGCAACAATCGGGAAGCGTCTCTCGCTCTGAAGGAAACGGCCAAAACGCTCAAGGAAACCGCCGAGGTCCTGAAAAGAAAAGTGATCGTGGCGTCTCAAGGCGGCTCTTCCCCGGCGCCGACCACCGCCGCTCCTGCCCGGGCGCAGAAGCCTGCCGCTGCATCTGCGCGACCTGCCGCGAAAAAAGAAGACACATCTGCCCGCCGCACTGCCGCCGCCGACAGTGATGTCCAGATTCTTTATATGTCCGACGGCGGCAGCGCCGCTGCACGCTCCACCTCATCGAAAGCGAATTCCGACCTCGGCAAAAAGGGCGTAGAGGAGCCGGAGGTGACTGGAAACCTCTTGACCCGTTCGCCGACTGTCGAGGGTGGTCTCCCGGATCTGAACGTCAGCGAGATTCATTATCAGTACAGTGTCAAGGATCGCCTCGCGATCGTCAACGATCTGCCGGTCATGGAAGGAACGTTGATCGAGGGCGCACGGGTCGACCGCATTCTCAAAGACCGGGTGCGCTTTGTCTATAACGGCAGGTACTACGAGGTCCGGCTGGATTAGCGACTCCCGCAGTCGCATCCCATCCCCCTGATACTTCCACGGGTTAGGGGAATTGGGCATGACAGGAGATTTTTCCGGAGGAGATCCCAACGCACCGCTGCATGATCGAATCCGGACGGAAAACGGCGAACTCGCTCAGTCGGCGTTGCCAATCTCCGCGAGCATAACTTCAACCCACCTGACCAACCTTTCGCGAGTGTCATCATTTACGGGGAGGGTCCTGATACGCTCAAGCAGGGTTGCCCCATCTATGAGATTCTCTATCAAGAGCGTCGCAACAAAGGTCCGGTCCTTCTCCCGGTACGCAACGAGTTTGCTAGTGCCCCGTGCGGCTAGTTCCCTCTTCTAATTCTGGCCCTTTTGCCCGCTCTCGGCGTTGCGCCTCCTCGGCTTAGCTCTGGCTATGCCTGCGTCGGCGCGCCTTGACAGCGGCCAAAATGACTCAGAATTAATTGAT
>JAGXHK010000144.1 GCA_024636255.1 Desulfuromonadales bacterium | reverse complement strand
GTCGACATCGGCGTGCACCAGGACGGGCTGATTCACGTCAGTCATCTGGCCGATCGTTTCGTGCGCGACCCGAGCGAGGTGGTTGGTGTCGGGCAGGTCGTCCGGGTCAAGGTGCTCGGGGTCGATCTGCCGCGCCGACGCATTTCCCTCTCGATCCGGGACGCTGCGCCTGGCGCATCGGGCCGGCATGAGGTAAAGCCGGCTCCGCGGGAAAAAAAGCTTCCGCAGCGATCCGCAGGCGGTCTTGATCCCGAAGCGCTTGAGCGCGCCGGTTTCAGGGTAAGGAGACAGAAATGAGGCGCCGAGAGGGCGACCTGGTCGATCTGCATCTGCACAGTACCTATTCCGACGGCATCTTTGCGCCCGCTGAGGTGGTACGCCAGGTCAAAGCGGCCAACCTGGTGGCCATGTCCCTCTGCGACCACGACAATGTCGACGGGATCGATGAGGCGCTACAGGCCGGCGCAGCCGAAGGCGTCGAAGTCCTGACAGGGGTAGAGTTGTCCAGCCAGTTTGAAACTTACCGTGACATCCATCTGCTCGGTTACGCGTTCGATCATCGCCACCCCGAGTTGTGCGCCAGTCTGCGCGAGTTTCAGGATTTCAGGGCGCGGCGCAACGAAATGATCCTCGCGAGAGTCAACGAGAAGCTGCGTGCCGAGGGGCGCGCGCCCCTAAACCTGGCCGCCGTTCAGAAACGCGCTGGCGGCACCATCGGGCGCCCGCATATCGCGATGGAATTGATCGCCCAGGGATACGCTGCCAACAATGATGCGGCTTTTTGCAACTACCTGGTGCCCTGCAATGTCGATAAGCGCTTTTTCGCCCTCAAGGAAGCCATCGATCTCGTGCACCGCGCCGGCGGCGTTGCGGTGCTTGCGCATCCGGTCTTTATCACCCGGCAACGGCCTGAACTGGAGCGTCTGCTCGACGCCTTGGTTCTCCTTGGGCTAGATGGCGTTGAGGCCTACAACAACGGTTCGAGCAATGACGAGATCGATTTCGCCATCACCGCCGCCCGCCGGCGCGGCCTGATTGTCACCGGCGGCTCCGATGTGCACGGTTTCGAAAAGGGCGAGGTCCGTATCGGGAGCGGCCGCGGCAATCTGCGCATCCCTTATGGGTGTGTGGAAGAGATTCGCGCCGCCCGTACCCGCGTATCGACGGGGTGAGAGGAACACATTCTGTCATCGCGGAGTCGGTTCGGGGTTGATTTTCGTCCTGAAATTGCCTAACTTGGGCCTGTTTTGACGAAATATTGACCCGGAATCCGGATGCGCGAGAGCCGCTGAATCCGCCGGATTTTTCTTTCAGAATCCCGTTGAGTTAAGAATTCCAAAACCTTAGGTGACTGCTCAGGCTCTGCCTGGCTGGCCGTGCAACACGGCTGGTACAGGGATTGCTGATGATTCCGGGCAGGTTGTTTTGATTGAATCCACCAGGGAGATGTCTGCAGTATGCATTTCAGCAAATTTTCTTCAGAAAAAGCCGAGACGCGGCTCGATCGCCGCTCCTTTCTCCGGATGAATCTGTTCGCGGCGGCCGCACTCGCCCTGCCATCCTCCGCAATGGCGCTTGTTCCCGACAGAAAGCCGGAGGAGCGGGTTCTGACGTTCTACAATACGCATACCGGCGAACGGCTCAAAAACGCCGTGTACTGGTCTAAGGGCCATTATGTGCGCGAAACACTGCAGGATATCAACCATATCCTGCGCGATTTCCGCCAGGATGAGATCAAGCCGATCGACCCGGCTCTTCTCGATCTGCTCCACGAACTGCGTCATGAACTTGACCTGTCGGCCACCAAGCCTCTGCACATCATCTCCGGTTATCGTTCACCGGCCACCAATCAACTTCTGAGCCGTCAGTCCGGCGGGGTGGCCAAGCGTAGTCTGCACATGGATGGCATGGCGATCGACATCCGGGTGCCCGGCCTCAGGACGGCCAGTCTGCACCGCGCCGCCGTAGGACTCAATCGCGGAGGCGTGGGACTTTATGAAAACTCGTCTTTCGTTCACCTCGATATCGGGCCGGTGCGCCACTGGTAACCCGCGACGACAAGAGAGATGTTTCCTCCCGGCCTGTGCCTATGAGCACAGGCTTTTTTTTTTCGAAAATAGGCGGACGTCTTCCGCCAATAGACGGGGTCCTGTTTCGATGCGATAAAGGAAAGAAGGCCGCGAAGTACGGAAATTCGCTGACTTGCGAGCGACTCATGGAGATCTCTGTTGCAGTGGGCTCTTTCTTGCAAGATTTTCGTGAGAGAAAAAACACGCACTCCAGCACGGCGGAAATATCCCATCCCAATGATGAAACTAAATTCGACCGATACCCGGTATGGACACGATTCTTTCGGCCTTCGTTTTCTGTTCGATTTACACGGGCAGGCGGCCTTCGGAGAGAATTTCAACGACCCGCAGGGGCGAAGTGCTCTGATTGCCAAAGTCCGCTGGTTCATCCTTCTCGCTCTCGGTTTTTACGGGGTCTGTGCGGGCGGTATTTTCAGCCTGAGCCGGTATGGGTTTTTTCTCTCCCAGAGCCTGGTTCTGGTTCTGATTTCCTCCGCCGGCGCCATTCTCTGCTATACCGCTGCCTACCAGTACCGTTATGCACAGATCGCTCGATTGCCTTTTGCCGATCATCTCCAGGTCGGCCTCGACCTGCTGTTTGTCACCCTGTTGATTCATGTCAGCGGTGGGGTCTCCAGCTGGTTCTGGCCGGTGTACCTGCTGGTGACTCTTGAGGCGGCGATTCTCTTTGAGCGTCGCCGGGAGGTGTTTCTCTGCGGTCTGATTGGCGCACTGCTCTATGGCGCGCTGCTGGTAGCCGAATACGCAGATATTCTCCCGCGCGTGAGCATGCCTTTCGTTGAGCCTGCCCTGTATCAGGACGCGCTCTACCTGACGCTGATGTGGTTCTGGGTCAGCCTGCTCAATACAGCCATGGCAGTGGTCGGAAGCTTTCTGATGGCCGTGATCCGGTGCGAAAACAAGGCGTTGAAGGTGAGCGAGGAGCGCCTCGTCGACTTTCTCGGCTCGGCCAACGATCTGATCTTCAGCATCACACCGCGAGGACGGTTTCTCTATGTGAACGATGCATGGAAGAAGGCCCTGAGCTACGATCTGAAAGAGTGGCCGGACCTGCGTATGCTTGACATCGTGCACCCTGATCACAAGGCCAGATGCCTGGGCGCGTTCAAAAAAGCGACCTGCGGAGAAAACATCAGCCTGATGGAAGGGCGCTTTATCTCCCGCGAAGGCAAAGTCATTGAGGTTGAAGGATCGCTTTCCTGCAGTTTTCGCGATGGTGAGCCGGTTGCGCTCTGGGCGATCTGTCGCGACATCACCGAGCGCAAACAGGCGCAGGCGCAGCTGTATCACATGGCGCACCATGACATGCTGACCGGGCTGCCCAACCGACCTTTCTTTATCGATCGACTCACCCAGGCGATGGCGTTCGCCAAGCGGATGAAGCAGCAGGTTGCCGTTCTGTTTCTCGACCTCGACCGCTTCAAAATCATCAATGATACCCTGGGCCATGCATTCGGCGACAAGCTGCTTCAGGAGATGAGCGAGCGACTCTCGGCCGGCTTGCGCGAGGCCGATACCGTCGCCCGCCTGGGTGGCGACGAGTTCACCGTTCTGCTCGGCAGCCTTGAAAAGAGCGACGACGCTGAACGTGTGGCCCAAAAGATCCTCAAGACCCTTGCCCGACCGGTATATCTGGATGGCTACGAACTGTTCATCACCACCAGTATCGGAATCAGCATCTTCCCTCAGGATGACATCGAACCTCTCTCCCTGATCAAAAAGGCCGATATCGCCATGTACAGCGCCAAGTCCCGGGGGCGCAACAATATCCAGTTCTACACTCCGAATATGGACCAGGATGCCGACAAGCGCCTGATTCTTGAAAACGGCATCCGCAAAGGACTTGAACGCGGGGAATTCATCCTTCATTATCAGCCCAAGGTCGATATTCTCAGCGGCAGGATCACTGCCATGGAAGCTCTTGTGCGCTGGCAGCATCCCGAGTTCGGCCTGCTGCCGCCGGGCGATTTCATTCCCCTGGCCGAAGAGACAGGCCTGATCTTCTCTCTGGGCGAGCGGGTTTTGCGCGACGCCTGCGCCCAGAACCGGGCCTGGCAGCGACAGGGGCTTCCCGAGGTGCGGGTCGCAGTCAATCTCTCCGGCTACCAGCTGCAGCAGAAGAATCTTATCGAGACCGTCAGCACTATTCTCGAGGACACAGATCTCGAAGGACGCTTCCTGGAAGTCGAGGTGACCGAGACGGTCGTCATGCAGAATCCCGATTTCGCCGTCAATGTGCTCAATGCCTTGCGCGATCTGGGCATACACATTTCCATCGATGATTTCGGCACGGGTTACTCCTCCCTGGCTCACCTCAAACGCTTTTCGGTCAACACCCTGAAGATCGATAAGTCATTCGTGCGCGATGTGGCCGTCAATGCAACCGATGCCGCCATTACCACCGCCATTATTGCCATGGGCAACAGCCTCAACCTCAAAATCATCGCCGAAGGCGTCGAAAACGAAGGCCAGCTCACTTTTCTGCGCGATCAGAGCTGCCACGAGATGCAGGGGTTTCTCTTCAGCAAGCCGGTTCCGCCAGAGCAGGTCGCCGCCATCCTCGGCAACGGGCAGGCGCAGGTTCTGCTGAGAGAGAATGCCCTCGATCCCTGATTCGTCGGCTCTACGCGCGCGACATCGTCTCCTCTATCGCCGAAATCGTGATTTCCTCTCCGGGCTTCCAGATGTTAAGATGATAAAGGATGTAATCTTCAGGTCGTCATGGAGAGGAGGGGTGCAGTGAAACAGCCCGAGTCGCGCGGGATCATCAAAAACCAGTTCGCCAGCGACAATTACGCCGGAATCTGCCCGGAAGCCTGGGCCGCGATGGAGACGGTCAATCGCGGCTTCGCCAATTCTTACGGTGAGGATCCGTGGACGGCTCGTGCGTGCGATCTGCTGCGGGAGTTTTTCGAAACCGACTGCCAGGTTTTTTTCGTCTTCAACGGAACGGCAGCCAATTCTCTGGCGCTGGCATCTTTGTGTCGGTCGTACCACAGCGTGGTCTGTCACGAGGTGGCCCATATCGAGACCGATGAGTGCGGTCGGCGGAGTTCTTCTCCAACGGCACGAAAATCCTTCTGGTCCCCGGGACAGATGGCAAGGTCGAGCCGGGGGCGGTCGCGCGCGCGGTGACTCGCCGCAGCGATATTCATTTCCCCAAGCCG
Source organism: Desulfuromonadales bacterium (assembly GCA_024636255.1). Taxonomy (GTDB): domain Bacteria; phylum Desulfobacterota; class Desulfuromonadia; order Desulfuromonadales; family Geoalkalibacteraceae; genus JAGXHK01. The sequence goes on along the minus strand of JAGXHK010000144.1, from coordinate 6,617 downwards.
CGGGTTCTGAGCATCACCCAAGCGACCGAACTCGGGACCCTTTATACGCCTGGAGAGCTGCAGGCGCTCGGCGAGCTGGCACGCCGATTCGATCTGCGCGTGCACATGGATGGTGCGCGCTACGCGAACGCGGTCGCCGCTCTGGATATCCCACCTGCCGAGCTGAGTTGGAAGGCGGGAGTCGATGTGCTGACCTTCGGCGGAACCAAGAACGGCATGGCTGTTGGCGAAGCGGTCATTTTCTTTGATCGTGCCCAGGCCGACGAATTCGACTATCGCTGCAAGCAGGCCGGTCAGCTGGCCTCCAAGATGCGGTTTCTCTCCGCTCCTTGGATCGGTCTGCTCGAAAACGGCGCGCTCCTGCGCCACGCCGCGCACGCCAACCGCTGCGCTCAGATTCTGGCCGAAGGGCTGGCGCAGGTGCCCGGAGTGCGCCTCATGCACCCCCGGCAGGCGAATGCCGTGTTTGTTGAAATGGATCCCGCTCTGATCGCGGGGTTGAAACAGACCGGCTGGCATTTCTATACCTTTATCGGTTCGGGACACGCCCGCTTCATGTGCTCCTGGGCCACTCTCGAGGCGGATATCCAGGCGGTGCTGAGCGATCTTCATGCGCTGGCGGAGCGCGGATAAGCGAGTATGGACGATTTGCACGGCCGAAACGGAAAGGATAATGAGCGATGCGCCGGATGAGAACGCTTTTGAGATTCCAGGTTCTGTTATCGATTCTGGTTATGGCCTTTTTGGCCGGAGGCTGTCAGAGAGCCTACTACGGGGCGATGGAAAAGATCGGCTATCATAAGCGCGATATCCTGGTCGACCGGGTTGAGGATGCGCGCGATGCCCAGCAGGAGGCCAAGGAGCAGTTCCGCTCCGCGCTCGAGCGCTTCACCTCGGTTGTTCAGGTCGATGGCGGTGAGCTTGAAGAAAAGTATAAAAAACTCGACGCGGAGCTGCAGAGCAGCGAACAGAGGGCGCGCCAGGTGCGCGAGCGCATCGACGAGGTCGAGGACGTCGCCGAAGCGCTCTTCGATGAATGGAAAGCCGAACTCGACCAGTACAGCAACGCCGAGCTGCGCCGCAGCAGTCAGCAACGGCTGCGCCAGACCCGATCGAAGTATGAGCAGCTGATCACCGCCATGCGTCGAGCCGAGAGCCGCATGGACCCTGTACTCGATTCCTTTCGGGACCAGGTGCTCTTCCTCAAGCACAATCTCAATGCCCGGGCGATCGCCAGCCTGCATTCCGAGTTGGGTGCCATGCGCGGCGACATCGAGGCGCTGGTGCGCGATATGGAACGCTCGATTCAGGAGGCCGACGCCTTCGTCCAGAGCCTTTCCGAAAACGATTGACCGGAATCAGACCCGAGGGCACGCACGGATGACCAGCGCCATTGAAGAGTTTCTGCGCGACGACGTCAAATTGCCGTCTCCGCCTGCCATTGCCGTGCGCATCCTGGAAACGGTGCGGCGCGAGGAGTCCACGTTTCGCGACCTCTCGCGCATCATCTCGGCCGATCCGGCCCTGAGCGCCAAGATCCTGCGGATCGCGAATTCCTCCTTTTACTCGCTCTCCTACCCGGTCGATTCCATCGAGAAGGCGGTTACGATCCTCGGCGTCGATACCTTGAAGAATATCGCCCTGTCTTTCGTCGTCGCGCAGGGGATGCGCGGTACCACCGAAGACGCCTTCGATTTCGATTACTTCTGGAAGCGCTCCATCACCGCCGCGGTCGGCGCCGACCTGGTGGCCAAGCATCTCGGTCGCCGCAACGAAGATATCTTCGTGACTGCGCTCCTCATGGATCTGGGCATCATCGTTCTCTATCACTGGAAAACATCCGCGTACATGCAGGTCTTTAAGGATAAGCGCATGCGCGATATCTCCATCACGGAGGCCGAGCGGCGCATCTTCGGCTTCGACCACCAGGAGCTCGGCGCCGAACTTTTGCGCAGCTGGGGGCTTCCCGCAAGCATCTACGAGCCGGTGCGCTATCATCAGCATCCCGAAGATGCTCCTGCCGCGGTCCGGCCGCAGGCTGAGATTCTCACGCTCGGCGATGCTCTATCCTCCATCTATCACGGCGCGAACAGCAGCGCCAAGGTCAGAAAGACCAAAGAGATTCTCGGCTGGAAGCACCGCGTCGGCGATGCCGAGATCGAGGCGCTCGTCGATGCGGTGGCGGAGAAGAGCGTCGAGATTCTTTCTTCCTTCGAAATCGACCCTGGCGACTTCAAGCCCTACTCGCAGATTCTTGAGGAAGCCAACGAGGAACTCGGCAAGCTCAACCTCTCGTACGAGCAGCTCGTCCTGGAACTCAAAGAGGCGAAGGACAAGGCGGAAAAACTTGCCGGCGAGCTCTCCGAGGCAAACGAGAAGCTGCGCGAGCTGGCCTTTCGCGACGGCCTCACCGATCTCTACAATCACCGCTACTTTCAGGAGGTCATGGAGCAGGAGATGGGGCGTGCGGCGCGTTACAAGCGCCCTTTTGCACTAATTCTCTTCGACATCGACCACTTTAAAAAGGTCAACGACACCTACGGGCATCCGGCCGGCGACGTGGTGCTGCGCGAGATCGGCGCCAAGGTCTCGCAGCTGGTGCGCTCTTCCGATGTGGTTGCCCGCTACGGCGGCGAGGAGTTCGCAGTCGTCCTGCCGGAAACCGATCGCCAGGGGGTCGGCGTGATCGCCCAGCGCCTGCGGCGCGGGATCGAGCAGATGGCCGTTGTGGCCGAGGGTATAACCATCCAGGTCACCATCAGTCTGGGCGCCACCAGCTTCCTGCCGCACCTGGGTTTTCGCGAAAAAGCGCACATGATCGAGATGGCCGACAAAGCGCTTTATGAATCGAAGCGGGCCGGGCGCAACCGGGCCACCTTCATCGAACTCGAATGAGGTAGAGATGGCCGAGCTGCTGGCTGTCGACATGGGGCTGCGCACCGGATTGGCCCTGTTTGGCGAGGATGGTCGTCTGCGCTGGTACCGTTCGCAGAATTTCGGCAGTCCGGCTCGGCTCAAACGGGGCGCCCACGCGGTGCTCAGGGATCTGCCCGAACTGAGCTGGCTTGTGATCGAGGGGGGCGGTCCGCTCGCTGAAACCTGGGTTCGCGAAGCCGAGCGGCGCGGGGTGCGGGCCATGCGCACCGACGCGCAGCAGTGGCGTCGAATTCTGCTGCATGCGCGCGAGCAGCGCAGCGGTGCGCTGGCCAAGGAGAGCGCCGACGCCCTGGCCCGCGAGGTCATCGCCTGGTCGGGCGCCAAAAGGCCGACCTCTCTGCGTCATGATGCCGCTGAGGCGATCCTCGCCGGCCTGTGGGGCGTGCTCGAGATCGGCTGGCTCGAAAGACTGCCGCAACTCTCGGGCCGATAACCGGACCGGCCGCAGAAGTGAAAACGGAGGAATCATGAGTGAGTACCGGGCAAGGCAGAACGGCGAAAGGCGCACCGGCCCCGACCTGTGGACCAGATCACTGGGCTGGCTGGGGACCGTCGGCTGGCTCCTGCTCTTTATCGCTCTGGCGCTGGCGGCCAAAGCCAAGCCGCAGGTCGAGACCTTCTTCGACCGCTGGTACAACCTGCATCTGCGCACCACCTGGGATGACGAACTGGCACAGATCGTCTTCTACCTGATGATTCTCGGCGTGCTGCTCAGTGGTGCCGGTTTGTTTATCAACACCCGTCGCTACCGCCGCAAAGACGACGAGGTGCGTGTGTCGCTGATTCTTATGGGGGTTGTTTCCCTGGGCGGCATTTTCTTCTATATCTGGAACTTTTGAAACCTTCTCTTCGTCGCTCATCCTTCCCCTACCTGCACCCGACAAACCGAACAGCGCTCGCCGTATCCCGCAGGGTTTCCTCCAGACACGTCAGGGTATAATCGATATCCGTCTCACTGGTGGCATGCCCCAGCGACAGGCGCACGGCACAGTGCGCCTCCTCCGCCGTCAGACCCATGGCAAGCAGGGCTTGAGAGGGCGCTGGATTGCCCGACTTGCAGGCCGACCCGGAGGAAAAGTACACGCCCCGGCGATCCAGAAACAGGACCAGCGATTCGCCGCGAATCTTCGGCAGGCAGAGGTTCAGAGTATTGGGTAGACGGCTTTGCGGCGGCCCGATCGGACGCGCGTCCGGCAGAATCTTCCGGATTCCGGCCTCCAGACGACTGCGAAGCCTCTCCACGCGCTTCATCTCTCCCGCGAGAAGCCGACGTTGTGCCAGTTCGCAGGCCTTGCCGAAGCCGACGATCCCGGGAACGTTCTCGGTCCCGGCGCGCAGGCCCCGTTCCTGGCCGCCGCCACGGATCAGCGGCTCGATCTCGATTCCCTGACGCATGTAGAGCGCCCCCACACCCTTCGGGCCGTGCACCTTGTGTGCGGAAAGAGACAGCAGATCGACGCCAAGCTCTTCTACGTCGAGCGGAATCTTGCCGAGGGCCTGTACCGCGTCGGTGTGAAAGAGGATACCCCGCTCACGAGCGAGGGCGGCCAGTTGGCGAATCGGCTGGATCGCGCCCGTCTCATTGTTGGCGGTCATGATACTGACCAGAATCGTATCCGGTCGCAGCGCATCGGCCAGGCTCTGTGGGTGGACGAGCCCCTGAGCATCGACAGGTAAAAAGGTCACCTCGTAACCTTCTTTCTCCAGCGCCCGGCAAGGCGCGAGCACCGCAGGATGCTCGATGGCCGTGGTGACAAGATGGCGGCCTTTGCTGCGCCGGGTGTACGCTGCGCTGCGCAGTACGAGGTTATTCGCTTCTGAGCCGCTCCCTGTGAAGAGAACGCGCCGGGCCGTGCAGCCGAGCACCTGCGCCACCTGGCGGCGGGCATCCTCGAGGGGGGAGCGCGCCCGGTTGCCCAAAGTGTGAATGCTGGATGGATTTCCCCAGTCTTCGCGCAGAAACGGGAGCATCGCTTCGAGAACCTCGGGGTCGACCCCGGTAGTGGCGTTATGATCGAGGTAGACCTTGCGCAAAGCGTGCGGCGCGGCGGCCATCTCCGGCTCGCCGGAGGACAGGGCACAGGCTTCGCTGCGCCTGTGTGCGGGAACCTCACCGGCCTCGGCCCGACTTACCTCACACAGCAGGGTCTTGTAAATCGGAAAGCCGCTGATCGGGTCGTAGCGCTCGGGGTCGGTGAGAACGTTGACGTTGCACTCCTGCCAGGCCGGTGGGCCGTTTGGACCGCCTCCGCCCATGGCGGCGTCGATGGCGCCGCGCACCAGGTTCTCGGTCAGGCGGGCGCGGAACTTCGCCCGCCCGCGCGGCGTCGCGACCCATGCCCAGTCGCCCTCGGTAATACCGCGCGCGGCGGCGTCGGCCGGGTGCATGGCAACGCTCGGCTCGGGGTTCCCCTCGCGCAGCCCCGTCACCCCGTGATGCTGGCTGCGGAAGTCGAAGACGGTGCGGGCGCCCGAATTGAAAACCAGCGGATATTCGCGCGCCAGCTCGGGGGCTCCGAGCGGTCCTTCGCCCGGTTCAGTATAGATCGGCAGTGGATCGTAGCCGTATTCCTCGAGAATCGTGGAGGCGATTTCGAACTTGCCCGAAGGGGTGCGAAAGCCCGGTTCGCCGTCCTCGCGCAGAAGCCCCTTCTCCCATTTCTTGTACTGCATCATCGCGACCGGCTGTTGGATCGATCCGCCGGCGGCCCGGACCTCCTCTACGCTGTGACCGGATGTCGCGAGGGCGTGACGCAGCACCTCCTCTTCGCTCTGCGCAAAGAGATGCCCGTAGCCGAGACGCTCGGCAAGTTCTGCAAGTATCAGATAATCGTTTCGCGCTTCGCCCACCGGTTCTACGATCCGTTCACGAATTTTGAACAAGGGCCCGTAACGCATGAACGAGGTGATTTCATAGCCTGTAGTGGCCGGCAGTACGATATCGGCATAGGCCGAGTCGGCGGTATGATAGCGATCGATCGTCACCAGAAAATCGAGTCCATTCAAGGTGCGACGCCATAAATCCGGGTCGGGCCAGGATGTGAGAATCGAGCCCCCGACCACGATCAGGCTGCGCACCCTGTACGGATCTCCTGCGAGCACCGAGCGGGGCAAAGAGATGGCGTGGGATTCTTCGCGGTATTTCGTGTAGAGGGGGAAACGGTCGCGCCCCAATGCTTTTTTGGGCGCCGGGTTGGGCAGCAGTTTCGAGCGGTTCTGCGGAAACTGGTTTTCGCGCATGCGGATCGTCAGCCCCCCGGGCACGTCGAGCTGGCCGGCCAGTCCCCACAGGGTGAAGACCGCGCGGATGGCCTGCACCCCGCTGTCCGAGTATTCAAGCCCGGTGTACATCACCGGGCAGGCGCCGCGTGCCGCGGCGATGCGTCGCGCCAGGCTCTCGACCGTCGCGGCTGGCACCCCGGTGATTCCCTCGACGATCTCCGGGCGGTAATGCTGGCAGAGCCGGGAGAGTTCGTCGAAGCCGAGCGTCCAGTCGCGCACGAATTTCTCGTCGTAGAGCTCCTCGTCGATAATCACCTGCAGCATCCCGAGCGCCAGGGCGCCGTCGGTGCCGGGGCGGATCGGAACCCATTCAGCCTGGGCCGCGCGGGCGGTATAGTTGCGATGCGGGTCGATCACCACCACCTCAGCGCAGCGCGCCTTGGCCCGCAGTATCTGCT
>JAGXHK010000143.1 GCA_024636255.1 Desulfuromonadales bacterium | reverse complement strand
TTTTTCCCTGCGCCCGGTAAGAGCGCAGGAATCCGGCATGTCGGTGTTCAGGACTTCGCGACAGTTCGCGAAGATCCGCAGGGGCCGACTCAGCTCTTGCTCTCTACTTTCTGGGGACTCAACGCACGCTCCCCGGCAGCCCCCCGGACCAATCCAAGCATCATCAGAACGGCCGGGACCAGCTGCGCAAGCACGATCAGTGCGCAAAATCCGAGAAATATCCAGACCACCAGGCCGCTTTTATCCTGACGTGCACTCTGCGCCGCAAACGCCGGCAGGGCCGAAAAAAGAACTCCCATCACCATGGCTGTCATCGTTTTCATGATCTACCTCCCTGAATCGGATTGGGTTCATGTCTTTCCAGGGAAGCATCGGGCGTGCCAGGTTTTTGAAAAACCTATAAAGTATTGAAGTTAATGGATATTTTCTCTTGCGTGGCGGGACTTTTACAGGAGGGTGTATGGGCTTTTTATACGCATCGAAAACGTATACGCAAAGCCCGCCTCAGTCTCGGGGGGACAAACAACTGAACGCAGGGAGTTTTTCAGGGAACTCGGGGGGTGTATGGGAGAGATATACAGAAAAGGGAAAATATATCCGAAATATTCAGGTCAGACCGCGATTGCGGAAAACGCGCATGAGAACGACGCCGAGCAGGGTGCCGCTGATGCCGAGGCTGATCAGCAGATAGCCAAGAGCTTCTCCCGTACCGAGCCCGAAGAGCATTTGATCGCGAAAAAAAGCCCACAGGGCCAGACCGGCAAAAGTGCCGAGGCCACCGATGAAAAAAACGAAAATGGCGAACAGGCCGAGGCCCATACCGGGAATTTTTTCTTTACTTTCTGCCATGATCTCCACCTTCTCCAAGCGTCGGGAGCGAATTGGTCCGAAGTCTACCACCCGGATGCGAGCCTCTGCAAGAGGGAAGACCCGCCAGCGGTCCACGCCACGGATTAAAAGTCGTGAAGTGTTTGATTTTCTCATAGTTTCGCCCTTTTTTTCTTGCACACCAATCCGTGCATCGGCATACTGCGAGCTTATTGGCCAGCGGCCTTATTTAATGTGATTTACCAGGGAGGGGGAGAGTATGAATCCCGCCTATCGCGGCTCCAGGGGGTTTACCCTGCTGGAGGCGCTCATCGTTCTGTTTCTTATCTCCGTATCGACCGCAATCTCTTACCCGGGCGCTAAAAGCTGGTTGATCCGCTTCCAGGAAAGCTCCGAACTGCGCTCGATCATCGCCGCCTTCCAGCAGGCACGCGCTGAAGCGGCGCGCCGCAACGGCAATGTCGTTCTCGCCTTTACGGATGGAACCGCCGATGCGCCGGGCCAAAGAGGCAGCTACCGGATGTTTGCCGCACCGCGCACCGCAGACCCTATCGCGTTGAGCGAAGCCAGAGATTTCGATGCCCTGCTGCTCCGGACGAACCGGGACCACCTCGGCTTTAATTTCCAGGGACTGCCCGCAAACGGCACAACCGGCACGATGACCCTGCTCGGGCACCGGGGGGTGGAATACAAGATCACCATGAGCAGATGCGGCCGGGTGGCCCTGAAGCGGACTCAGCAATGAGCACGCCGGGTACTTATCCAGCCCGCCGCGGTTTTACGCTGGTCGAGACGCTCTGCGCTCTGCTCATCACATCCATTGCCGTTCTGGCGATTATCGCTTTGTACCAAAGCCATCAGGACACGCACGCGGTGAACACAAAGCGCATGGCCTTGCAGGCCGAGCTGCGCAAGGCCATGGCGGTGATTGCCAGCCATATCCGCAGCGCCGGCTTCGACCCGAGCGACTATGCCGGCGCGGGCATCGTCATCGCCGCTGCCGACTACATCTATTTCACCCGTGACCTGAACCGGAATCGAGAACTCAACGGAGGAGCAGACGAGGATCCAGCCGAACATATTGCCTTTTGCCGCTATCTCTCCAGGGGTCGAAACGCCATTGGCATGCACAGCGGCGGAATCAACGGCGGGAGCTGCGGCGGCAGCGGCAGCAACGCAGCCGACAGCCCGGGCAGCCTGACCGGAAATAATTATCACCAGCCCCTGGCCGAGGAGATCGATGAACTCTCATTCCGGTATTTCAATCTGGACTCTGGTGGCAATTGGCAGGAAATCGCCGCGGATCCCGGCAGGGTCACCGATCCGAAAGCCATCCACCGCATCGATGTCTCCCTGGCTGGCGCCTTTACCTACAAAGGCCGGCAGATCCGCCGGCAGCTGACCGAGTCGGTCCTTCTTCGCAGTAATGCTCTGTAAGAGCGCCATCATGCAAAAACAAACCGGATTTACCCTGATCGAGGTCCTGATCGCGCTGACCGTTTTCGCAGTCGGCATCCTGGCGATCGCCGCCATGCAGGGCACAGCCCTGCGCGCCGCGGCCGGCGCCGAGCAACTCACCCGGGGCCGGGCGGCGGCGAAGAGCACAGCCGAGCGCCTGCTGGCGCTGCCTTTCGACCACCCCAGTCTGGCGGACCGCGACGGCGACGGTGACAGCGGATTGGATGACACAACTTCCAGCGCAGCGGGGATGGACGGCCGACAAGCCGATTTTGCCCTGGCACCGGATGAAGGCGATCTTCGCGTCTACTGGAATGTCGCCGAGAGCACGCCGCGCAGCGATGCGAAAACGGTTCGCGTCCTCTCTCTCTGGGATGAGAGGGGCCAATCAAGACGGGCCCGATTCACCTTTATCAAAACGGAGGCCCTGTAATGCCCCACCAGAAACATTTTTCAATGCATGTGCCCCGGCTCAACAACCAGCGCGGAGCAGCGCTGATCCTGGCGGTCCTGATGCTGGCTACCCTGACTCTGCTGGGTATTTCCGCCACCACCACCGGTCTGATCGAGATCGACATCGCGCGCAATGAGACGTTCCATGACATGGCCTTCTACGAAGCCGAGAGTGGCTGGCGACATGCCGTGAGCTGGCTCGACTTGCACCCCAGCGGCGTGATCGAGCACTACGGCAGCGTGGCCGCGCCCGCAACATTCGCGCAGGCGTTTTCGGTCGCCGCCGCTGCGCATCCGAAAACCGTCGCCGGCCAGAATTTCGCCGCAGCGATCCGCTACATCGAGGGGAGCTACCCCCCGCTCTGGGGGTCGGACTATCGGCGCCTTCACTATCGCATCACCGCCGCCGGCGCCGGACCGGGCGGAGCCGAAGCCAGAGTCGAGGTGCACCCGGGGAAAATCTTCCGCGCGGAGGGATACTGAATGAAGCAGAACCTTCTGGCAGTCGTCTGTTGCTGCATCCTCCTGGCCCTGCCGCAGCTGACGCGGGCGGATCTGATCGGCACGCCTCAGCTTCCCCCGTTCGCAAAAAGCGGAGTCGCCCCCAATGTCCTGCTCATTCTCGATCATTCGAACGCGATGGGCTCGCGCTGGGAACAGGCCAAAGCGACCCTGAGAGCGATCCTGCAGACCTACGCCGCCCAGGGCATCCGCTTCGGGCTGATGCGCATGAACAGCAGCAACCATGAGGACACGGAGACGGCGACCGGCGGTCGGCCGGTCTTTCCCCAGGGGGGCCGTCTCCTGCTCCCCTGCGGGACTCCCGCCGCGGAGATCATCGCTTCCCTGGACAACTGGCCCCGCGGACACAGCGGGAGCCCGGGCGAAACCCTGATGGATGCAGGGCGATACTTGGCCACCGGACGTAACGCAGGGGGCGAACGCATATCCACCGACGAAACCCGCCCGAACCGGCTCGCCTGCCAGAGAAATGTCATCATCCTCATCACCGCCGGCAACGCCGGAAACCACAACGCGCATCCAGGCTGCCCAGCAGGCGGCTGCACTGCCCTCGACGACGCGGCCACACAACAGTTCGAGAAACAGAACATCGTCACGCATGTCATCGGTTTCAGACAAAAGCATCCCCTGCTGCAAAAAACTGCTTCGCGAGGGCACGGCCTTTATTTGAATGCGGACGACCAGGAAAATCTGCTCGCTCAGCTGGGAAACGTCCTTGGCGATTTCCGCACCGAGGTTGTCGCCGGGACCCCTCTCGTCATTGCAGATGAAGCGAATCGCGAGCGCTTTGCGTTGCGCACGCGATTCCGCCCCCGCGACCAGACCGGCGACCTGCAGGCATTTCCGCTGCCGCTGCCCGATCCTCTGCCAGAGGATTTTCTCGCCGCGCCCCTATGGTCGGCAGCCGACCGGCTGGCCGCAGCCGATCCGGATCGTCGCCAAATCTTTACGGCTGTCGCTGTAAACGGCAACTTGCGCAAGCGCGCCTTCGATGAAAGCGTCCGGGCGCAGCTGGCGCCACGCTGGGACCTCCCGGCCGCTGAAGCAAGCGCGCTTCTGCCCCGGATCCGCGCTCAACCCCTCGGCACCATCATCCACTCCACCCCAGTGGTCATCGGACCGCCGAAATTCCATTATACGGATAACGGCTATCCCGCCTTTCGCAAGCGCTGGCAAAACCGGCCGACCCTGATCTACGCAGGCGCCAATGACGGCATGCTGCACGCCTTTCATGCCTCCGGCAACAGCGCAGCGCCGATCCCGCATGCGGCCGGCGAAGAGGCCTGGGCCTATATTCCGGCGCACCTCCACCCGCAGCTGAAATCAGTCGCCGCGGCCGAACATCGCTATCGGGTCGACCTGCATCCGGTTGCCAACGACGTCTGGGACCGCAGCTGGGACATCCATGATGACGACGCCAGCACCGCGGACGGCGATGGCTGGAAGACCATGCTGATCGGCAGCGGCCGGCTGGGCACGCAGAGCTATTTCGCCCTCGATGTGACCGACCCCTCTGCGCACGGCTTCGAACTCTTGTGGGAGAAGATCCCGCATCCCGGCGCCAGAGCCTCGACGCGGCCGCTTCTCGTACGCCTGGAAACCGCCGGCGGGGGAGCATCGTCGGCGGTCTTCACCTCGGGCTACCGCGAAGACGGGGCGCCAGCCGGCATCTGCGCCCTGCGCGTCAGCGACGGCACTGAACTCGTTATCTGGCAAAGCGGCAGCACCGGCCTTCGGGGGCGCCTCGAGCTGCCGGGGGGCAGCGGATCTTCCTACCACACGCTGTCCGATCCGGTCGGCTTTGACGCCGATGACAACGGTAATATCGATGTCATCTATGCCGGAGACAGCCATGGGATTCTGTGGAAATTCTTCTTCGATTTTGTCTCCGGCGCCTGGAAGGCGACCGCCCGCTTCGCAACCGGCGGGCAACCGATCACCGCACGGCCGACCCTGGTTCCCGACCGGGAAGGATATCTGCGCATCTACTTCGGAACCGGCCGGCTTCTGGTCGATCTGGATAGAGCGGATAGCCAACCGAACGCCTTCTACTCTCTGGTGGAGAAACGTCGCAAAACGCCGCGGGGAGAAATGGCGGATGCCAATGAGAATTCTTTCGCCACAGCTCTGCCTTTCCCGACGGGACCCGGCGACCTGATCGAGGTCACCGCCCATGAGAGCGAGCAGGCACTCGAACTTCTTGCCCCTGAAAAAAAGCGCGCCCTCAAGCAGACAGGATGGTTCTTCGCGCTGGAAGACCCGGCCGGCTCGGCAGCGGAACGGGTCGTCAGTTCGCCGCAGGTGCTTGCGGGAGGGGTCTTCTTCACCTCCTTGACGCCGAACGCAAATCCCTGCAGCTTCGGCGCCCGTTCGCGCCTTTACGCGGTGAACTGGGAGAACGGCCTGCAGGCAGGCATCGCCCGAACCGAAACCGTTCTCAAGCAAAAGGGCGGCAGCGATCTGCCCGCCGGGCAACGATTCGCGGCGCTCGGCTCGGACGGTTTGGCCGGCTTATGCTGGGATGATCGCTCGGCCCCAGGTGCGGCGCACTCCGAAATGCTGCTGCAGAACAGCGACGGCAGCATCGACGGACGAAAGATCCTGCTGCCGGGGCAACGTTTATCCATACAGGGATGGCGCGAAATCAACCATTGATGGAGCGCATTGCTTTGTTATGCTTTGAGCAGTAACCAGACCTTCACAGGAGGCACGCGATGAGCGAACAAGTATCCTTCAACATCAACGCCGAACTTTATGAAAACCAGGACGGTGAGCTGGCGATCAGATTCGCCGGCGACAAAGTCTACGCCGGGGTCGGCGAGGAGGCGGGCGCCGAATTCGTCAGCGACGCGAAATCGTTTCTCGAAGACGACAGGCAGCCTTCGGTATGGAAGGAAAAGCCGGCTCACGAACTCGACTATCAGGAAGGCTGGCGGTGTATCAGCCGAATGGGATACGTCAGCGGCGATACCGAAAAACCGGGCATCGAGATGGAAGTCAAGCCGCAGGAACTCGGCGAGCGGGCGAGAAATTATCTCGGTCCCGCAATCGGCTGAGCACTCCACCGCCAGCTGGAGGTCGCCCATGTTCATACTTCGACCCGCGCAAGAACGCGGACGCACAAGCCATGGCTGGCTTGAGAGTCTGCATACCTTTTCTTTCGATCATTACCAGAATCCTGCCCACATGGGGTTCCGCAATCTCCGGGTGATCAATGAGGACCGCGTCGCGCCGGGAAAAGGGTTTCCCATGCACGCACACCGCGACATGGAGATCCTCTCCGTGGTCATCAGCGGTTCGCTCGCGCACGAGGACGACGCCGGTGGCCAGGGAGTCATCAGGGCCGGAGAGGTGCAGCGGATCACGGCGGGCGACGGTATCCGGCACAGTGAATTCAATCCGGACGATCAGAACGAGGTGCATTTCTTTCAGATCTGGATCTTTCCAGAGCGCAAAAATCTGGAACCCGGCTATGAAACGGCCGCGTTCCCTCTGGAGGATCTGGACAATGAACTGATCCTGGTCGGCTCGCCAGACGGACGCAACGGATCCGTCGTCATCCATCAGGATGTGCGCCTCTATTTCGGGACGCTCGAGCGTACACGCACGTTGAACTTCTCCCTCGACAGCGTCCGCTATGGATGGTTGCAGGCCATCAGCGGGACCCTCATCTGCAATGGCAAAAGCCTGCGCCCCGGCGATGGTGCGGCGATCAGCGACGAGACCGACTTGACGTTCAGTGCGCTCGACCCGTGCAGGTTTCTTTTTTTCGACCTCAACTGAAAAAGAGGGGGGAAATCCCGCAAAACAAACAAACTCTTGCGTCCTTCTGCGAATCTAGATATGCTTAATTTGAGAATACAAATTTTTCGCAGAGGATATAGGGATGGAAGAATTTCTGGAGACCTGCGCACAAGTCGAGCACACCATGTGTCGGATTTATCGCCAGCTCGCCGATAGTGAGCGGGACAACGACCGGGCACGCGCCCTGTGGCTGCAGATGGCCAAAGACGAAGCCGACCATGCCACCCAGCTACGCTTTGCCCGCTGTCTGCCGGAGGAGTCTTTCTCCGCCGCCGATCTTTCTCAGAGCGAGGTCGAAACGCTCCTCATCAAGGCTCAGGCACTGCTTGACGATCTCGAGGAGACCTCTTTTTCATCACGCGAGGCGCTCAAATGCGCGATCAGCCTCGAAGAGGAATTCATGAGGGTACACGCCAAGACTGCACTGGTTTTTACCGATGAAAAGCTCAAAAAACGCTTTGATCTGCTCGCGCGCGCGGACGAGGAACACATCGGCACTCTGCGCGAGTATTTCCGGGAGATCTGGCCGCGATAATTGCGCCCGTTTCCCTCACCGCCTCCACGGCGCTGACCGGCCGTTGCCGACATGAAAGCCGGCGGTGCGACGATGCACCGCCGGTGGTAATAGGTTTTTCCGATCCATCCCATCCGCCATATCGATATTACATGTTGGACGCTGGCATCCCGATCAACTAAGATCACGGCATTTTCAACCTCATCTTCAGGAGAATGTCGTGAAGAAATTTCTTATCGCTTTTTTGCTTGTGTTTTGGGCCGGCCCCGTCCTGGCTGCCTCCCAAGCGGGAACCCTCACCTTCAACTTCGACCTTTCCGCCCACCCGCAGGACAAAGCGGTCGAACTCTGGATTCCCTACCCCGTCTCCGACGAGCGCCAGCTGATAACCGAGATCCGCTACGGCGGCGACTACGCCGCAGCCGCCGTCTATACCGACCGCACTTATCGCACCCCTATGCTCTATGCCCGCTGGGCAAAAGGGGCTCCCAGCCGGGTTCTCACGTTCACGTTCCACGTCGATCGCGAAGAGGTCGAGATGCGCGAGCTACCCGAGACCGAGGCCCCCTGGTCCGCGAGCGACTATGCTCAGGATCTGCAGGCCACAAGCCTGGGGCCGATCGACGGTGAGGTCAAGACGCTGGCCGATCGGATCACCCGCGGCAAAACCGGTGTCAAGGAGAAGGCCAAAGCGATTTACGACTGGATCTGCGACAAAATGCATCGCGATCCCGAGACACGCGGCTGCGGGGCCGGCGATGTCTGCGCTCTGATCGAGCGACCCGGCGGCAAGTGCGCCGATATCCATTCGGTCTTTGTCTCCCTGGCCCGCGCCGCCGGTGTGCCGGCCCGAGAGATTTTCGGCATCCGCCAGGGAAAAGAGCCGGTCACCGACATCACGACCTGGCAGCACTGCTGGGCCGAATTCTACCTGCCCGGCACCGGCTGGGTTCCCGTCGATCCGGGGGATGTACGCAAGATGATGCTCAAGGAGGATCTCACCCTCGATGATCCCAAGGCGCAGGAGTACCGCCGCTATTTCTGGGGAGGTATCGAGCCCTACCGGGTCAAGCTGGGCGAGGGGCGCGATCTTACGCTGACTCCGCCCCAGCAGGCCGGCCCGCTCAACTACCTGATGTACCCTTACGCCGAAGTCGGCGGCAAGCCCCTCGACTGGCTCGACCCGGAGCGCTTCAAATACACAATCACCTGGCGTGAATAGGACTTGTCCGCATCGCGGGAAAAAAGAAACGCCGTGGCCCGTCATCGGGCCACGGCGTTTCTTTTTTTGATCTGAGCGCGCCAGAGCACGCGCACGGTTCGCGATGCCAAGGGCGCCATATTTTATTTCGGGAAGATCAGCAGAACAATCTGACGAAGTGATGAAAAAGATCCTTGTCGATATCGGTAAGGATCTTTTCTTTCATCAGCTTCAGAGCGTCAAAAGTCTTGAGCTTCTTGCGGTAGGGCCGCTCCGAGGTCAATGCCTCGAAGACATCGGCCATGCGGCAGATGCGCGCGTAGGGGTGGATCTCGGATGCAGGCAGGCAGTTCGGATACCCCTGACCGTCGTCGCGCTCGTGGTGCTGCAGAACGATGATCGACGATTCGTCGGTGAGAAAACCTTCCGCTTCGAGCAAATCATGTCCGTCACCGGGATGGCGGCGCACAATGTCCCACTCCGATGGATCGAGGGTGCCCTTTTTGTAAAGGACGTTCAGGGGAATGCGGGTCTTGCCAAGGTCGTGAAGAAAGAAGCCGGGCCCCAGGCTTTTCATCTCCCGCTCGGCATCCGCGCCCAGAAAGACCCGCGCCAGAGCGATGCTGAAGATCCCGACGTTGGTGGAATGGATGTAGGTCAGCGGGTCGTGCTCGGTCAGATGGACCAGGTGCCGGGTCGCACTGCCGTCATGAACCAGCAGATCGACGGTGGTTTGAATGATGTCGACGGCGTGCTGCAGAAACGGCGCACGCGGGTCCTGGAAGACCCGGGCCATGATATCCCTGCAGGCGGCATGCACCACGCGTGACTTGCGCGCAGTCGAGTAGCGCGGACTGTGGACCGTCTCCTCGAGGAATCGTTTCAGATAGATGAAATAGAGATTGGCTTCGCTCTGCGGGACGAAAACCTTCTCGACGCCGTTGTCAGTCAGAGTCAGAACCCGGTCGGCGTCGACCGGCAGCCCCTTGCCGGCGAACAGGGTATAATTGCCCGTATCGTTGAGGGTGTAGAGATCGCAGGGCGCCCCTTCATCGAGCTTCAGGCAATCGATATCGATGGGCAGAAAAGAGGTGGGCCTTCCGCCCTCATCCGCCCCTCCAGCGTACCCCGAATCCTCGCCGTAGAGTTTGTGCTCCTCTTCGTCGAAAGAGCCTGGGGGGATCGGCGGCGGGCCGGCGTTGTTTTTTTCGGTACCGGTGGAATAGCTCATAGAGAATCACCCTTAGACCATATTAATAGTACAGCTTTGGCCGGATTGCAAGCGTAAACCCCTCCCCGGCGGCTGGAGGCCTGCCTGAACTCCCTGATAAAACGACACTTTCAGAGTCGCCACCCCCAGCTCTGCACTTGCCAGAGGCCCTTCCGCCTTTTATCGTTTAGCTATGATGAAAAATAAAACACGCGCCATGCCTTTTCGCTTCATCGAGCCGACCTTCTACGCCGGACTTCTGGACGATCCGGTCCTCTATCTCAAAATCCGCCCCCTCGGGCGCGGCATCCTGGTCGATTGCGGACAGATCCACCACCTGGCAAAGCGGGTGCTGCGCTCGCTGGATGCCGTCTTTATCAGCCATGCCCACATGGATCACTTCATGGGGCTCGACACCCTGACCCGCAATGTTCATGTGGCGCCGCGCACCATCGAGCTGTTCGGTCCGCCCGGGCTGGCCCGGCGCGCCGCGAGCAAACTCGCCGGCTACGACTGGAACCTGACCGAGGCGTACTGGTGTTCCTACCGGGTGCATGAAATCCATGCGGACAGGATCATCTCTTTTCTGCTTCCCGGCGCCGAGGGCTTTCCGCTCTACTCGGAAGGCGAGCGCAAACGGGGCAACGCCCTTATCTACCGCAACGCGTTTATCCGCGTGGAGGCGGCCCTTTGCGATCACAAAATTCCGACTCTGGCTTTTCGCATCACGGAGCGCGAGCGCTTCGCGGTCGATGATGAACGCATCCAGGCCGCCGCCCTGGTGCGCGGCCCCTGGCTGCGGCGGCTGAAGGAGCTCTTTTTCACCGCGCGCCTGCCAGGGACACCGATCAAGGTACCGCGAAACCCGGGAGAGGGGAAGGGCCCCCGCGAGGTCACCTTCGATGCCGCCGCTCTCTACGAACGCATCCGCCTGCCACAGCAGCCCCCGAGTATCGGCTATGTAACCGATGTCGGCTTCACCCGGGAAAACCGCCATACCCTGAGCCGATTTTTGCAGGGCGTCACCTGGCTGGCATGCGAGTGCACATTTCTGGCCGCTGATCGGGAAAAGGCCCGCGCCTCATACCATCTATGCACCCGCGATCTGAACGCCTTGCTTGCCGAAGTTCGGCCGCGCTTCATCTTGCCGATGCACCTGTCTAAATCCTATCTCGGCGAAACCGGGCGGCTTTACGAAGAGCTCACCCCTGCGCAGGGCACAACGATGCTGCGCCTGCCCGACCATGTCGCACCGGCGCCCCTGTTGGCCGAAGAGGTCCCAGCGCCGCTACCGGATTCATGATGAAATTCCGCCGATACTTCATCCATCATGGCTTATCTATGCGCTGTGTGCGGAAAGATTTCGCCATCGGCCGGTTTTGTTTTTTTCCAAACACTGTTACAATTAATAGAATAGTCCTTATTGCCTCAGCGCCGGGGATGCGGAGCGCGGAACAGTCGAGCGGGTATACGGGATTCACTATATGAGCTGTCCGCTGTATCGGACTCTGCACAGCGCCATCGAAATCACCACCGAACTGAATGTGGAGGAGTAATCCAGTTTATGGGACCAACCAACGAAGAAAAATCGCCCTGGGTCGAAGGGATCATCCACGATTTCTGGGACAAATCTCCCGAAAACGATCTGCACATGGGCCACCGGGAGAAGGCCTGGGACGCACCGCTGGTCGGTTTCGCCCGGGGCGATGATCCCTTTTTCGCCCGCTTCAAGGCAGACCTCGGTCCTTTCTACTGGACCCCGGAAGAGATCTTCAACGCCACCTTCCCGGACCGGCGGGCTTCGGCGAATGAGCTCAGCGTGATCTGCTACGTCCTGCCGCAGACCGAAGCGACCCGGGTCGAGCAGCGCCGGGAGGACCGCCTCCCGGCGGAGCGCTGGTCGCGCTCGCGGGGTTACGGCGAAAAGTTCAACTGCGCCCTGCGCCTGCACCTGGCCGCGGAGTTGGCCCGAGCCGGATACCCGGCCGTGGCTCCGGAGCGCGATCCGGAGTTTGCCTATCGGCAGTCGGAACGCTTCGGCCTCGCCTCGAACTGGTCGGAGCGGCACACCGCCTTCGTCGCCGGGCTGGGCACCTTCGGGCTCTCCGACGGGCTTATCACCGAACGCGGCAAAGCGGTGCGCATCGGCTCGGTCGTTGCGCGTCTGGACCTGCCTGCGACCACCCGCCCCTATGGGGATGACTACCAGGCCTGGTGCCTGTGGCACGCCAGAGGCACCTGCGGCGCCTGCGCCGAGCGCTGCCCCGTCGACTCCATCAGCAAAGAAGACGGCCACGACAAGGAGCGTTGCCGGGTTTATATCCGGGACGTCACCACGCCCTATGTCACCGAGCAGTTCGGCACCGCCGATGCCACCCCGTGCGGCCTGTGCCAGGTCAGGATTCCCTGCGAAAGCGGCATTCCGGCCGCACTGAAATGAACGATGAATAAGGAGTTTCTACTGCACCCGTACGCCATTGCGGTAAACATAGACGCCCCTGAGCCAGACTCCGGGCTCCAGGGCGGCATCATCGCTGTGAGCGATCAGGAATTGCACGGAAGGATCTTCGGCCAGCGTCATCTGCAGCCAGAATTCCTGATTCAATCCGCCGTCATCCGGAGATTTGAAATCATCGGCTTTCTGCCCGACCAGACGCTGGGTGATCGCGCCGCTGTAATCGAGGGGGAAAAAGGTCGCCAGATCGAACTTCGGATTACTTGAATCATACGGGTACATACCGTT
The DNA here is from genome assembly GCA_024636255.1 of Desulfuromonadales bacterium. Classification (GTDB taxonomy): domain Bacteria; phylum Desulfobacterota; class Desulfuromonadia; order Desulfuromonadales; family Geoalkalibacteraceae; genus JAGXHK01. The sequence goes on along the minus strand of JAGXHK010000143.1, from coordinate 6,948 downwards.
GTCGATATGATAACCGGTAAATGCAGTATAAACCTCGCGGCACTCGGCCAGAGCGGCGGCATAATGTGCTTTTTTCGCGTAGGAACTCATGGCCGGGATGGCGATGGCGGCGAGAATCCCGATGATGGCGACCACGATGAGCAGTTCCAGCAAAGTGAAACCTTTCTGTTGTGACAATTTTCGGCACTTTCCCATGACGCAGACCTCCTTGAAAGGTAAGCCTGCAAAATCAGCACCTTTTCCCCGCTTCGGAAAACGGCAAGCGAAGTGCAGGAGTTTGTCCACACTTTTTTTCTGTGCTCCTGGACCGATAAACTGTCAACATTCGGGAATTTTTATGTTAGGTTGAATGCCCTTATTAATGAGAAAGAAGCTCTGTGGAGGCAGTCATGAAACTGCGCATCGTCATTTTCGAAGATGACCCCGGGCTTCGCCGCCTCCTGACCGTCATCTTCGACCAGGAAGGTCATGAGGTCCTCTCCTTCCCCAACCCCGGTGGTGCCTGCCCCATCTACCATGACGAAAAAGGCCAATGTCCTCAGGACTATGCCTGCGGCGACATCCTGATCACCGACAACCGCATGCCGCGCATGACGGGCCTTGAATTTATCCGCCGCCAGGTGGAGAAAGGCTGCAAGGGCGCCATCCTGAACAAGGCGGTCATGTCGGCGAGCTGGTGCCATGAGGATATCAGAGCAGCCGAGAACCTCGGCTGCCGGATTCTGTACAAACCTTTTCGCCTCGACGACCTGAAAAACTGGGTGCGCGAGCGCCAGCTCGATATCGATCCGGTGCGCAAGCTGGCGCTCCTGCACTGAGCCGGCGTCTCAGAAAGAAATCAGGCCGCAGTCATGGAACTGGCCGCAGTTGTTTCTGGCTGCCCGGCGAGATCTGCATGAGAAAATCCGCTAATACACTCCATTTCCCGGTGCCAGCATTTCCGGTCAGCGGCTGCGTGCAGCCGGCAATCAGCTGCGGATGCCGCGGCTGAAATGCCTTTTGGTGGAATCCTGCAGCTTGCTGCCTGCACGCAGCGCTTCGCGCAGAAGGTCCTGCTCGTTTTTCGATAGTGAGTAGGGATCGATATACGGGGAGGGTTCTTTGCCCTGGTCGATCATGGCGATTTCATTGCGCAGGCGCAGAAAAGTGAAGGCCTCAAAAGCGGCCTTGAGGTGCTCGGCGGTTTCCTGGTTAAAGACCCCCAGCTTGACCAGCTCGTCGAGACGTTCGACAGTCGTGGTTGCATCGACCCCCTTCTCAAGAAGAAACATGCGCACGCAATCCACGATGAAAACGCTGCCGGACTGCTTCAGCGAAAGCTTCCCTTTGTGCGGCCCGCTTTTTTCCACCACGAAACGCCCCAGCATGCCCAGCGGAGTCTTGAGGTTCAGGTCGTTTTCCAGCAGATGATAGAGGAAAACGGGATTTCTGCGGATCTCGCCGTGCAGAATATCGCGCAGGTCACGACACAGAGTGGGATCGCCCACCAAGGGCATGAAATCCAGAAAGATGGTTGAATACATGACCCTTTTCGGCTCAGGGACATGGATCCAGTTCGAAAGGCGCGCCTGCCAGTCCTTGAGCCGGCCGCGCCAATAGGGATTATCGACCATGACCTTGCCGCTGCAGCGCGGATACCCGACCTGCTCCAGAACCTCCACCAGCCGCTCGCTGAACGGGCCGAAAAACGCGTCCACTTCGGCCATTTTCGCGTCCGGAAAGTTTTCATAGACCAGGCCGTTGTCCTGGTCCGGGCCAAGAAGCATCTCCTTGCGCCCCCCGCTGCCCATGATGATCATGCAGAAGCGGATATCCGGGGGCCGCATCCCCTGCTCCCGCATCTCTTCGAGCACGATTTCAAAACAGCGCTTCTGAATGCAGTGGTGGATGTAGGAAAGGATCTCCATCGTCTCGAAATGCGAGCGGGCCTCACCCAGCAGGGCTTTAGCCACCCTGACCATCCGCGCCCTGGCTGCGACCAGCTCGGCGATCGTTCCGGCCTCTTTGACGCTGCCGACCAGCAGCATCGATTTCTGACTGCGAAAACGCATCAGGTCCTGCAGGGTCACCATCCCCACCGCCTCGCCCTGATCCATGATCGGCATGTGCTTGATTTTGTGCCCCATCAGGAACGAGGTCGCTTCGTACATGTAGGTATCCGGCGCCATGGTGCGCGGCTTTAACGTCATCACATCGGCGGCGGTCAACCGCATGCAGTCATCGGTCTCGCGGGCCAGAACCTTACTGACCAGGTCGTGCTTGGTGATAATTCCCGCGGCGGGGCCGCTCTTGTCGGCGACAAGAACGGCATCAATGCCGCGCTGCGTCATCCGGTGGGCGATTTCCCTGACGGGAGTCTCGGGGCGGCATGTCTCCACCGGTGTAGACATGATCTCGGAGAGGCGCTTTTTGAACGGGTACGCCTCCATCTGGGTGAGGGCTTTCTGGGTATGATCGTCGACCATTTCTGAATAGAGACTGCGCACCCGGGATAAGATCGCGCGCGTGAAATAATCGGAGAGGTGCGGATAGAGCCTGGCGGCTTTGGTGAGTGCCTGTTGCGGGATAAGAAAGCATTCGGTCGATTTGACCGTGCGGGCGCCGGCCGTGTAGGTCTCATTGGTGAAAATCGGCGTGCCGCCGAAGAATGCGCCGTCCTTGCGGTAATCCACCACCATCTCGACCCCGCCCGGCGTCAGGGCGACGATTTCGACCAGACCCTCTTTGATCAGATAGAGATAACCGGTGGGCGGATCATGCTGATTGAATATATGCGTATGGGGAGGAAACCTCTTGGTGAGAGCCGCCTGGCTCATTTCGCTGAAAATTTCTTCAGGAAGCTGATCGAAGGGCTCGGCCTCCTTTAATGTCTTGATGACTCCCATGTATGTGCTCCCAACCTTACTAACTGTGCAGATTGCAGCCTGCGAAAAAGGTCTCCGCACGGGGAAGCCTTTTCAACAGGCCTGTTGATGCTATCACAGACAGGTGCGGGAGAAAAATAAATCAGCTCAGCCAAAAGAAGGATTCTCCAGGAAAGACAAAGGATTATCGTGCGGATTCGTTCTTTTTGTTCTTTTTTCGAAAGACAAAGGGATGCGCCTGACGACTGACGATGAAATCGGAGATAATTTTGATCCAGATCGTCGAACCGGCCAGAGCGCTCCAGGATTCATAGCGCTGAAACGGCCCGATACGAATCCCGGTCGCAATCCAGACAGGCACGCCGACGATAATCCAGACAGCGATGAGACCAGCGACCAGGTTGATCATTGCAACGGGAAACGCCCATTTTCGCGGGTTGGGCGGAGACTCCCCTCGCTTGAGTGCAACCTCGGAATAATTGCGCTGCTTGAGAATCCGCCAGGCCCGGCGCAGCCAGATAAAGGCCATAGGAAAAAGTGCCAGAAAAAGAATCCATGTCATGACCACGCTGACGTCTAAAACCATTCCAAACTCCAGTTAGAAACTTTTCTATAAGATGAATGCTGATGCCGTCGCAAAAACCTGATTGACTGCCAAAAGAGTGAATTTAATTTCTGTTTGTACCCGACCCAAGCCGACACGCGCAATAAAAAACCGGAAAAAAACCCCGCCAGAGATCTGGCGGGGTCACAGGTTCAGCAGATACTGCAGTCTTCAATTGATGCGTGGATCAATGCCCCCCTGAGACGGCCTTGGAACCACGGGGTACGCGCACGCTTTCCACCAGCTCCTGAATGTGCTCGGGCGGTGCAGGCGTCACTTTGCTCACCCCATAAGCGACCGCGAAGTTAATGATAGCGCCGATGGCACCGAAGGCGTTCGGCGAGATGCCGAAGAAGAAGTTCGGCTCTCCGCCGAAAAGGCCGAGGAACTCAGTGCCCGGGATGAAAAAGAGGCCTTTATGGGCGAAGACGTAGAGCATGGTCACGCCCAGGCCCGCCAGCATGCCGGCGATGGCGCCCTCTTTGTTCATGCGCTTGTTGAAGATACCCATCATCAGCACCGGGAAGATCGAGCTGGCGGCCAGACCGAAAGCGATGGCCACAGTGCCGGCCGCGAAGCCGGGTGGGTTAAGTCCCAGGTAAGCGGCCACTATGAGGGAGCAGGCCATGGCGATCTTGCCGGCCAGCAGCTCGCCTTTCTCGCTCAGATCGGGCATCCACATATCTTTCAACAGGTCATGGGAGATGGCCGAGGAGATGGCCAGCAGCAAACCGGCGGCCGTGGATAGCGCAGCGGCCAGACCGCCGGCGGCCACCAGGGCGATTACCCAGTTGGGCAGCATGGCGATTTCCGGATTGGCGAGCACGATGATGTCACGGTTGACGTCGAGCTCGCTCCCTTCCCAGCCGGCGGCTTCCGCCTTGGCAAGAACTTCAGGATCAGTGGTCGCATCATTGTAGTACTGCATGCGCCCGTCGTTGTTCTTGTCCTCAAACTGCAGCAGGCCGGTGACCTCCCAGCGCTCCATCCAGGCGGGGCGATTTTCGTATTGCAGAATATTCTCGTTGTCGAACAGATCCCCGCCGCCCAGGACGGCTTCGTTGACGGTTGCATGAATGTTCAGCCGTGCCATAGCGGCGACCGCCGGAGCAGTGGTATAGAGGATCGCGATGAAAACCAGCGCCCAGCCGGCCGACGAGCGCGCGTCCTTGACTTTAGGAACGGTAAAGAAGCGGATAATAACGTGGGGCAGACCCGCGGTGCCGATCATCAGCGAGACCGTGTAGACGAACATGTTCAGCTTGCTGCCTGGAACCGAAGTCGTGTACTCACCAAAGCCGAGTTCGGTGACCACCTGGTTCAGTTTTTCAAGCAAAGGCACGCTGGTGCCCACCATGTCGGAACCAAGGCCCAACTGGGGGAGGGGGTTGCCGGTCAACTGCAGCGAGATAAAAATCGCCGGAACGGTGTAGGCCAGAATCAGAACGCAATACTGTGCGACCTGGGTATAGGTGATCCCCTTCATGCCGCCGAAAACGGCGTACGCGAAAACGATCGTCATGCCGATAAGAATGCCGGCCGTGTTCGAAACCCCGAGGAAGCGGGAGAACGCAACCCCGACGCCGGTCATCTGGCCGATGATGTAGGTCAGCGAAGCGGCCAGCAGGCAGATAACCGCCACGGAACTGGCCCCTTTGGAATAGAACCGGTCACCGACGAACTGTGGGACGGTAAATTTTCCGAACTTTCGCAGGTAGGGGGCCAGCAGCATGGCCAGCAGAACGTAGCCACCCGTCCAGCCCATGAGAAACAGGCCGCCGCCGTAACCCATTCCGGCGATCAGGCCGGCCATCGAGATAAAGGACGCCGCCGACATCCAGTCGGCGCCGGTCGCCATTCCGTTCAGGACCGGATGGACGCCGCCGCCGGCCACGTAGAATTCACTTGTGCTCCCCGCACGCGCCCAGATGGCGATGCCGATGTACAGAGCAAAGGTGAGACCGACAACCAGGTAAGTAATCGCAGTAAGACTCATTTATCGCTCCTCCTTATTGCTCGTGAACATCAAATTTTTCGTCGATCTTCCCCATCAGCTTGGCATAGATGAAGATCAGGGCGACGAAAACATAAATAGACCCCTGCTGGGCAAACCAGAAGCCCAGCGGATAGCCACCCAAGTGAATATTGTTGAGGGCATCCGCAAAAAGGATTCCCGCCCCGTACGAGACGAGAAACCAGACGATCAGGATCTGCCCCACCAGCTTCAGCACCGCTTTCCAGTAAGCCTGTGCACTTCTGTCCATTTCCATTTAATCCTCCTTCAGTTTAGGTAAAATGAACTGCGTTCCTTTTTACCCAGTGAACCTCTCTCCCCTGGGATGAACCAGATTTTCAGTTTACCGCTAATTTTCTGTGCGTCTACTCTGCGCCACCTCCGTGAAAATCAAAAAACACTGTTTAAATATTCGAACCTGAAATGTGCCAATTGGCCCTCTAAAAAGAAAGGTGGGGAAGGATCTCAATCAGAATCAAATATGGTCTCAATGCCCCTATATGTGAGATACATCCCTGTTCAAACTCGGCTTATTGCCAAATTATCCCGAATATCTTTGCAATGTCAACAGGTAAATAAAACTCTGTTTGAAATTGTCCGAATTTTTTTCTGCATTCGATTTTTTCAGAACGATTTTTTTTCACAACGCTGTTTCAGATGCCCGACTGAATCCCCCACGCCAAACCAATCTCGTCTGCAAAGCGGGTATGGCGCCCCGAGCACCGCCGGCAGAGCGATCCCTTGCGTCACGATACGGGCCACCCCCGACATTCAGGCTTTTATTCAAACTGAATCCCCCTCGCCATGCGCGATCGATCAAATCGATTCACTGCGCAGCGCCTCACTCTCCTTCCGACGAAAATAGCCGAGCCGCGATGAAAGAACCTCTCCCGCAGCTCTAAGCATTGGCAGCAAATCATCCGAGATTCTCGCCGGCGGCATGCGAAACCCGGGACCGACCAGCGCCAGGACTCCAACCAGCGCCCCGCTGCCGGCAAAAACAGGCGCCGCGACACTGGCGCTGCCCTCGCCGATGCCGTCCCGCCCGACACATGCACCCTGTGTGCGAATAGCCTCCACTTCAGCCGCCGGCAGCCGCTGCGCGCATCCTTCTGCCGAACCCCAGACCAGAAGGACCCTCCCTGCCGCGCACGACTCCAGAGAAAAGCGTCTCCCGACCAGAGAAACAACCCTGACCTGCTGAGCACTCTCTGCGACATCAAAAAATAAAGCCGCGCCGCGGTGGCCGACCACCAGATAGACCGCCTCGTCACAAGCGCGCGCCAACTGAGCCATTACCGGCCGGGCCTTGCGTAGCAGACTCATGTGCGAGAGCAGTTTCTGACCGACGTCGAAAGCGACCGGTCCGGGTCGATAGAGACGCGACTCGCTCTCCCGGACCACGTAGCCGCGCCGCTCGAAGGTGGCAAGCAGTCTGAACAGGCTCGCCTTGTTCATGCCGAGGC
>JAGXHK010000142.1 GCA_024636255.1 Desulfuromonadales bacterium | reverse complement strand
GTGCAGGCTGGCGCGCGAAACCGTCACGCCGCCGATATCGACCGGCTGAAGCAGGGCGACCGGCGTCAGAATACCGGAGGTGCCGACCTGTACGACAATCTTCTCGAGCGTGGTGATTTCTTTTTTCGGTTCGAACTTCCACGCAATGGCCCAGCGCGGCGAGCGGTGGCGCGCGCCTAATTTTTCGCGCAGCTTCAGGTCGTCCACCTTGATGACGATGCCGTCGATCTCGTAAGGCGAGATCCTCGCGCTGAGCAGTAAGTTTTTTCCGGTAATCGGCAATCTTGCCGAAACCTTCGAAGCGCTTGTTGTGCGGGTCGGTCTTCAACCCCCATTTTGCGAACGCTTCAAGTTCGTCCCAATGGCATGAGAACTCGTCTCCGTCCATCTGGAGAATTTCATAGAAAAAATATCCAGCGGCAATTTTGCGACGATCCGCGGATCGAGGCGCCTGATGGTGCCGGCGCAGGCATTGCGGGGATTGGCGAACGGGTCCTGACCGCTCTCGATGCGATCTCGGTTGGCCTCCTGAAAAGCCTCACGAGGCAGAAAAACCTCGCCGCGTACGGCAAGAAACAGTGGCGCGTTCTTCTGTAACTGGAGGGGAAGCGTGCGCACAGTGCGCAGATTTCCAGAGATGTCCTCACCGACTCTGCCGTCACCGCGCGTCGTGCCGTACTTGAATTTTCCCTCCTGGTAGACGATCTCCACCGAAGCGCCATCGAATTTCGGCTCGACAACGAATTTGAGTTTTTTCTTTTCACTGTTGCGGCTGATGAAATCAAACCAATTCTCGATCTTCTCCTCCTCGATGGCGGCGTTGAGGCTGAGCATCGGCGCCGTGTGCTCTCTACGCTCAAGTTCCGCCGCCGGCGCCGCCCCGACCCGGCGAGTCGGAGAATCGTCGGTCTGCAGATCGGGGAAGGCCTCTTCGAGCTCCTGCAGCCGCATGAAGAGCTTGTCGTATCTGGCATCCGAAATCTCCGGATCATTTTTTATATAATAGCGGTAATCTTGATAATCGATCCCCTCGCGCAGGGCAGGGATTTCCTCCTTTGCCTCTTTTTTGGAGAGGTCGCCGATATCTTTGAAGTCGGTCTTCGGGTTTTTCTTGAAGTCCATGGCTGTCCTTTGCAGAATACCACCAAATGCGAAAAGGCGGTTTAAACGCAGAGAAGCAAAGATGCAAAGAGCGCAGAGAAAAGCTGATTTTTTCTAAAACCTTTGAATTCACGATTTTAAGATTTTGTTTTCAGATTTTCTCTGCGGCTCTCTGTGTTCTCTGCGGCCTCTGCGTTAAACGCTTTTGACTCAATTTCGCTTCAACAGTTTCAACAGATCCGCCGTCCTGCGCGTATTGAGCACATCATCCGCCTCGAGCCAGCCGCGCCTTGCCTGGTCGATGCCGAAGCGCATATTTTTGAGCTCCTCCGTGTAGTGGGAATCTGTGGAGATGACGATCTTTACACCGATTTCCTTCGCCATACGGCAGTGAGTATCGGTGAGATCGAGACGATCCGGATGGGCGTTGAGTTCAAGGGCGCATCCGCGTTCTCTGGCGGCTTCCATGACCTTCTCGAGATCGATTTCAAAAGGCCTGCGCTCGTTGATCAATCGCCCGGAGGGGTGTCCGAGAATGTTAAAATACGGATTATCCATGGCGCGGATCACGCGTTCGGTCTGCTTCTCTGCCGAAAGATCGAATTTTGAATGCACCGAACAGACGGTCAGGTCAAGTTCCTTGAGCACATCGTCAGGCAGATCGAGGGAGCCGTCTTCGAGAATATCGACTTCGATCCCCTTGAAAATGCGAAAACCATGTTCCCTGTCATTGATTTTGTCGATCTGCTCGATCTGCCTGCGCAGCCGCTTGGGATCGAGGCCCTTGGCGACGGTGACCGCCTGGCTGTGTTCCGTGATCGCCAGAAAGCTGTAGCCGAGGTTCCGGGCCGCTTCCACCATTTCCTCAAGAGTGGAGCGGCCATCGGTTTCTTTGGTATGGGCGTGCAGGTCGCCGCGGATATCCTCCAAGGTGATGAGCTTCGGCAACTCGCCATTCTTTGCGGCTTCGATTTCGCCGTGATTTTCCCGCAGCTCGGGCGAGATGTAGTCGAGGCCCACCGCCTCAAAGACGTCTTCCTCTTTCCGCCCGGCGATGCGCTCCTCGGAGCCGTCTTTGCCCTTGAAAATGCCGTATTCGTTGATTTTTAGGTCTTTTTTCACCCCGATCTGGCGCACGGCCACGTTATGTTCTTTGGAGCCGGTGAAATAGTGCAGTGCCGCCCCATAGGCGATTTGCGGGACGACGCGCAGGTCGACCTGAAAACCGCCGCGCAGGCGCACTGTTGATTTTGTTTTGCCCTGCGAGAGAACCTCTTCGACGTCTTCGTAGTTCACGAAATACTTCATAACCGGCGAGCCGCTCTTGATGCTGGCCAGAATATCCAGATCGCCTACCGTCTCCTTGCGGCGCCGGTAGCTTCCTGCGACATCGATCTGCTTGACCCCCTCGACCTGTTTCAGGTAACTGAGCAGCGGTTCGACGATCTGCTGGGCCTCGCTGAGCTTTGTGCGCACCTCTTCGCCCGTATGACGGCCCAGCTCTTCGCGGATTTTCTCCTCGCTTTTTTTGCCAAACCCCTTCAGTTTGCGCAGCTCCTGGTTCGCGGCCGCCTCTCTCAGTTCATCGAGGGAGCTGATCCCCAGCTCCTTGTAGATAGTGGCCACTCGCTTCGGTCCGAGTTGGGGAAGAGTGAGCAGATCGGTCAGTTCGGCGGGAATCTTCTTTTCGAGATCTTCGAGCATCTCCAGGGTGCCGGTATCGATGATCTCGCCGATTTTTCCGGCCAGATCCTTGCCGATTCCCGGCAGATCGGAGAGGTCCTTGCCCTGCTCGCGCATGCCCGCCACACTCTGCGGCTGATCGTTAACCGTGCGCGCCGCGTTGCGGTAGGCTCTGACCCGGAATTCGTTCGCATCGCCGATCTCGAGCAGGTCAGCGATCTTTTCGAAAATACGGGCGATGTCGTTGTTGTGGATCGGCATGGAAATCCCTCACGCCTTGCGCAACTCACGGATCCGGTCGGCGAGCAGCGGCGCAAGGCTGTGCACTTCGAGCGGCAGGGATCGCGTACCCTGGTGCAGTACGCTGTCGGTGGTGATGATGCGCTTTATCGGCAGCTTTGCGAGCTTGCGTCCCGCATCGCCGACCAGCAGGGCATGCCCGGTGAGCACGGCAACCTCCGGGAGCGCGCCGCGCTCGAGCAGGGCTTCGATGGTTTTGACCATGGTCCCCCCGGTGCTGATCATGTCATCGACGATAACCGGCGAGCGTCCTTCGACATTGCCTATGATCGCCTCCACGGAAACCTCTTCGCCGCTTTTGCGAATCTTTTGAACATAGGCGACGGGCAGCTGCAGCAGGTCGGCATAGCGATTGACCAGCTTGGCCGCGCCGGCGTCCGGCGCCACCAGAATGCTGCGCTCGCTGCGGTGCGTGCGAAAGGCCTCGGCCAGCAGAGGCGTGGCCGGGACATGCACCAGCGGCACACTGCTGAATCCTTCGACTGCGGGGGTATGCAGTTCGACGGCCAGGATCCGGTCGCAACGGGTTGCCAGCATGTCGGTCACCACCCGCGCCCCGACCGGCTCTTCGTCCGTGACCCTGCGATCCTGACGGGCATAGCCGAAATAGGGGATAACGGCAGTGATGCGGCCGGCTCCTCGGCGCCGGCAGGCATCGGCCAGCAGCAGTAATTCCATCAGATTGCGTCCTGCCGGTGCGTCGGTGGACTGCAGCAGATAAACATCGCACCCCTGAATATCTTCTTTGACCTGAATCTGGATTTCGCCATCAGGAAAGTCTTCGATCAGGCAGCGGCCCGGGTGCAGGTCGAGGGCGCTGGCCAGATTGCGGGACAGGGGCTGGTTTGAACGTCCGGAGAAAAGAATCAGGTCCATCATATGCTCCCTTCCATCATTTCTCTTCAACTGTACAAAATGAAACCCGATTTGCAAAGGACCTGGCTCTGGAGGGCGGACTGGACAGGGCAGTCTTCTTCGCTACAGTTGAAGTGCTGAAGTAGCCTGAACGGCAGAACCAGCAAGTCAGAATTCAAGGAGACTGGATGATGCCGGCGAAAGTACCCAAATTCGAACCAGGCGATATCTTTCTGGTGGTCGATACGCAAATCGACTTCTGCCCGGGCGGCGCTCTTGCCATCGAAGAAGGGGACCAGATCCTCGGCGAGCTCAATCTTTGGATCCGCGCCGCAAAGGATGATGGAGTTCCCGTGTATGCCTCCCGAGACTGGCACCCCAAAACGCATGTCAGCTTTTCCGATTACGGTGGTGACTGGCCCGCCCACTGCATTCAGGATACCGACGGGGCCAGGTTCCATCCGGCTCTCGAACTTCCCTACGACGCGGTGATCGTGACCAAGGGCGTGCGCTTCGATCGCGATCAGAACTCGGTCTTCGATGAAACCGGACTTGCCGACTGGCTGCATCGCCAGGGGGTTAAACGCATCTTCGTCGGTGGTCTGGCGCAGGATGTCTGTGTGCTGGCCTCGATCCTCGACGGATGCGAGGCGGGATTCAAAATGCATCTGATCCTCGGCGCCACCCGGCCGGTGAGTCAGGAAGGCGGAAAGAAAGCGCTGGAGTCGATGCGCGCGGCGGGGGCCGAAATTATGGAGATAGGACGGCTGTCCTGAAAAGTGGAAAATGAAAAGACTGAACCTGGCCCAGGTCGCGCAAAAGCTGCAAATCGATGCCAAAGAAGCCGAAATCCTGCTTAAATCCGGCATGATCAAGGGGCGCAGGTCCGATGGGGATTGGGAAGTCATGGAAGAAGATGTGCAGGATTACCTGCGCGAGGAACAGAAAAAACCAGACCCGGGAAGCGGGCCCGAAAAAAGAGAGAACATCCCAAATGACTGAAAACAGCGCCGGATCACCATTGCAGACCAGGGGGCAGAGTCCTGAATTCAGGACTCTAGGAGATCTGATTCGCCGGCTCGAGAGCTATGGCAGTGAGGCGGCGGTGATCGCTCTTCAGCAAGAGGGGAGCGCCAGCCTGAAGAGGGCTGAGTTGCTTCGCCGCATCGAAAACATCGCCGCAGCGCTTCACGGCGCCGGGGTGCGCGCCGATGCGCGGGTGGTTCTCTGGGCGGAGAACTCTCCTGAATGGATAATCGCCTGCCTGGCGGTGATCCGGGCCGGGGCGGTGGCTGTTCCCCTCGATATCCAGCTCGGCCGCGAAAACCTCGCGCGGATCATGAAGGACTGCACGCCGAAATACGTCCTGACGCAGGAACGTCACCTCGCGCGCCTCGAAGAACTCGGAGACGCGGTGCCTGAGGTGCTCCTTCTCGACCCCGGGGAAGAGCAGGAGCGCAGCCTCTGGAGGCTGTCCGGGGAGGCGGATCTTCCGGAAAGAGAAGAAGAGCAGCAGGCGGTTATCTTTTATACGTCAGGCACAACCGGCCCTCCCAAAGGAGTGCCGCTGACCGATCGCAACCTGGTGTTTCAGATCAATCGACTGATCGAAACCGGCCTGGTCAGCAGAGAGGGCGACCGGGCCCTGCTGCCTCTGCCTTTGCATCATGTCTACCCTTTCACCGTAGGGATGCTTTTCCCCCTGTCAGCGGTCATACCGATCATTCTGCCCCATGCCCTGACCGGCCCGCAGATCGTGCGCGCAATGCGCGAAGAGCGCGCTTCAGCCGTGGTCGGTGTGCCGCGCCTGCATCGGGCGCTCTTCGAAGCGATCTCAGGGCGCTTCACTTCCCGCGGGAGATTTGGCGAATATCTGTTCAAAGCGCTGCACGGCTCGAGTTGCGCTTTGCGCCGGCGCTTCGGTCTGAACGCCGGAAAATCCATCTGGCGCTTTGTGCACACCCGCATCGCTCCGGAGCTGCGGCTGCTCGCCTCTGGAGGATCGCCCCTCGACCCGCAACTCGCCGAAGATCTCGAGGGGATGGGGTGGGAGGTCGCGATCGGCTACGGTCTGACCGAGACCTCGCCGCTGCTGACCGTCAATCCCCCTGGTGCGCGTCGCTTTGACACGGTGGGCGTTCCTCTGCCCGGTGTCGAGATCCGCATCGATGAGACCGTCGGCGATCAGGAAGGGGAAGGGGAGATCCTGGCGCGGGGTCCGAACGTATTTTCCGGATATCGCAACCTGCCGGAAAAGACCCGAGAGGATCTGTCCGAGGACGGCTGGTTTCGCACAGGAGATCTGGGCAGTATCGATGAGAGCGGTTTTCTCAAGGTCACCGGCCGCGTTTCAACTCTGATTATTACCGAAAGCGGGGAAAACATCCGGCCCCAGGAGGTCGAGGAGGCCTACCAGAAGAATCCCGCCATCCGGGAGATCGGCGTCCTCGCCGACGACGGCAGGCTGGTCGCTCTCATCGTTGCCGAAGACAAGGACAGCGGCGAAGAGCAGATCAAGCAGGCGCTCGCCGAGCAGGCTGAGGGACTGCCCTCGTATTGGAGCCTTGCCGATTACGCGCTGACCGGCAGTTCGCTGCCGCGCACCCGTCTCGGCAAGTTCCGCCGGCACCTGCTCGCCGAGCGCTACCGGGAGGCGAAAGAAGGAGGAGAGAAAAAGGCGGATAAACCGATGGCGCTTTCCGACATGTCCGGCGAAGACCGGGCGCTGCTTGAAAACAACGCCGCTCGCAGCACCTGGGACTGGCTGGCGCAGCGCTACCGGGAGCGTGGCCTGACACCGGACTCGCGCCTTGAAGCCGACCTGGGGATCGACTCGCTCGAGTGGCTGACCGTCACGGTCGAGATCGGCCAGCGGACAGGAATCGAGCTCGAAGAGGAGGCGATCACCGAACTTGAGAGCGTACGCGATCTGCTGCAAAAAGTCGCGGAAACCGACGAAGAGGGGGAGCGGGGCTTCTCCGGCGAGCCTCTGGAAAATCCAGAAGAGGTCCTCAGCGCTGAGCAGAAGAACTGGCTCGAACCTCCGACCGGAATCACCGGCGCCTTGCGAAAGCCTCTTTTCGACGTGAATCGCTGGGTCATGCGCCGTCTTTTCAATCTGCAGGTCGAAGGGGACGAGAATCTTCCCGAAGACGGTAATTTCATGCTGGCTCCAAACCACCTCAGCCTCCTCGATCCTCCGGCTCTCGCAGCCGTTCTCGCCGATCGCAGGCTCGAGAAGACCTGGTGGGGCGGATGGACCGGCATTGCGTTCGGCACCCCCCTGTCTCGCTGGCTCAGCCGTCTCGGCAATGCCGTCCCTGTCGATCCGGACCGGGCCGTTATCTCGGGCCTGGCCTTCGGCGCCGCGGTCCTCAAGTGCGAACGCAATCTGGTCTGGTTCCCCGAGGGTCAGCGCTCCCCGGATGGTGAGTTGATGCAGTTCAAGCCGGGGATCGGGCTTTTGCTGCAGAAGCAGCCTGTCCCGGTGATTCCCGTGCGCATCAGCGGATCGCGCGAAGCGCTGCCGCCGGGAAAATTCTGGCCGCGGTTCAAAACGATCCGCGTTGTAATCGGCGCGCCGCTTGATCCCCGGAAGCTCTCCGCAGGGGAGCAGGAGGGCGAAGGGGCGCGGCGGATCGCCCGGGCCCTGCGCGAGAGGATTCAGGAGATGTAGAGAAATAAATAGCCGAGAGAACGCGAAGGAGACGGATATGAACGAGGAAAAAGAGCGATTTAAGCAGCAGCAGGAAAAACGCCCCGCACAGCATCAGGATCGTCAGCCCGGACGTGAGCACAGGATGGAGCCGGAACCGATCTATATTCATGACGCATACCGGGGCAGCGGCAAGTTGCAGGACAAGGTTGCCCTGATCACCGGCGGCGATAGCGGCATCGGGCGATCGGTGGCGGTTCATTACGCCAGGGAAGGGGCGAATGTCGCCATTATCTATCTCGAGGAACATAAAGACGCCGAAAAAACTTTGCAGCTGGTCGAATCGGAGGGGCGTC
>JAGXHK010000141.1 GCA_024636255.1 Desulfuromonadales bacterium | reverse complement strand
CCACTGGGGAGAATTCTCGTGCCGGACTCGAATTTTCTGCAGCGCCTCACGGCAGCCGAGCTTCCCGAATCGATCGCGTTCTGCACCATCTACGGCCGCCACGACAACATGGTCCTACCTTATCCCCTGGCGCGCTTCCGCGCGGGTCGCAACATCGAGTTGGAAGGAGTTGGGCACAGCGGGCTTCTTTATGACGCGCGCACCGCAGAGGTGCTTGCCGAGTTTCTCGGGAGGAAACGCCATGGAGACGATCGAGATCAGCAGCAGGGAAAAAGTGGAGATGATCGAGGTGAGCAAAGAAGTGCAGCAGGTGATTCGCCGCAGTGGCGTTGAGACAGGAATCGCCGTGGTTTTTGTCGCACATACCACCGCTGCCATCACCATCAATGAAAACGCCGACCCGGATGTCGTGCGCGATATGCTCAAGGAGCTCAGCAAGATCGTGCCCTACGAGGATGATTACCGCCATGCCGAGGGCAACAGTGCGGCCCATATCAATAGCTCTCTGGTCGGTGCCAGCGAAACATTGATCATCGAGAATGCACAACCGCTTCTCGGTACCTGGCAGGGGATCTATCTCTGCGAATTCGACGGCCCGCGCCGTCGCAAGGTGCACGTCCAGATCGTGTCTGCATGAAAGAAACCGTCACGCTGGAGCGGCTCATAGACTATAAACGCCCGGTCGTAGAGGAGGCTCTGAACCGCCTTCTCTACCCTCTCGGCGGCATTGAGGCTTTCGTTCAACCCGGCCAGCGCGTTCTGATCAAGCCCAATCTTCTTGCCGGCAAAGAACCGGAGAAAGCGGTAACCACCCATCCTGAGATCGTGTGGGGCATTATCCGGCTCGTCCAGAACGCCGGCGGCAGAGCACGCGTGGGTGATTCTCCCGGTGTCGGAAGCTGCTATCAGGTCGCACGCAGAAGCGGTATTCTTGCGGTCGTTGCTGAGACCGGCGCGGAGCTCGCGCCCTTTAAAGAGTCCGTGATTGTCCGATGCAACCGGGGAGCGTTTCACCAACTCGAATTGGCCCGCGATATTCTGGATGCCGATGTCGTCATTAATCTGCCCAAACTCAAGACGCATCAGATGATGGGGCTGACCTGCGCGGTCAAAAACATGTTCGGATCAGTGGTCGGGATGCGCAAGCCGCGCCTGCATCTGCAGGCGGGGACCGATAAGGCTGTGTTCGCCAGTATGCTCCTTGATCTGTGCGATCATGTAAAACCGGCTCTGAGCATCGTCGATGCAGGTCTCGCCATGGAAGGCAACGGACCGGGCAGCGGCGACCCGGTCTGGGTGGGCGCTCTGCTCGCCGGGCGGGAGCCTCTCGCCGTCGACGCCGCGGCCTTGGAACTACTGGGAATGCCTCCGCAAGAGTGCTGGACACAGAGAGTCGCCCTGGCCAAAAACATGCCGGGCAGCCACCTCCAGGACATCGAAATCATCGGTTGTGCGCCGCATGAACTGCGCCTGCCAAGGCGATTTCGCCCCGCCCAGGCAACCGAGGTAAATTTCGGCCTGCCGCATTTTTTGAAGAACCGGCTCAAACGCTCTCTGTCTGCCCTGCCGGTAGTCAAGGGGAAAGCTTGCGAGGCGTGCGGCCTGTGCGTCAAACATTGCCCACCAGAAGCCATGCGGATCAGAGGACAGGAGCTCGCAATCGACCACAGGCGCTGCATCGCCTGCTTCTGTTGCCAGGAACTCTGTCCGAAAGGGGCGATATTGACCCGACAGGGGCTTCTTCTGCGTCTCTCTGAGTTCATTTCCGGGCGCGGCGACTCAGAATAAGCAGCTGCCAGTTTTGGCAAAAAAAAGAGGAGCCTGCTGAAAGGCCCCTCTTCTTTGCTGATTGTTTAAGATCGTGATTATTCTTCGTAAACCAGAACCCGCACCAAGCCGATTGTCGAGCCACCTTCCGTGGTGGGCGAATCGCTAACCGAAAGCACGTTCTTGACGTCATTCTCTCTGATGAAATCGTTGATCCGCTGATCGAGCTCGTCCAACTCCCTGCGGGTTTTGAACGCCTGCAGAGGCTCGCCAAAAGTTTTGACTTTGATCATGACAGCCCTCCCTGTTCCGAGCGATTCAGACCTGCTCTACTGATTTGACCCCGGGAATCTTCTCTTTGAGTGTCTTTTCGATCCCCATCTTCAGGGTCATCGTCGACATGGGACAGGACCCGCAAGCTCCAGTCAGGCGAACCTTGACCACTCCATCATCGCCTACTTCCACCAGGTCAACTCCGCCGCCATCGGCTTCCAGCGCGGGCCGGACTTCATCGAGTACTTTTTCCACCTGATCTTTCATCGGATCGACCTCCTGTTTGATAGTTTGATTATAGCCCCGAATCCGGGGGTGATGCAACCAGGCCGCATATAAATTTTAAAGAGCTGCGGAAGGAACGGAAAGCGCGGAAAGAGGCTGCTGACAGGACAGCTGCACTGCGCCCACGCTTTTCCCCTGAACCAGAACCTTGAATGTCTCTCCCATCCCGGCTCCAGGCATAATGAGATTTTTCAACGTCATGCGCAGTGAACGGGCCTTGTTCGGATCAGTCTCGCGCGCCTCCATCTCCATCAATTTCTGAACAAACCCCAGAGCCATGAGAAAGCGATACTGGGGCCCGAAAAATAGCGGTTCAAGTCCCGACTCAAGGCCGACCTGCTGCAAGGTGGTGAAGTCGACGTGACTGGTGATGTCCTGGCAGCCGATATAACTGTAGGGATCTTCATGCGCCTGATGCCTGCGATAACACATCAGGGTCCCTGCGCGGCGCAAAGGCGCATAGAGTTCGGCCGCAGGATAGCCGTAATCGACTGTAATGGCGAACCCTTTCGCCAGCGTTCCGGCCACCTGAGACATCCAGCGAGGTGCGGTCAGATTGACCTCGGCCCGGTTTCCTTCGGCCAAACGTATGCCGAGTCGATCAAAGTAGGCCAACAGTTCAGGCGTCGAGGGAGCCCCGAGCACTTCGACCGGTCCGTCATCGCCCCAAGCCACGTAAACTTCCTGGAGGCCAGAATCACCTTGCTCCACCAGATGCACCGGGAACGCATCGACCAGTTCGTTGGAAAGAAAGCAGCCTTGTATCCCCTGCATCTCACCAAGAGAACTCCAGGCGAGCCTGCCGGCGGCTGCGTGCGTTTCAAGCAGCCGCTGTTGTCGCTCGCGACCGTCGGCGCCGATTTCGACCAGGACATACCGCAGGTTATCGTAAAATCGTGGGTCGATCCGCTGTGCCTCATCGAGAATATCGAGGCAAAGATGGCCCTCACCCGCCCCCTGCTCGACGACCGTGAATTGATTTTCGCCAAGGAGCTGCCACATTTCGTACAGCTGCCGGCAGATCAGCTGCCCGAAAAGAGCATGTACGCTGCTGGAGGTGAAAAAATCGCCGCTGCGCCCGATACGTTGCCGCGAAGCGGAATAGTAACCGTACTCAGGATGGTAGAGACACAGCTCCATGTACTCGGCAAACGTGATTTGCCCTTTTTCCAGGATGTACTCGCGGACGACCTCAAGGAGTTCGGAGCAGCATTCCCGACCGGCCATTTCAGACATTGAAAAATTTCCTTCGACGATATGAATCTGCGAATATCAGACCAATGATTCAAGTGGGCGATTCTACTCCAGGAGAAAGCAGTTGACAACCTCAGAAATTCGGCACCCGGAGGATCCGAAGGCGCCTTTGCTATGGAACCAGTCCGAGAAGTTTGTGAATCTGTAAAAGGTCGGCTGTCTCCCGAACCAGCAGAACTGGAATTCCGTACTCGGCAGCGGGCTGCAGATCGACGTGACGCCGGTCGCCGACGAAAAGAAAGCTTCCGGGAGGTCCGCCGATATCCTCTAGGACCTTCTCGAAAGCTTCGCGATCAGGCTTTGGCGCTCCGGTGAATTCGATGGTGTAGAGCCTGGAGAAGAGGCTCTCGACTCCGAGCAGCGCCAGGATTTTGCGGGTCAGCGGGAGATTATTGTTGGTATAGACGTAGAGAGAGCAGTATTCGCGCAGTGAATCGAGTAGCGCGAACAGGAGCGGATCGTTGTGCAGATAACGCTCCGGATGAACACGGTCCTGCAAAGCGGCGTGAAACTCGGCAAGTTCAATCCCAAGCTCCATGCAGGTCCGGGTCAAGGTCGGCGGCTGCTCCTGATCTTCGCCCAGGCGCCGCTGTGCTCTTTCGATCAGCTCTTTGGCCTGTCTTGGATCGATCCCGCGGCTTCGAGCAACCAGATCCTCGGCGCCGCGGCTGATCTCCTGAGCGATCCCTTCATGGTTATAAAGAGTTCCATCGAGATCAAAAACAATGGATCGTGTGGCGCTCAGATCGGTCAGCATTTTACGAAAACCTTAATTGACACAAAAAGAGAGGCAGGACTTTTACGAGAAATACTCAAAAACTCTAGCAAAAGAGGACGGATTGTCAAAAAATACGGGCATGGGCAGAGGGATCGAGAAAATTCTCCCCGATTCGTGCGATTTCTTGCAATTTTCCGGGATTGTTGGTGAACAGCCCGGAGCAACCACGGCGCAGTAGATTTCGAGCCGTGCCAGGGTCATCCACGGTCCAGGCATGAACAGCTAATCCTGCATGCCGGGCAGCGTTGATCAGAGGCCGGCTGACAAGGCGCACGGAGGGATGAAAAGCTCTGGCTTCACAGGCAATAGCGCGCTTCAGCGGCCTTCGCCAGAAGTGCGAATCGCACAAGAAGGCCAGCGGCAGTGCAGGGCTGCACCTGTGCAGTTCAGACAGCAGATCATGGTCGAAGGAGGAGACCAGAACGTCGACCTGCGCATAGACATCCAATAGATCGAGCACCGCTTTTCCGGCAGCTGCGCTTTTGATCTCAAGGTTGAGGCGAAGACGGTCTCCAGCCCACTGGAATACCTCCTCCAGCGTCGGGATCGCCTCTGCTGCAAACTGGCCTGAGAACCAGCTACCCGCATCCAGGCTTTGTAATTGCCTGACTGTCAGATCGGCTACCACGCCGCGGCCGTCCGTGGTACGATCCACGGTCTCGTCGTGAATAACCATGGGCACTTTTTCGCGACTCAGGTGTACGTCAAGCTCGATGCCGTCGGCACCGGCTGCTTCAGCCAACGAAAACGCGGCCAGGGTATTCTCCGGAGCCTGTGCAGAAAAGCCCCGATGAGCCCACAAAAAGACACTTTTCAAATTCATGATCGGACCTGCTGCATGAAAAATCGCTTCGAAGGTCTCTGGATTCTGCTCCTGGCTCTTGCCCTGCTGATCGCCATGGTGCTGACCCTCTGGCTGGGCGGTGAAAAAAGCCGCCACGGCTACGGCTCACTCCCCTGCACTCAGGGCGTACCGGTCATGACCGGATAGTCGCGCGACCGCCAGGCCCAGATGCCGCCATACATATTGTAGAGATCAGTGAACCCCTTGCTCTCAAGATAACGAGCAACCTGCGCGCTGCGCGAGCCCACGGCGCAATAGAGGAGTATGGGCCTGTCGCGGGGGATATCGCCCAGGCGCCTGCCCACCTGTTCGACCGGAATCAACCGGGCACCTTCGAGGCGCGTCTGCATGTACTCACCGAAAGTGCGCACATCGAGCAAAAAGACATCCCTTTTTTCTTCAAGCAGCTTGTAGGCATCGGTCGCCGAAAGGCTCTGAGTCAGCGCGGCGGCAGGAAGTGCCCACAGCAACACAATCATCACGAGAAAAGTTGAAAGGCGAGGCATCTGAGCTCCTTTTTGCAAGATTTTATGCGATCCCAAGTATATTGAAGATTGAATATAGAGGCCACCGAAAAAAGACGCGCTTGCCATCGCCGGGCAAGAATGACATTCTAAGCTCCCTTTTCAACTCATCTGCGAGGTTGGCAATTATGGACAGGAATCTGGCCCTGGAACTTGTAAGGGTCACCGAAGCCGCGGCTCTGGCTTGTGGCCGCTGGGTCGGCAAAGGAGACAAAGAGGCTGCGGACGGCGCAGCAACCGATGCCATGCGGCGCATGCTGGAAACGCTCAACATCAACGGCACCGTGGTCATCGGCGAAGGGGAGATGGATGAAGCACCCATGCTCTATATCGGCGAAAAACTCGGCAGCGAAGATGCCGCCACCAAGGTCGATATTGCCGTCGACCCACTCGAGGGCACCAGTATCTGCGCCAAAGGGATGAGCGGCTCTATCGCCACGATCACCCTGGCCCCCGAAGGGAGCTTTCTTCACGCACCCGATATGTACATGGACAAAATCGTGGTCGGCCCTGCGGCGTGCGGCGCGATCGATATCAATGCCACCCCCACGACCAATATCAAGCGCATCGCTGAAGCCAAGGGCTGTTATATCGAGGATCTGACGGCTGTCATCCTCGATCGCCCCCGCCACGAGAAGACGATCCGTGAACTGCGCCAATCCGGAGCCCGCATTCAACTGATCAGTGACGGCGATGTCGCCCCGGCGATCGCTGCAGCGGTCGAGGGGAGCGGCGTGGATATGCTCATGGGTATCGGCGGGGCCCCCGAAGGCGTGCTCGCAGCCGCCGCTCTCAAAAGCATGGGCGGCGAGATGCAGGCACGGCTGATCTTCATGAACCAGAATGAGCGCGATCGCGCTCGGGATATGGGGATTGAGGATTTCGATAAAGTCTACAGCGCTGAAGAAATGGCCCGTGGTGACGTGGTCTTTGCCGCCACCGGGGTCACTAATGGCGATCTGCTGAAAGGAATACGCTATTTCTCGGGCGGCGCGGAAACCCATTCGGTGGTGATGCGTTCCAAGTCGCGCACGGTGCGCTTTATTGAGGCGCGCCACCATTTCGATTTCAAACCCGTTTTCTGACCGGCCGATCCCAGAATCTGCAGAAACATGGTTTTTCCGCGAGGAATTTAAATCTTGCAATATTGCCCTCAATTGCATAGATTACAAGTGTTTTCCTTCACATAACCTGATTTGAGAGAGTCGCAAATGGCAATCATCACCATCTCGCGAGAAATGGGCAGCAGCGGCATTCCAGTCGCCCACAAAGCTGCGGAAATACTCGGCTACACTCTGGTCGATGGCGAAACCATTCTCAAGGTGGCCGCAAAATACGGCCTGACCCCGAGGCCGTGGAAATGGCCGACGAGAAACCCCCCGCCTTCGTTGAGAAAAAAGACGAACAGATCGAGGCCGATCTGCACCAGATCGAGTTAATCATTCTCGAATACGCACTCAAGGGAAATGTCATCATCTATGGCCGCGGCGGCCAGGATCTGCTAAGTGCTGTCAGCAGTGTTCTTCGCGTGCGGATTATCGCGCCTTTTGAACTGCGTGTGGAGCGCTGGGCCGAGCGCGAATGGCTCGATCCCGATCTGGCCCGCAAGCTGGTGCGTCGCAGCGACCAGCAGCGCGCCGGCTTTATCAAGTATTACTTCGATCGGGACTGGGAGAATCCTCTGCATTACGATCTGGTTCTCAATACGGAGCGCATTTCGGAGGAGACGGCGATCAAGTTGATCTGTGAGGGCGCCAAAGACCGCAACCTGGTTGAAAAAAAAGAAGCGAACAAAAAAATCCTGAGTGATTTGATCATCCGCAAACGCGTGGAGATTGGACTTCTCTCCTCCGCCCGGGTCGAAGAACTCAACGTTGAGATCGAGGTCAAAGACGGTGCAGTCACCTTGTCCGGAACGGCTCATAGCGAGAGCGAGCGTGACGAGATGGTCCGTATCGCTCAAGTTGCCGAAGGGGCCCGCAAAGTAACCGATTGCCTGCGGGTGGTGGACTACCGCACGTACCCCAGTGAGCATTAATTTTCTCTCCTGGCCCACCCCCGAAAGCCGGCCCCTGTGGCCGGTTTTTTCATTAACGGCAATTCCTCGCAGTGATATCACTCTTGTCGCACCTGATCTCTTCATGCTAAAGTTAATCGCTATTTAAATATCCTGACTGCACAAGCTCAACGAAGGAGATACTGCATCATGGCAGGACACAGCAAGTGGGCCAACATCAAGCACCGCAAAGGGGCTCAGGACGCCAAGCGCGGCAAAGTTTTCACCAAGCTGATCAAGGAAATCACGATTGCGGCCCGCATCGGCGGCGGTGAACTGGAGACGAACCCCCGCCTGCGACTGGCCGTCGACAAGGCGAAACAGGCCAACATGCCCAAAGATAATATCGAGCGGGCGATCAAAAAAGGCAGTGGAGATCTCGATGGCGTTACCTATGAGGAGGGTGCTTTTGAAGGATACGGTCCGGGTGGCGTAGCCGTTATGGTTGAATTCATGACTGACAATCGTACCCGCACTGTGGCCGATGTGCGTCACATTTTCAGTAAGCACGGAGGCAATCTTGGGGTCAGCGGGTCGGTTGCTTTTCTCTTTGACCGCAAAGGCCTGATCGCATTCAGCACGGAAAATGATTTTGATGTCATTTTCGAGGCGGCTCTTGAGGCCGGCGCAGAAGATGTGAAAGATGAGGGCGACGCCTATGAGGTGATCACCGCGCCCGAGAGCTTTCTCGACGTACGCGAACTCCTCGCGGAAAAGCAGCTGCAATGGGAAAATGCCGAGATAACCATGCTGCCCCAAACCATGGTGCAGCTCGAAGGCAAACCGGCCGAGCAGATGCTCAAGATGATGGAAAAGCTCGAAGACCACGATGACGTGCAGAATGTCTACGCGAATTTCGATCTCTCCGAAGAAGAGCTCGAAAGAGCCATGGCCTGAGACGGGATTTCCGTCTTCTTCCGCTTGGAAGTTTCCACATGCGTATACTCGGAATTGATCCCGGCAGCCGCGCCACAGGTTACGGTATTCTCGAAAAAGAGGGAAATCGCCTGCGCCACATCGACAATGGTGCCATTTTTACCCGCAGCGGGGATGAAATTCCCCAGCGCCTGGAGACCATTCACAGCCATTTGTGCCGGATCATCGATCAATACCGTCCGCAGGCAATGGCCGTGGAGCAGATTTTTCTTTCTAAAAATGCTCTTTCAGCGCTGAAGCTCGGGCATGCACGGGGCGCCGCCATTCTGGCCGGAGTCAACGTCGGACTTGCTGTTCACGAATACACGGCCATGCAGGTTAAAAGTGCGGTTGCGGGTTACGGCAGAGCCGACAAAAGGCAGGTCCAGGAGATGGTGCGCATCCTTATGAATTTACCTGAAATTGCGCAGGAGGATGCTTCCGATGCACTTGCTGTGGCAATCTGCCACGCTCACAGCTGCGGCCTCAATAATCGGCTCGAATCCGCTTTGGCCCGTCAGCGCTGACCCTCACCCACGCGGATTATTCCCTATGATCGCTCTGCTCACCGGCCAGCTTGCCTATAAATCGATCGGCCATGTCATCATCGATGTGGGGGGAGTCGGATATCGCCTCATCGTCCCCCTGACCACTTTCTATCAGCTTCCCGACCAGGGAGAAGTGCGCCTCCATGTGCACACCCACGTCAAGGAAGACGCCATTCATCTGTACGGGTTCCTGACCATGGCGGAAAAAGAGATGTTCGTGGTCCTGCTTTCGGTCTCCGGTGTCGGGCCGAGACTTGCGGTGAACATTCTCTCCAACATCCCTGCCGGAGAACTATGCGCGGCTTTGGCACATGCCGACATTAAACGCCTGGCGACCCTCCCAGGCATCGGCAAGAAGACCGCTGAACGCCTGGCCTTGGAACTTCAGGATAAAATGAAGCGCCTCGCACCGGCATCTGTATCCGCAGAAGCGGCCAGCTTCTCCGCGCCCTCGGCCGGCAATCCATGCGAGGATGTTCTCAGCGCCCTGGTCAACCTCGGCTACAAAGAGACTCAGGCCCGTAAGGTTCTTGACACGCTTGAAATCCCCTCCCAGGCATCCACAGAAGGCATCCTTAAGGCGGCCCTTAAAATTCTGATGAAGTAGCACTCGGCCGGGACCGGAGGAAAGAACAAATCTATGGAAGAGCGCCTCATATCAGCCTGCCCGACCGGCGAAGAAGTACGCATGGAAGCAACTCTGCGCCCGCGCGCTCTGGGGGAGTACGTTGGCCAGTCAAAAGCCAAGGAGAATCTGCGCGTTTTCATCGAAGCCGCCCGCTGCCGCGCAGAGCCCCTCGACCATGTGCTTTTTTACGGCCCACCAGGCCTCGGCAAGACCACGCTGGCCAACATTATCGCAGCAGAAATGAGTGTCAGCATCAAGAGCACATCGGGGCCGGTCATCGAAAAGCCAGGCGATCTGGCGGCCATCCTGACCAATCTCGAAGAGGGGGATGTTCTTTTCATCGACGAGATTCACCGCCTGTCGCCGGTTGTCGAAGAGATACTTTACCCGGCGATGGAAGATTTTCAGATTGACATCATCATCGGGCAGGGGCCATCCGCGCGCACCATCAAACTCGACATTCCGCGCTTCACCCTGGTCGGGGCGACAACGCGCGCCGGGCTGCTTTCCTCTCCGTTGCGCGATCGCTTCGGCGTTATCAGCCGTCTCGAGTTCTACACCGACGCGGAACTGGCAGTTATCGTGAACCGCAGTGCCGGCATCCTCGGCATTCCCATTGAAGAGAAGGGTGCTCTGGAAATCGCGCGGCGCAGCCGGGGTACGCCGCGCATTGCCAATCGATTGCTGCGACGCGTGCGCGATTTCGCCGAAGTGGACGGGACAGGCGTGATCGACTGTGCAATCGCGGATCTCGCGCTTGGTCGCCTTGAGGTCGACAGCTGCGGGTTTGACCATATGGACCGACTCATTCTGCTGACCATTATCGACAAATTCGCAGGAGGACCGGTCGGTCTCGACACACTTTCGGCTGCTGTCGGCGAAGAAAAAGACACCATCGAAGATGTTATCGAACCGTTCCTGCTGCAACAGGGTTTTCTCAACCGCACGCCACGCGGGCGCACTGCGACAGCCTCTGCCTACCGTCATTTTCATAAAGCGCCCCCTGGCGGCGGCCCACAGGAGGCACTTTTTACCTGAGACGGATACCCGGCATGAAGCTTTACCCCCCCACAGTGGCGCAAAAAATTGCCGGCGGCTACCTGCTGGTCACATGCTTCTGCCTGGCGGCCGTCATTTATGCATTGCTCGCCCTAAGTACGCAGACGAATAAAAGCCGCGAACTTGCCACCATCGATTTCACGGCGATGGGCCTGGCACGAGAGCTGCGCAGCAGTCTGCTTGCGCAGGAGCGCCTTGAGAAGCAGCTGCTTATTCTGCGCGATGCTGAACTTGCCGGGATTCTCAGAGAACGAATGGATGAGTTCAAGGCCCTCTGGCAAGAACTCGCCGAGATTCCGGTGAATGATGGAATCGGGTCTCTTGAGGGGACGGTTCCCGAGTTTATCGACGCCGGAGCCCAGCAAGATGCTTTGATCAGAAGTCGATCCTGGGAGGAGGCTGAAGAATTTTCCGATGCGGCAATGACCCCACTGCGCATTCGCCTTTTGGGGCAGCTCGAGCAATTTCTGGCGCGACGCAACCAGGCCGTCGACGCGACCCTGCGCTTTCTCTCGCGGCACAGTAATGAAGCTTACCGGATCACATTATTGCTGGCATTTGTGGGCATCGGCCTGGCTGCGTTGGTGGCAAGTCGAGTGATTTACCGGCTGCATCAGACCGTCGGCAAACTGGCGAGCGCAACACGGGAGATCGCTGCGGGCAGCTTCGACTACCCTATCGAGGTTCACAGTCGGGATGAATTCGGCGAACTGGCTCGGGACTTCGCGGATATGGGCCAGAAACTCAAAGAACTCGACCGCCAACGCCTTGACGCCAATCCTCTCACGCAATTGCCTGGGAACCTGGCGATTGAGCGCGAGCTGGAAAAGCGGGTCGCAGAGGATAAGCCCTTCGGGCACATCTATGTCGACCTCGATCATTTCAAGGCCTACAATGACCGTTACGGCTACCCGGCCGGCAGTGACGTTATCAGCAAAACCGGCAGTCTGATACAAGAAACCGTGCGCCAGCACGGGAACCCCGAAGACATGGTCGGGCATGTCGGCGGCGATGATTATATCGTCCTGAGCACACCGGAGCGAAGCGAGGCGATAGCGGACGCGTTGGTGACCTCATTTGACCGGATGGTTCCCGCATTCTACTCTATCGAAGACCGGCAGCGAGGCCACATTGTCAGCCAGGACCGCTTTGGCATTGAACGCAATTTTCCTCTGCTGACCATGTCGGTGGCGGTGGTCACGTCGCAGAGTCTGAAAGATCCCTCTTCTCTGGCCATCGGACGTGAATGTGCGAAAATGAAAGAGTATCTGAAAAAATTGCCGGGCAGCAACTATCTCATTGATCGGCGGGAGATGCGGTAACCATGCGCCTGATTCTAAGCCTTCTGGCTCTCGGAACTCTGCTCGGCTGTGCTGATGCGAGGATTCCGCTTTTTCCCGAGCCTGCCGAGCATCAGAGCGAAGAAATGTTCTTGCGCGGCATCGAACAGCTTAAAAACGGCGCCGTTTCGCCTCTTGCATTGCAGCAATTGCAACACAACCATCCGCAAAGCGCCTGGGCTGCGCGAGCCGAACCGATTATCGAGATCAGCAGGGAACGGGCTGCCCTGCGCCAGGAGCTTCACGAGCTCAGGGACGAACTGGAAAAACGCCGCAATGAATGCATAGCGCAAGAGAGCGTTCTTGAAACCTGCCGCCAGCACCGCACCCGGCTGGAACAGGAAAACCGCCGCCTCGAGGAAAATCTGGAGAGGCTGAAAATCTTGCTCATCGAATTGGAAGGCCGCAAATAAAAGCTCCTCCGACCCTGCTCCCGGACTACGTCGTTAATGGATGTTCAGGACCCACATTTTTTTGCTGAGACGCTTGCCTCCTGGGCCGGTGAAATCATCGAACATGGCCGTTCGCCCTTTCGTAAAGTCGAGACATGGCCCGTGCTGATTTCCGAAACGGGTCAGGTTCGTCCCCCCCTGGTTTTCTGGATCAACCGCACAAGTCTCATGGCGGGGGGGATCATCCTGTTTTCGGAAAATCCTGAAGCCGAGGATTTCACCACCGGCCTGGCCTGCGCCCGAGCACTTGGGCTGCGCCATTTCGTAACATGGTCCTCGCAGCACATTTCATTTTGGGAGGATACCTCCGATCAGCCGCAGCGCATAAAAACTCTTCCTGTTCGCCCGACAGAGAAGGCTGCAGAGGGTGATTTTCTTCCGCTTCTGAGCGAGATAATGGATGAACTCAAACTGCTGGCGGTCACCGGTGCAGTCCCCCCAGCGGATCTGAGCTCTCACTACCTGGCCAATCTCTGCCGAATCCCCTTGGACGACTCTCTACCAGAACTCACGGATGCATTGCGCCGAAACCGCGCCGAACAGGCTGGCGCCCCTTTCAGTACGGATTGCGAAGACGAAGCCCGGCTCAAAGGGGGAGTCACATTGCTGCGGCTGCTGGCGCTCAGTGCCCACAATCACCTTCCGGCAACAGTGCAACCCGAAAAGCTCGAGCGGGCCATGGAATTGGCCCTGCCCTACCTGCCTGCGCCACTCGATGAACTGCTGGCCTTTGGGCCGAGCGAGCTTCCCCTCGAACACGCCTGTGCTGTGCGTTTTCATCATCTTTTTCGCCGCTTGGGACAGCTCCGCTGGGCACACGACCGACCGAAAGCGGCCGCCAGCCTCGATCTGCTCATCGAATGCGAGGAGCACGTCTGGGGGAGCGCTCCCCTGCCGGGGAATCCGCCCGCAAGAGAGCCGCTGCTGCTGGTCAACGCCCGCCGACCTCGACAACTCTCCGGTGAGCTCTATGAAACGGCCGATACGCCCGCCCTGCTTGCTGCCGAAGCAATTCTGCACGATCTGCGAGGAGAACCTTCGGCTCGGGTCAGCACAGCCGATCCGGCCGAGCTTGCCAATCTTCCCGAACCGTATGTGGCCTTGGCCGGCTCACTGAATGCCTCGCCACCACCGGCTGCGAACGAGCGCGAACGTCTGCGCATCATCTTGCGCACGTCTTGGCCGATGCGGCGCTTTTCCCTGCCGCCGCGCACACCGCGCTGGGTCTGGGAGTTCATCCATCTGATCGGGCTTGCCGCCGATGGCGCCGAGCTGCATCTGCGCCTGCCGGCCTCTTGGCTTTATGCCGATTACGGCCAGACGCTTTTCGAACTGCTCTGCGAACAGACGACGCTTGATCTGCTTGAACATTCAACGCCGGCAACACACGTCATGCATCTGCGCAAAACGAAATCTTCCGAGGCGTGTACGCGGCTTTATGGCCTGGGGACAAAGGCGAGAAGGATTCCGTGGCGCGAACTCCGGATCGCCCCCCGCAGTTTTCTGGCTCTGAATCTTGATCTGTCTGAGCCGTTCCACCATCTTCTGGAAAACGGACGTCTTGTCTTCCCCTCCGCGCACGCCTCCCACCCGGATGCCCAGGACGTGGTCTGTTTCGCCCGCACCACATTGGGGCGGCATCTTTGGCAAATTGTCAGCGGCGATGAAACCTTTCCCGCAGAGAAAAACACACCCGAACGCTGGGCAGAAAAGACCATTCCACTACCGGAGGCTCGGATTTTAAAAGCGCTGAGAGAACTCGGTGGATGCAGCGCCAAGAGGCTCGAGACCGAAATGGCCCACCTTCTCGACTATGACTCCTCGCTGCTGCCCGCCTCAAACACAGCTCCGCGCCAAAAGCCGCAGCGCAGTAAAACGCTCTCGGCGCAAGAGACGGAAGAGATGCTGACCGCGCTTCTCAGCGATGGCCGCCGCCGCTTTCCGGACCATTACCTCTATGACTACTACCGCCCGCAGCTTAGAAGCTATCGAATCAGCGGGCCGCTTGTACAGAAGGAAGAATTCCTCGGGACATTTGAGTTGACTGACAATGAGGGCAACAGCATAAACGTCCAAGGCGAAGAAACCGCGCGGGCTCTGATCCTCGCCTCCTACGATTGCCAAGGGACCATAGAGCTGCCGACGGATCGCCAACTCATCTCCGAGATTCTCACACGCTACCAGCAGGATCTGCGAGTTCTACGCCGCAAATTTTTGCGCGAAGCTCATGCTCGCCACGGAAAAGCCCGGCCGGCCCGGCAACTCGCCAACAGGCTCTGGGAATCTCTCGGGCTTCCACCCTGGGAGCTGGTCGAGGATTAACGCTTTGCATTGGCGGGTGTGACCGCAGTATACTTTTTCTCATTACACCGCCTGAGAGGAACGTCCGACATGAAGCTTCTGCTCCATATGTGCTGTGCCAACTGCGCTATTTACCCGGTTGATATCCTGCGGGATGAAGGACATGAGGTCTCTGGATTTTTTTTCAACCCCAATATCCATCCTTATCAGGAATACAGACGGAGACTGGATACCGTGCATGAATATGCGGCTCGCACCAAACTCGATGTGATTATTCGGGATGAATATCTTCTGGAGGAATTTCTCGATCATGTCTCAGCCTCTCCGGGCTCCCGCTGCGATTACTGCTACCGCTCGCGGCTCGAGGAAACCGCCCGCACCGCAGCACGGCAAGGGTATGAAGCCTTTTCCAGCAGCCTGCTTTATTCGCGATATCAGCAGCACGAGACGATCCGCGCCTGGGGCGAGGAGATGGCCGCGCGATTCGGCATCAGGTTTGTCTATCGAGACTTCCGAGCTGGCTGGAAAGATGGTATCAATGCGTCTAAGTCCATGGGACTCTACCGTCAGCAGTACTGCGGCTGCATCTATTCTGAAAAAGATCGCTATCACCCGCGGAGCCAAGCCTGAATGCACGTTGGAAAAACGCTTATTCTTTTCGGCCTGATCCTGGTGGCCATCGGATTCTTGCTGACCTTCGCCGGGAAAATTCCCTTTCCCGGAAAGCTGCCTGGAGATATCCGGATCGAGCGGGAAAACTTCACGTTTTATTTTCCGCTAGGGACCTGCATACTGATCTCCCTCGTGTTCTCGCTGCTGGTCTGGCTGTTTCGGCGCTGATTCTTTTTTGTTTTGCATGTCTCTAAGGTTTTCCTGGGAGGGCAAAAAGGCGTCAAATTGTCGGTGAAATCCGAACATCGGTATAAACGATTGCATGGCGCGCCGATCCTGTTAGAATGTGCTGAAATTATTAGTCACAGGAGGAGATCCATATGTTCGAGACTTTCGAAAAACTCATGCTCACCGGGATGGGAGCTGCAGCTCTGACCCAGAAAAAAGCGGAAGAGCTGCTTCAGGAAATGAAAGAGCGCTTCAATGTCTCTGAAGAGGAAGGCAAGGCGTTTCTCAGCCGCATGCAAAACACTTTACAGGAGAACCAGCGCAAGCTGGAAGAGACCGCCCAGGAAGAGGTCCGCAAAGCGGCTGAACGCATGGGACTGGTCAAGCGCCAGGAATTCGAAGCGCTCGAGAAGAAAATTCTTCAGCTTGAAAAACAGCTGAAGGAGTTGCAGAAATCCGCAAGCTGAATCCGGACCATCGAATAATCAGATGCTGACTTTCGCGCGGATCAACCGCAACATCCGCTCGATCAGGCGATACCGTAACATTCTCGGTATTCTGATCAAGTACGGATTTGGCCATGTGGTCGAACAGCTCAATATAGACTATTATCTAGAGCTGGGTCGACGCATTGTGACCATGGGGACTGCGCCGAAGAATATCGATCGACTTTCTCAGCCGGTTCGACTGCGTCTGGCCATGGAAGAGCTCGGTCCCACCTTCATCAAGTTGGGCCAGATCCTCTCCACCCGTCCCGATGTAATCCCCCGTGAATTCATAGAAGAATTCAGTAAACTCCAGGATCTTGTCCCCTCTCTGCCGATTGAAGAGATACGCGAGCAGGTTCGTCGCGA
The DNA here is from genome assembly GCA_024636255.1 of Desulfuromonadales bacterium. Classification (GTDB taxonomy): domain Bacteria; phylum Desulfobacterota; class Desulfuromonadia; order Desulfuromonadales; family Geoalkalibacteraceae; genus JAGXHK01. The sequence continues at coordinate 6,486 of JAGXHK010000141.1, read as the reverse complement.
GCTCGGCATGCCCGTTGACGATATTTTCGAAACCTTCTCCCCCACCCCCATTGCGGCGGCGTCCATCGCCCAGGTTCATCGCGCTCAGCTGCGCACTGGTGAGGATGTTGTCGTCAAGGTCCGCCGCCCAGGAATTGTCGAGATCATTGAAACAGATCTCGATATTCTCAGCGGTCTTGCCTATCTGGTCGAAAAGCATGTCCCTGGCGGAGAGCTCTACGATCCGAACGGTCTGGTCAAAGAGTTCCGGCGCACCATATACCGGGAGATGGATTTCACCCGCGAGGGTCATACCATCGATCGCTTTGCAGTCAACTTCGAAGATGACCCGACAGTTCATGTTCCGCGTGTCTACTGGGATTTCACCGGCGATTCCGTGGTGACCATGGAGTTCGTCGAAGGCGTTAAAGTTTCGCACCTCGAACTTCTCGACCGCAAAGGATACGATCGCAAAGCCATCGCTCGGAACGGAGCAAACGCCTTTCTTAAGCAGGTCCTTGATCACGGCCTGTTTCACGGCGATCCACATCCGGGTAACTTCTTTATCCTGGATGGCAACCGTATCTGCATGCTCGACTACGGAATGGTCGGTCGACTCGACGATGCCTTGAAACACCAGATGGTCGATTTCATCGTCTCCGTGCTTCAGAAGGATGTCGATAAGATTATTTCGTTGCTGCTGTACTCTGGAGAATTGACTGATGAGACCGATATCAAGAGCCTGCGCAGGGATCTGACCGAATTCATCGACGAGTACTATGAGATTCCTCTCCGGGATATCCGGGTTGGAAAACTGCTGATGGACTTCGTTGAGATGATGACGGAGTATCGAATAAAGTTCCCTTCGGATATGATGCTGCTCGGAAAAGCTCTCGTCACCATGGAAGGTATAGGCCGCCAGCTCGATCCGGACTTCAACATGGTCGAGAACCTGCGCCCATTCATGGAAAAGATGGTGCGAGAACGGCTCGACCCGGCGGCGCTGGGAAAAGATTTTCTCAATATCCTGCACTCCTACGGGGCTCTTGTCAAAAATCTCCCCCAGGATCTCAAAGAGTTCATTAACCGGGTAAACCGAAACAAGTTCAAGATTGATCTTGAGCATCGTGGTCTTGAAAAACTTATTGCCGATCTGGACAAATCAAGCAATCGTCTCTCTTTTGCGCTGGTCATCGGCTCTCTTATTGTCGGATCCTCGCTGATCATCCAGAGCGACAAAGGCCCTTTGCTTTTCGGGCTCCCCGTCCTTGGAATCTTTGGTTACTGTGTCGCCGGCTTTCTGGGACTCTGGCTCGCCATAGCCATTCTGCGCTCGGGGCGACTTTGATCCATTTGTGGTCGATGGACCACACATCCCTATTGCGAACCTGCAACACACTTCCCTCCACACATCTGAGCAGATCGAAATTCTCCTGAGATTACGGCGACCTAGGTAGAAACTTTCTTTTGGCTGGATCTTTGCATGCCTAAAACCTCAGAACTATTGACGCCCCGCAAGGAGGGAATTTTGATTCTGCAAGGCACCATCGCAACAACCTTAATGATATCCGGTATCGGACTGCATTCCGGCAAGCGCATCAATATGACTCTGCGCCCAGCCGAAGCCGGCACAGGGATTATATTTCATCGCCGCGAAAATGATCGCCATGTGGCCATAGAGGCCGTTTCCGCGAATGTGGTCGATACCCGCCTGGCCACGGTTCTTGGCAAGGGAGATCTGACCGTTTCTACTGTTGAACACCTGCTGGCGACCCTGCATGTTTTCGGCATCGATAATCTGCACATTGATATTGACGGTTCTGAAGTTCCGATCATGGATGGCAGCGCCGCACCCTTTGCTGAAATGATTGAAAATGCGGGGGTACGCAGGCTTTCAAAAGCACGTAAGTTTTTGGCGATTCGCAAGCCGATTACCCTGGTCGACGGTGAGAAGCGCGTCACGTTGATTCCCTCGCGTTTTTTTCGGATCAGCTTTGATATTGCATTTGACCATCCTGCCATTGCTTTACAGGATTTTACCTTTAAGTGTTCACCACAGCAGTTTCGCCGGGAAATTGCTCCTGCGCGAACCTTTGGTTTTCTCAAGGAGGTTGAATATCTTAAGGCCAACGGCTTAGCCCTTGGCGGATCTCTTGAGAATGCGGTTGTTCTCGACGATGAAAACGTCCTCAACCCCGAGGGGCTACGCTTTTCGGAGGAATTTGTTCGCCACAAGATCCTGGACAGCATTGGCGATTTCAGCTTGGCCGGCTATCCGATACTCGGTCATATTAAAGCATTCAAGGCCGGCCATGAGATCAATCATCGCATGGTGGAGAAACTCCTTGCCACTCCTGAGTGCTGGAAACTGGTCGAATTCACCGAGCAGGCCCTGAGAGAAGCCAGTCGAGGTGAAGTGCCGATGCTTGCGGGTGAGATGATTCCCTCGGAGGCCTGAATGCCTATTCTTTATCCCAGTTAGAACCTTCTTTGTCCGAAATGCAAAGAGCCAAAAGCAGCCCGTTTCGGGCTGCTTTTTTTTAACCAAAGTCTTGCCTCCCAAAGGTTTTATCCCTAAAATTAAAAACTTAACCTATCAACGCAGACGTTTATGACAACTTTTTCAAAAACCGAAGATCAAGATATCGCCCATCGTGAACGGCGAAAACGCCGTCGCGAGTGGTTGCTCATAATCCTGACCATTCTCCTGGTTCTGGGACTTTCACAATTTGAGTCGCGCCTGCTCGACCTGACGACCAAAGCTCCGCTTTCCAACGGGATACTGGTTCTCGGCCTTATTAATGTCAACATCCTGCTGATCATTCTTTTTTTCTTTCTGGTTTTCCGCAATCTTTTTAAGCTCATCCTTGAACGAAGAAGAGGCGTTCCAGGGGCGAAAATCAGAAGTAAATTGGTGGTTGCGTTCGTCGCGCTATCTCTCGTGCCGACGATGTTGCTCTTTTTTGTTTCAGCTGGGTTTATCACAAACACTATCGAGAACTGGTTTAACGCTCAGATTGAGAATTCTCTCCAGGAGTCACTTGAGGTCGCACAGACTTATTACAAAAATTCCGCTTCCAATGCCCTTTATTACGGGGAACAGATTTCGCAAGCGGTTAAGCGTGAAAAACTTCTCAATGAAGGAAATCTCGAAAAACTCAGCAGTTTCATTCAGCAGAAGCAAAAAGAATATAATCTGGGTGTTGTTGAAGTATTCTCATCAACCTACGAGGAACTTGTGCGGGTGGTCAACCCAGAAGTCCCCGCTTCTGAATTTACAAATCCAGGATCAGATGCAATCAGAGAAGCGCTGCAAGGGAACCGCTTTACCCGAATTACCCCGATAGGAAAGGCCGATCTGATTCGCGGGATTGTACCTGTCTATTCGAACTGGAATCCAGAAGATGTCGTAGGGGTGATTGTGGTGAACTATTATGTTCCCCATTCCCTTGTTAACAAGATGAAAGAGATCTCGGCCTCTTTTGAGCAGTATAAAAGCACAAAGCTTGTCAAGGGCCAAATCCAGATGGGATACGTCCTCGTACTGGCTTTGATCGCCTTGGTGATTATATTTCTGGCCACCTGGTTTGGATTTTATCTCGCCCGTGGCATTACAGTACCAATTCAGGAGCTCGCGGTTGCCACGAACAGTATTGCACAGGGAGACCTTGACGTACGCATAGATGTGCGTAGCGACGATGAGATTGGCACTTTAGTCGGCGCTTTCAATAAGATGGCTTCCGACCTTCAACGTGGCCAACTCAGACTCAAGGAGACCAACTGGGAACTTCAAACCAGCAATCTCGAGCTTGAACAGCGCCGACGTTATATGGAAATCGTTCTCCGCAACGTAACGGCAGGGGTGATTTCGGTTGACAAAACCGGGAACCTGACCACGGTCAATAAATCTGCCGAACAATTGCTCAATATTCAAACGCCTAGTGTGCTGGGAAAGAATTTTCGCGATGTCGTTGCCCCTGAACACCTGCCGATGGTTAAAGAGATATTGCGTGAACTTCTCGAAACCGGAAAAGATTCAATTCACAAACAGATAACGCTTCCCATGCAGGATAATAAGGTGACTTTGCTGGTCAACGTCACGACGCTACGGGATGAAAATGGCGTCTTTATGGGGACCGTTGTCGTTTTCGATGACCTGACCCAATTAGTCAAAGCACAACGAATGGCTGCCTGGCGCGAAGTCGCCCGCCGCATTGCTCATGAGATCAAAAACCCACTGACTCCCATTCAGCTCTCCGCTCAGCGCCTGCGTCGGCGTTACCTCGACAAGTTCGGCAAAGAAGACAGAGTTTTCGACGAATGCACCAGCATGATTGTTAAGCAGGTCGATGAGCTGAAAAACCTGGTCAATGAATTTTCAAATTTTGCGCGCATGCCCGCCAGCCGCCCCACACCCAATTCTTTCAATGAGATTGTTAACGAAGCCTTGATTTTATTTCAGGAAGGTCACAAAAACATCGACTTCAGCTTTTCCGCAGATTCAAAATTGCCGATTTTAAATCTTGATCGGGACCAGATTAAACGGACAGTCATCAACCTCCTTGACAATGCTGTGGGAGCAATCCAGGATGAGGGGATCATTAAAGTAAGCACTCTCTATAATCCGAGCTTGCAGATGGTCACCCTTACAGTGGCCGACAGTGGCTGCGGCATTCCGGCCGAAATCAAACCGCGACTGTTTGAACCTTATTTTTCCACAAAAAAGACGGGAACCGGCCTTGGCCTCGCGATCGTATCGACAATAGTTTCAGACCACAACGGCTATGTGCGTGTGAAGGACAATCAGCCACAAGGAACCCAGTTCATCGTCGAGCTACCGGTATCCGGAAGCCCCTCCACCAATTTTTCAAGCTGACAGGCAACCCGATGAAAACCATCCTTATCGTTGACGATGAAGAAAGCATACGACTGAGCCTCGAAGGGGTTCTGGAAGACGAAGGCTTCCGTCCTGTATTTGCCGCCACGGGCGAGGGCTGCTTAAACATGATCCGCGAAGAGAATCCGGATCTTGTTCTTCTCGATATCTGGATGCCGGGAATTGACGGCCTTGAAACCCTGCAACGGGCGAAAGCTACCTGGCCCGATCTGTTGATCGTTATGATGAGCGGGCATGGCACGATTGAAACTGCAGTCAAAGCTCTCAAGCTTGGCGCTCACGATTTTATCGAAAAACCCCTGGCCTTGGAGAAAGTCCTCGTTTGTATTCAGAATGCATTAAGAATGGGGCAGCTGCTCGAGGAAAATCGTTCTCTAAAAGAGCGAATGGCCAGAGACTACCAAATGATCGGCGACAGTGCAGCTATCCGTACATTAAAAGAACAAATCGAAGTCGCAGCCCCCACCAACGGCTGGGTCCTGATTTCAGGAGAGAACGGCACCGGTAAAGAGTTGGTGGCACGAGCCATCCACACCTACTCACATCGCCAGGACAAGCCTTTCATCGAAGTGAACTGTGCCGCAATTCCTGAAGATCTTATCGAATCGGAACTTTTCGGCCACGAAAAAGGCGCATTTACCGGGGCCACCGCTCAGCGCAAAGGAAAATTCGATCAAGCGAATGAAGGAACTCTTTTTCTTGACGAAATCGGGGATATGAGTCTCAAAACGCAGGCGAAAGTCCTGCGGATCCTCCAAGAGCGCAAATTTGAGCGCGTTGGAGGAAATCGAACGATAGAGGTTGATGTCCGGGTAATCGCCGCGACGAATAAAGAACTCGACGAAGAAATCCGCCGGGGAAACTTTCGGGAGGATCTCTTCTACCGGCTGAATGTGCTTCCGTTTCATGTCCCCCCTTTGCGCGAAAGGCGTGAAGATATCCCATCCCTTGCGAAGCACTTTCTCCATTACTTTTGTCGTCAAGAGAGCAGAGAAGTGAAATCTCTCTCCAGCGGGGCGCTGAAAATACTTCAGAATTATCCTTGGCCAGGAAATGTCCGAGAGTTAAAGAATCTTATCGAACGCCTTGTGATCATGGTACCCGATACCGTCATTCGCGAAGATCACCTGCCAGCGAATCTCGCCTTTCGCTCACATCAATCGGGTAATGGATCAACACGCCCATTCGCTGCGCTCGATGCCAGTAAGTTCAGGGATGCAAGGGAGGAGTTTGAAAAGGGGTTTCTTCTTCAGAAACTGGAAGAAAATGACTGGAATATTTCGCGAACAGCAGAACTTATTGAAATTGAAAGATCCAACCTGCACCGTAAAATCAAATCATATGGGATCGAATTAAAGAAATAAGACAGATACTGCGCACCCCGCGCCATTGTTTTTCCTCGGGTGGGAGGCGGGGTATGTCACTTTGCCACCCTGCGCACCAAAAAAAAGCCCGCCTCAAATGAGGCGGGCTTTAAATTAATTCCGGCGGCGACCTACGTTCCCACACAGTTTCCCGTGCAGTATCATCGGCGCTGTAGGGCTTAACTTCTGTGTTCGAAATGGGAACAGGTGTGACTCCTACGCTATCGCCACCGAAAACTGTATAAT
>JAGXHK010000140.1 GCA_024636255.1 Desulfuromonadales bacterium | reverse complement strand
ACTTTCAGGCGGGTCAGGGAGAAGGCCCCGAGAATCACGACGATCAACGTGACCATCGCGGTAAAGACCGGTCGGCGGACGCTGAATCTGGGGAGAAACATCAGCGAACGGCCCTCTTGCCGGCCTCTGGAACATCGGTCTTCTCGGCCGGGATGGTAATGACGGAGCCGTCATCGAGGAGCTGCTGTCCCAGGGTGACGACCCGGCCGGAGAGTTCTTCGTCTTTAAGCTGCACGCGGTTTCCGTCGCGAATGCCAACGTCCACCGCGCGCCAGGCGACCGCGCGCCCGGATTCGTCGACGAGAAAGATCCCGGTGCGGTCGTCACGCCTGGTAAGCGCCTGCTCGGGTACGATAACCGCTTGAGCCAACCGCTCCAGGACCACAGTTGCGCGAATGAACATGCCGGGTTTCAAGCGCTGTTGAGTATTATCGATATTCAATTCGACCCGCGCCTGGCGCGTGGCCTGTTTGAAGACCGGAGCGATGCGTTCGATGCGGCCCTGAAACACTTCACCGGGATACGCATCGGTCTCAAGAACGGCTTTCTGGCCGGGCTTTAGGCGGGCATAATCACGTTCTGTGACAAAAAACACGCCGGTGATGGGGTCAAGCTCGACGATGCGCAGCAGCGGGGTGTTCGCCGAAACCATTTCGCCCTCATCCACGTAACGCTCCGCCACCACCCTTTCATCTTTTCCGCCGCTCCAGCCGGCGGTAATCCGGGTATAACCTAGCCGGATGTTGGCGGTCTCAAGCGAGGATTCGGCCCGCACCACCTGGGCGCGGGCGACCTCGAGCTCGCCCTGCTTCGCAAGATGATTCGCGTTCACCGCATCGAGCTGCGATTCGGAAGCCACCCCGCGCTGCCGCAGCGTTTTGAGCCGGTCGAGCTCGCGGGTTGCGATCTCCAGAGCGCTGCGGGCTCCGGCCTGATTCGCCTTTGCCACAGCGAGATCGGCCCGCGCCTGCGCCACAGCCTGAATGTACTCCTCGTTATCCAGTTCCCCCACCAACTGGCCGCGTTCGACCGGATCGGAAAGGTTCACGTTCAACCGCTCCACGCGTCCGCTCACTTTGGGAGCGACGACAAATTCGGCCCGCGGTTCGAGCGCTCCGCTGAACGTGCGGCGCAGCTCGATAGGACCGTGTTCGATGGGCAGAACTTCCACCGGGGCCGGACGAACATCGCCGTTTTGGCCGCCGCGCTCTTGAGCCGGCGGGCTGAAGGCCACGTACAGGCCGGCACCCAGGCCGACGAACAAAGCCAAAAAGAAAAAGAGTTTATACCTGTTGGTTTTCATTAAAAATCCAGCGTCGGTGGAATTGGGGCTTGAGGCGATTTAGCCGGCGGCGTCGAGGAAATCACCCGAAAGTTCGACAGGATACGTGGCCCCGGATGTCTCGAGATTGTTTTTATTATGGTTAAGGGTCCATGAGAAATCAATGATTTTCCCTCAGAGTTTTCTCTGCCCGACAGCGGACACCAGGAACGGCTACGCCCTTGATTCAGGCAGCGTCTGGAAGGCAGCGATTCTCTTCGCCTGCTATTCGTTTGTTCCCCCACCTGCGCTGAGGCGTCCGGCGATGACGGTCGAGAAACGTTCGCGGTATCGTATCGCTTTCTACGAAAAACTCTTCCATTGGAACACGAGGTTGTACGGAGGGAGTCGTTTTGATTCCGAGCTCGTGTCCCGTGCGGTTAGTTCGTTCAGATAATTCTGAGCAATTTTGCCTGCTGGCAAGGCGCGTCGACGCAGGCCTAGCCGAAGCTAAGCCGAGGAGGCGCAACGAAGGCAGCAGGCGCGCCTGAAAAAGATCGGTCTGATAGCGCTCGCATCTTCGCGCGATGAACGAATAGCCCTCGCGCAACATGGCCAGCGTGCTATCCGGACTTTTGTCCCGGGGAATACTTTTCATAATGATCTCCGTGTCTGCTCGTGCAGTCCTCTGTCGGGCGTTGTGAACGGCAGACTTCGATGAAAAACGGTCGATATCTTACAGGATATGGAATCCGCATACTGCTTTTATCAGGAAAAAGAGATTCCACAACCTGGGGAGATTTCTGCCGGATGGTTTTACTCAGGGAATGGCTTCGGCCGTTTTTTCTGCTCCACTTGTGCGCAGGAACGGGGCCGGTAGACTGTAAAACTTACATCATTGAAGGGGGTCGCTATGACAAGAGAAAAAGGATGGAAAGGAAAGGGGGATCTGCCTCTGCCCACACGGATACGCCCTGAGGGGGAACGTGTCCGGCTGCAGACGCAGCAGATGCGCAGGGTCGAAAGCGAACTGCTCGCGCTGGCGGATCGGCTGGGGGCGCCGCTCGGAATGGATCGGCGCCGCTTCTTGCGCAGCAGCAGCGGCATGGCGGCCGCTTTTCTGGCCATGAATTCGGTTTTCGGTCCGCTTTTCGCTGTCAATCCGGCCGAGGCCGCCGATCCGCAGGCCGCCGCCGAGCGGGGACGCGCCTTGCGAGAGCAGCTCATCATCGATGTGCAGACTCATTTCGTCTATCCGGAATATCCATCCAAGGGTATTCTCGGCCTGCGCGAACTGGCCAAACGCTGGAACCCGCAGCTGCAGGGGGAGCAGACGTTCGAAAAAATCCACTTCGACAATTTCTACGATGAGGTTTTCGTGAACAGCGAAACCGATCTGGCGGTGCTCAGCAGCGCCCCCGCCGACGACCCGAAGCGCTACTTTCTGCACAACGAAAACCTGGTACGTGCGCGCGAGCGGGTCCGGGAGAAAGCCGGCAGCCAGCGGCTCAACGTTCATGCCCTGTTCACACCGGGCCGGCCCGGCTGGATGGAGGATCTGGAGCGGGCCATCGAGATGAAGCCGGACGCCTGGAAGGGGTATACGGTCGGCATGCCCTCCGGCGAGTCCAGATGGCCCTGGCGCATGGATGACGAAAAGCTTGTCTATCCCGCCTACGAAAAGATGGTGAAGTCGGGAATCACCACGGTCTGCATTCATAAGGGACTGCTCCCCTCCAACTACCGCGAGCGCATGGCCAAAACCTGGCAGTACGGCAATGTGGACGATGTCCCGCAAGCGGCGCGCGACTGGCCGCAGCTGCGTTTTCTCATCTATCATTCGGCAATCCGCAGCGGCGGCCTGCCCACCGGCGAGCAGCTGCAGACCTTCGAGCAAAGCGGGGAGATCCCCTGGGTCAGCGACCTGGCGAGGATCCCGGAAAAATACGGGGTGGACAACGTCTATGCGGAACTCGGCTCCGTGTTCGCCGTCACCTCGATCAGCGCCCCGCGCTACTGCGCCGGCATTCTCGGAACCCTGATCAAGGGGATGGGCGAGGAGCGGGTGCTCTGGGGCACCGATTCGGTCTGGTACGGATCGCCGCAATGGCAGATCGAGGCCCTGCGCCGCCTGGAGATGCCGGAAGATCTGCAGAAACGATTCGGTTACCGGCCACTGGGAGCGGCGGACGGCGATCTGAAAAACCGCATCTTCGCCGGGAATGCAAAGCAGGTGTATTCTTTCAAAAATGCGCATCCACAAACGGACAAGCTGGCGAAGATCAAAAAAGAAGCCCAAGCGGCGAAGCCGTAGTCTGGAGAACAGGCTTTCAGGATAAGAGCCGAGCGGGGTGCCGGCTCGTTCGCGCTCTTTTCCGACGATAAAGGGGGCGTGATCGGCCGGCTCCGGCTGGCTCAGTCTTTTTTGAAATCCTTCTCCTCGAGGCCGATCTGCACCGTGCGTCCCCCCTGCCACCAGTTGGCTCCAGGGACCAGTTCCGGCATGGGAATATGGCTGCGCAACCGGCGGCGCTCCGCTGTAGAGATGCCGAAGCGCCGGTCGCGCTCTCTGACCAGCTCGGGCTGCATCTGTCCATCCTCGGTAAAGCCCATCATCAACGACGGAATCCCCCGCGGCAGGGGGTCTTTGTGGGTATCCCAGGTGTGCCAGGTCTTGCCGTATGTGCTGATGACCTTGTGCATGAGCTGGCGCTCGATGTTCTCAGGGATGCCTGCTGCCACCAGAGTGCCGGATTTCACCTCGTAATGATGGCTGTGCCAGAGTTTTCGCTCATCATCGGGCAGGGTTTTGAACAGCCGTTCGCTGAGGATGTATTCCACCCCGATCAGGCGGGCGTCTTTTTTGTTGCCGTCGAAGATGACGCACTGGATGACATCCTCGTTCACCTGTGTGCAGTAATGGTGCGCCTCCATCTGGCGCTTCATGTCATCGGCGAAAAAGTGGAAGCCGTCCAGGTACAGGTTCATGGCGGATAAGGGCGACTTGCTCTGCAGCAACGCCGCTCCGGCCTCCAGCATGCGTGTTTCCATCTGTTTCTGGCCGCCCGGCGGTGCGACCTGCGACCGCGTCGTCTGGGTCTGTTTGCGCCACATCCATAACCCCAGGCCGGCGGATAGGGCGAGAAGTTTCTTCATGTGGATTCTCCTTTCCGGCCATCGGCCGGGAAAAAAGCGAACCGCATCAAAAAAACGCCTGCAAAACCGTTTACGTCCAGCGTAGCTTTCGAACATGCGATTGCAAGATGGAGCCGCCAAAGAAGGTTGGCGCCGCGGAAATCGGAGATGAAATTGAAAGATGAGTTGAAATCGTGGTAATGAAATACAATCCGTTTCAGGATGTGATTTCCTGACGTAGGCGCTGTTGCCCTAAAAAGGAGGCTAATAATGTCTGCCGGCTCACCTCACGGGGCGCCGAAACTTGGCGACCTGCTGGTTACCTACGAGGTGATCAGTAAAAATCAGCTGGAGGAAGCGCGCCGCCTGCAGGATCAATCGGGCGAGCGGCTCGGTTCGGTCCTGGTCGGGTTGGACTATATTTCCGTCGATGCGCTGCTCGAATCGCTCGGCAAACAGTACGGCCGGCCCACCGCCGATCTCTTCAAGACAGAAATCCCTCCGGAGCTGCTCGGTATGGTTCCGCTGGAGCAGATGAAAAAGTGCCGGGCCATCCCCTTCGGCACCACTGGGCAGGCGATCCGCCTGGCGATGGTCGATCCGGACGATATGGCGGCCACCCGGGAGCTGCAGTTTGTCCTCGGGATGTCGGTGGAGCCGCACATCGCACCCTCTTTTCAGATCCTGGGAGCGCTCTCGCTTCTGGAGAAAGCGGGCGGCCGGCCTGCCGGCCCGATTACCGGGCAGCAGATCCTGGACGCCTGCAGAAAAACCGTCCGGGCCGGCAACCTGAAGACGCCGTCGCTCGAAGAGCTGTTTACCCAGCTGCTTCAGGAAGACGCCTCCGACCTGCTGCTGGTGGCCGGAGCGCCGCCCAGCCTCAAGAAGAACAATGAAGTCACCCGGCTTGCCGGGCCCTTTCTCACCCCGCAGCAGGTCAGCGCGTATGCGAAAAAGTTGATGACCGAAAGCCAGCTCAAGCGTTTTATTCAGGAAAAGGAGCTGGATTACGCCATCACGATGCCCGAGCTGGGGCGCTTCCGGATCAACATTTACCGGCAGCGTAAATCCGTTTCGATCGCGGTTCGCCCCATCGTTGAGGATATTCCCAGTCTCGAGAAGCTGCGGCTCCCCGGCTGGCTGGAAGAAATCGCCATGAAAAGCCAGGGGCTGGTTCTTCTCACCGGTCCCACCGGACACGGCAAAACAACCACGTTGGCCGCTCTTGTCGATATCATCAACAGCCGGTGCAAAAAGAACATCATCACCATCGAGGACCCGATCGAATATCTGCACCGCCATAAATCAAGCAACGTCAACCAGCGCGAAGTGGGGGTCGACACTGATTCCTTTCACGTCGGGCTGCGCCATGTGTTGCGCGAAGCCCCCGATGTCATCGTGATCGGCGAAATGCGCGATCCGGAGAGCTTTGCTATTGCCCTGGAAGCCGCCGATACCGGGCATCTCGTTCTGAGCTGCCTGCATGCCAACAACGCGACCCTGGCCATCAACCGGATCATCGATGTCTTCCCTCCCGAGAAACAACGCCAGATTCGCGTTCAACTGGCCGATAATTTACAGTTGATTCTCAATCAGCGGCTGGTCGCCCGCAAGGACGGCCGGGGCCGGATTCTGGCGTATGAAAAACTGACCAACAGTTACCGGGTGCGCAACCTCATCCGCGAAGGGAAGGAGCAGCAGATCCGCAGCCTGCTGCAGCAGTCGATGGACGATTTCCATTCCATTGACGTCAGCCTGGCGCGCATCTGCCTCGAGGGGAAAATCACCACGGAGGCGGCCATGTACTACTGCCAGGACGAGAATTTTTTCAAGGACATGTTGCGCAGGGGGCGCGGTTCTCTGCAGAAAAGCACTAGACCGAAATAACCGGCCCGGATGAAAAAAGAAAGGCGGAGCAAGAGGCTCCGCCTGTTTGAAAAAGCATTCGTGTGGTTTAATGCATCAATGGGCCGGCTCGACCTGGCCGTCGCGCACGCGCACCAGATTTCCCGCCCGGGCGGCGATTTCGCTGCTGTGGGTGACCAGGATGACCGTTTTCCCTTCGCGATTCAGCCTTTCAAGCACCGCCATCACCTCCTCTTCGGCGGCAGAATCCAGGTTTCCCGTCGGCTCGTCCATCAGCAGCACGGGTGGGTCGTTCGCCAGCGCGCGGGCAATGGCGACGCGCTGCTGCTGACCGCCTGAGAGCTGCCCCGGTTTAGCGGCGTTTTTCTCCTCCAGGCCGACCAGCGCCAGCAGCTCGCGGGCCCTCGTTTTCTGCTGCGCTTCGGGCACGCCAGCCAGCATCAGCGCCATTTCCACGTTCTCGGCCGCTGTGAGGCTCTGCAGCAGATTGAAGAACTGAAAGACGAAGCCGATCTTGCGCGCCCGCAGCGCCGCCATTTCGCGGCTGCCAAGGCGGGACATTTCCTGTCCGTCGATGAAAACGGAGCCGCTCGTGGGGCGATCCAACCCGCCGATCAGATGCATCAGGGTGGACTTGCCGTGCCCCGAGGGGCCGATGATGCAGGTGAAACTGCCACGCGGAATCTCCAGGTCCAGTCCGCGCAGCGCCCGGGTCAGGGTCGCGCCCCGGCCGTATTCCTTGGTGAGCCTGTTGGCTCTGATGATAGCATCACTCATAGCTGATGGCCTCCACGGGCGAGAGCTTCGAGGCCTTCCAAGCGGGGTAGAGACCTGAAACCATGGCCACCAGGGTCGAGAACAGGATGGCTCCGGCGAACATCAGGGGGTCGAAGCTGGTTTGGGATCCCTTTACAAACGAGGTCGCGGCATTCTGGCTGATGTAGGGCGCCGCGATAAAAGAGCCGGCGACCCCCAGCACGGCCCCGCCCAGGCCTCCCAGAAGACCGTAAATCCCGGATTCGAGCAGAAAAAGTCGGAAGATGCTGCCCTGGGTCGCGCCCATGGCCTGCAGGATGCCGATCTCGCGCTTGCGCTCGTAGGTGGCGGTCATCATGGTATTGATAATGCCGAAAGCCGCCGCGAGAATGGCCACCGCCGCGATCATCTGCAGGGTGACATTGACCGTGCCGACGATAGAGAGCACCGAGGAGAGCATCTGCTTATCCGAAACCACGCCCAGGCTGACCGTATCCTTGATTTTCAAGGCATAGGCATCCACCTCGTCGAGCCGGTCGACACGCACCGCCACGT
>JAGXHK010000139.1 GCA_024636255.1 Desulfuromonadales bacterium | reverse complement strand
GATGACGGATGCGAAAAGAGTGTTGCCCCCTCGAGCCAAAAAGAGCGGTCAGGCGTGACTGATTCATCAACGTGACAGCGTCCCCTTGAAAAGATCCGGCCCTGACTGTTTACATGCCCATCTCCGCCCGTGGTTCGGCGCCCTCGGAGCGGTCCATCGCCATGGCGCACTGCACGAGGCGGTCCGTGCCGATCCCCTGCTCCGCAAGGTAGCTCCTCACGGTCTCGCCCCGGCGCCTGGCGAGCTCGAGCATCTCGCCGGCTGACGGATTTTCGGCCCGAAGGGCCTCGATATCCGCGCGGACAACCACGCCGCAGACGAGGATGGTGACCTGGGGGCGGGCCTCCAGACGGTCTTTCACCTCCTCGAGATAGCGGCGGTTATCGCCGGAGAGCTGCGCCTCTCCCGGCTCGAAGAAAACGGGCTTGAACCGAAGCTCCATCGCCTTATCCAGAAGCAGCTCCTTACCGAGCTTCGCCACGAGGCCCAAGGGAGAGAAGTAGGTCAGCGCCGCAGAGCGGATCCCCTTGAGGACCGCCTTCTGGATGACGTTGCTGAACTGGAACTTGGGATCGGTGAGCTCTCCGGTCACCGGGATGTGCAGGGTGACGACGCCGTCGCTGTCCCGCAGCAGGGAGACGCCGGTCTTGAGGCTGAAACCCAGAAAGAGATTCGTCTCTTTGCGCTGCTCGGAGTCGATGGCGTCGAGATTGAGCTTAGTGAGCTTCCAGGTCGTCCCGGCGTCGAGTTCTCCCTGGTTCACGTCGATATCGGCGCGCACGTCGAGATTGCCGGCCTGCACGCGGTGCCCGAAGAGCTTCTCCGTATACCCCGTGAGTTTCGTCATATTGAGGCTCTCGACCTCCAGCAGCAGCTCCATGGTCATTTTGTCCAGCACCGAGGCGACGGTGCCGTTCAGGCGAAAGTTGCTGTACCTGGCGAACTTGCCGTCGATCTCCACCGGGCTCGGCGTCAGCCCTACGGTGTCGAAGTCGTTGATGCGGGCGTTGAAAGGCTGCAGCTCCAGATCCACCTCGGGATCGACGCTGCGGTCGAGATATCGCAGCCGGCTCTCACCCCCGTTGATGTCGAGAAGGCCGATACGCAGGTGCAGGGGCGGCTTCTCCTTCTCTTCCGGCTGCGACTCTTCCTTCGGAAACCACTGTCCGAAGGGGAAGTCGCCGTTTTTCTCCCGCACGAGAATTCCCTCGAGGCCGTGGACTTTGAACTCGGCAATGGTCATGTCGCCGAGCCTCGAGGGTGAGGAGGCCGTTTTCCAGAAGGGCCGTCTCCCCGAGATAGGGTTGCACCATAGAAACGGGCCACTCCTGGAGGGATGCCTGGGCCCGGACGGCGATCTTCTGCGGGCTGACCTGGGCCTGGCCTTCGAGCCGCAGAGGTTGGCCGTTGGCTTTAATACTCACCTTGAAGGTGGCGGGCTCCTCTGTGGAGCCGGTCGTGTCGAGGTTCGACAGTTGGGCTTTCAGAGGATCGATCTCGAGGCGCAGAGGGGGCTGGAGGCTGCGGTCGCGCAGCAGAATGCGGCTGCCCTGGCCGATATCCAGCTCTGCGATTCGGAGCTCGGGCTCCCGGTGGATGGTCACGATGGCATCGCGCAGGGTGAGGCTCTCCAGCTTCAGGTGCTGCTCCAGCAGGGGCCACCAGCCGATGTTGAGGCTCGCTTTCTCCATGCGCATGCGGCCGGGCGCCTCCTGCCGCTCGGCGATGAAGGTCTGCACCACCAGCTTGCCGGTGAAGGGATTGAAGTCGACGTTCTCGATCTGCACCGAGA
Organism: Desulfuromonadales bacterium; assembly: GCA_024636255.1. Lineage (GTDB taxonomy): Bacteria > Desulfobacterota > Desulfuromonadia > Desulfuromonadales > Geoalkalibacteraceae > JAGXHK01. The sequence continues at coordinate 9,316 of JAGXHK010000139.1, read as the reverse complement.
TGCGTCCCTGGCGCTCCAGCCATCGTTCGAGCCCCAGGTGGATGAGGCGGGGGAGAAAGATCACCGCCAGGATGGCGAGCAGGAGCAGGATCCCGAGAGTCCAGCTCCAGACTGGATGGCGGCGAAAGAACCCGATGGCAATGGATCGTCTCTCCTGTCGCAGAAGATGAAAGGCTAATCTAAACAACTACCATAAAAAGCCTGTTTGTCTTTTGACCCTCCCGGTGTAGAAAGGGAGACGCACCTGGTCATGAGCGCAGCGGCGGGCCTGCCTGCGTGCAGGTGACCTGAAACCGCATCTCGGTGGCGATTGTGAGGGAGGGTGGCTTGAGTTTCAAAAAAGATGTAAATTCTGTAGAGAAAGCAGGGAGAGATTGGGAGATAATGAGAAATCGGGGAGGTCGCTGAGTCGAAAATCCAGCTCTCTAAGAGATTCGGTAATCTGCGATCTTTGGCAGATTGCCCGCAAAGGAGATTAAGGAGATTTATGCCCTTTCGGTTATTGGTCACAGGGTTGCTGACGGCCGGTCTGCTTTTCTGCGGGCCCGTCTTGGCTGCAGAGAAGGAAGAGGCGATTCCGACGCTGCTGGAAAATCTCCGTTTTGAAAAGACACTGAAATTTTGCGGTGAAACCGTTCCGCTGGGCGATCCCGATGTGCGCGAGCGTATGGAAAAGGAACTCCTGCTCTCTCTCTGGGACCGGGATCAGGCTGTATTATGGCTGAAGCGGTCCACGCGTTATTTCCCTGTTATCGAAGCAATGCTTTCCCAGGCCGGCCTGCCCGATGACCTGAAGTATATCGCACTTGCTGAAAGCGCCTTGCGGCCGCATATCGGCTCACCCAAGGGGGCGATCGGCTTCTGGCAGTTTTTACCGGAAACAGGTCGTCGCTACGGATTGACCGTCAATAATTCCATCGATCAGCGACGGAGCCTGAGCGCTTCGACCAGGGCTGCGGTGGGTTACTTTTCCGAACTTTACCAGAAATTTGGTTCCTGGAGCCTGGCGGCAGCGGCATTCAACATGGGCGAGGAGGGCCTGCAGGCGGAAATCCTGGTCCAGGGTGTCAGCGACTTTTACCGGCTCTACTTACCCTTGGAAACCCAGCGTTACCTGTTTCGAATTCTTTCGGCCAAACTGATTCTGACACAGCCGGAGCGCTACGGCTTTCACATGCAGGCAGGAGATTATTATCCTCCCATCAGTTCTTCAACCGTTGAAGTGACCTGCTATGAGGAAACCAGTTTGACAGTCGTGGCACAGGCGGCGCAGACGGATTTTAAGCGGATCAAGGACTTGAACCCCGAGCTGCGCGGCCATTATCTGGCGGCCGGCACCTACACATTGAACGTGCCCGCCACTACGCCCCCAGGGGTTCAAAAGCGTTTCGACGAGATTCACCAGAAATGGAGCGAACAGAGGACGGAGCGGATCTATGTCGTTCAGCCCGGCGATAACCTCTCGACCATTGCTGAGCGATTTCGGGTACCATTGGCTGCGATCCTGATATGGAACCGAATTGACCTCGACAGCCACATTTATCCCGGTGACCGTCTGATTATCTACCCGGTTGGCAGCCGCACCGACAACCCCTGAAATCTGTCTTTCCTACTATTGCGGACCGAACAGCCGAAAATGAGGAGGCTTTCGATTGATTCTCCCTCACCCTGCTCCGCGGTAGGGCTGAAGTCGGGTTTCTTTAGGCAGAAAGGACCGAAATGACGATTAACCATGCCTGCGACAACTACCAGGGTTTTGAACTTGGACCGATCAGACCGCCGAGTGAAGCCAGCAGCCTGTTGCTCCGGATTACGCGCAACTGCCCGTGGAACAGGTGTACGTTCTGCAGCCTTTATAAAGCAGAGGGGTTCAGCATCCGTAAGGTCGATCATCTCCGCAGGGATATCGACCGGGTACGCTATTTCGTCGATAAGATCGAAAAGACCGCCCATGCGGGGGAGGGTGAGGCGCCAACTCTGGCATCCCTCCAAGTCGGGTTGACTGGCGCGGATCAGATGGCATTTCATGCCGCAGTGACATTCATGCGCGGAGGCATGAAGTCGATCTTTCTGCAGGATGCCAACTCCCTGGTGATCAAGCCGGATGATCTGGTGGAGATTCTTCGTTATGCACGTCAGGCCTTTCCTCAACTCGAGAGGGTGACCTCCTATGCCCGCTCGCACTCGATTGCCAGGATCAGCGATGACGACCTGACAAAATTGGCGTCGGCGGGGCTGAACCGGATTCACATCGGCATGGAATCAGCCGCCGACGAGGTCCTTGCGTTCGTCAGAAAGGGGGTCGACAAGCAGACCCATATCCTCGCCGGGCAAAAGGTTAAAAAGGCCGGGATCGAGCTGTCGGAGTATTTCATGCCGGGACTGGGCGGCGAAGCTCACTCGCGAAAGAACGCGCTGGAGACCGCCGATGCCCTCAATCAGATCGATGCCGACTTTATACGAATCCGCACCCTGGCGGTCCCCGAAGTGACCGAACTGCACAAGGACATCCGGGCCGGAACCTTTAAGCCGCTGGGAGACAGGCAAAAGGCCGAAGAACTCCTGTTGTTCCTCGATCATCTTCACGGGATCAACAGCACGGTCAAGAGCGATCATGTCCTCAACCTGTTCCAGGAGGTCGTGGGACGTCTTCCGCAGGATCAGGGTCGGATGACAGCACCGATCCGGTCCTTTCTGGCGATGGAGCCGCAAATTCAGATGCTCTATATGGTTGGACGGCGCACTGGAATCTTCCATCGTCTGGCCGATCTCGACGATGCCGAGTTGCGCGCTCATGCCGAGAAGGCTCTGGCGGCACATCGGGTGACACGCGACAACGTGAATGAGTGGACTGCCGAAATGATGCGGCGTTTTATTTAGGACGAATTGATCTTAGCCGGATGCTGGGGCTGGAGGATGGCTGAGGGCTCTTTCCCGGCCGACGATGCATGGGCGACTCGCCGATGGGGTCAAGTCTTTACCCTTGCCTTTGGGCTAAAATCGGGCGGCCGGGACCCTGCACCCGGGCGGGTGCAGGGCCGTTGAAACGCTACGAATCCTTCTATCGCACCTTGAGCGCGTTATCGACCTCCTTGACCCCTTTCACGTTTTGGGCGATTTCTTCAGCACGCTCAACCGTTCTTTCGTTGTCGACAAATCCGCTCAGTTGAACGACGCCGTTGTACGTCTCAACCTGAATCTGCATGGCGTTGGTCAGGGAATCGGCAGCCAGTTGGGTTTTCACTTTCGTCGATATCGATTTGTCGTCGATGTACGCACCGGTGCTGCGGGTGGTTTCGGAACCCGCGCACCCAACCAGGGCGAGCAGAGTAAGTGCCAGTAAAAATCCCGTGATATTCTGCATTTTCTTCATGACGGCTTTTCCTTTTCTTTTGATGGAGGTTGACGTGGAGCCTTTTTTCTCAATAATTCCAGTGACAATGATTACCAGGAAATATCCGTTGTGCAAATCTGCCGAGATCATTTAAACGGATTGGTCGCAGCTGTTTTTCCGAATTCCCGCACGCCAGCAGAGGATTGCCGTCACCAGAAAAGATCAGTGCTCGGCCCATTTGAAACAGTACGGGGTCGCCTCCGCCCGGATTTTTTCCGCCTGGGATGAGGTTCACATCTCATTGAAGCTCTGGTCGGCCAGGAATCCTTCGGCGCACAAACAAAAGGCGGCAGTGGCTATAATGTGGAGACGGTGAGTTCAATCCCTGATCGTCACGTCCGGACACCGTATGATGACGCGCTCCGATTGGGCCCCGCCTTGTCCGGTGTTGGGGATCTGCCCAAGGTCGCTGACGGCCTGGACGAAGATTCGCGTCTGTTTCTCCCCCGTGTTCCTGAAGGTGTCTCCTCCCCCTGCATAGACCTTCTGGTCCCGGCAGGTGAACTTCACGACCTCCCAAGGTTGACTCGACACATCTCCCCTGCCGAGGGGAATGAAGCTCTTGGCAATGACGGGGTTGGTAAAAAAATCCTTGTCCCGGACTACCATGCACGCCGGTTTTGGATTCTCTGGCGCGTCGTCCAGTTCGACCCTCACCAGGAGAGATTCGGTTTCCCCTTCACGCATGGGGAGAACGATTTGATCGCCCTGCACCAGCAGTGAGTTGTCGCTTCCCCTGATAAGGACAATCGATTGAAAATTGTCCTTATCAATGCAATTGGTGGGCGGGTTCGGCGGATTGATGCAGCCCGCCAATGCCAACAGCAGGCCGAAGGTTAGAAACCGAGAGAGAACCTTCATTTTTCACTCTTCCATCGAGAAGTTTGGATTGTTTTCATTATAAAAGGGGGTAGCTCTTTGTCAAGGCGGGGGAAAGGTGAGGGTACAGCCAGGGGAAGATCGCGGACCGTCCCAACCTGCACTATGCGGCCGAAGCCGAATAGGAGTAAATGCAAGAATAAGACTTGACCTCAGACACCGACGATAGCCGGTTCAAGGCGCGCAACTGGAACGACGCGATCGAGGCGCGCGACGGCGACTTCTTCAGTCTCAAGGAGCTGGATATCGCCAACCCTCGCGTACTCGATACCCTGATCAAAATCTACAAGTACTGGATCGTCAACGCCGACGTGGACGGTTTTCGCGTCGATACGGTCAAACACATGGAGAGCTCGGCCACGGCGATCTTCTGCAACGCCATTCGCGAATACACCCAGCGCGTCGGCAAGCACAATTTCTTTCTCTTCGGTGAGATCGTCGGCGACGATGCGGTGATTGAGCAGTACATCGGGCGCAACAGCCGCATCGAGGGGACGAACGAGCGTTTTCCGTCGCTGCAAGCGGCCATCGACTTTACCCTTTATTTTGTCCTTGAAGACGTGATCAAGGGGCTGGCGAACCCGGCGCAGCTGCGCCGGCGCTACGACTTTTTCCGCGATTTTTACGCCGACCACGGTGAGGCGGGGCGCTATTTTGTCACCTTCGTCGACAATCACGACCAGGTCGGGAAGGCGAAAAAACGCTTCCTGGCGGGGACTCCCTATCCGCAGCAGGCCGTGCTCGCCTGCTCCTATCTGCTGACCGCGCAGGGGGTGCCGTGTATCTACTACGGTACCGAACAGGGGCTCGATGGGGCCGGCGGTGACGACGGCGCGGTGCGCGAATGCATGTTCGGCGGCAGGTGGGGCGCCTTCGATACCGTCGGGGCCCACGTTTTCGACCCCGGCAACACGATTTATCGCGGTATCGGCGCAGTAGTGCAGGTGCGTGCACGCGAGCCGGCGCTGCGTTATGGTCGCCAGTACTTTCGACCAATCTCAGGGGACGGAGAGAATTTCGGGCAGCCTCTCGACGGGCGCTGCACACTGGCCTATTCACGTATCCTCGACAGCGAAGAGGTGCTCGTCTGCCTGAACCTCGAAGACCGGCAACGCAGCGACTTCGTGACCGTGGATGAACACCTGAGCGCCCCAGCCCGCTCGATGCGAGATCTGTTGCGGCCCGATCGCACCTTTACTGTGCAGAGCAGCGGCGGGCGTGCCTGCGTGCAGGTGCCCCTGGAGCCGCATCAGGTGGCAATTCTGAAGGTGGATTGAGGTGGGATTTCAACGCGGAAACTACTGAGAAAGAGCAGAGATCTGGACAGGATTTTGGGTGATCAAGAGATTGTCAGAGGATGGGGAAATGTAAAGCACGTGCCCTGTGCCCAAGGGAACGAGCTTCAAGCGCATTTCGGAGAAGGCACTGGTCAGAGCGGTTCATCGGATCAACAATCGACCTCGAAAGTGCCTTGACTACCGGACTCCCCAAGAAGTCTTCGATGAAGCCCGGGGTGGTGCACTTGCATATTGAATCTGCCAAAACTTCAGATCCGAGGGATCAAGGCATAACAATTTCTTCTTCCTGACTGCAGGGCTCCACAGGTTCGTCATAGAGCAGGTGGGGTACATCGAGTAAAATTTTGACCTCCTGCCCAATTTTTGCCATTCCCTGAATGTAGCGGCTGCACGCCTTTGCGCTTGTGCGCGGCGGCGGCTCAATCTGATCCTCGGCGATATCGGCGACTTCGCTCACCTCATCGACCAGCAGGCCCATGGCGGCCTCACTGACGTGAACCACGATGATGCAGGTGCGATCATCAAACTCACGCGGTGACATGAGAAAGCGCATGCGCACATCCATCACCTGCACGAGTTTGCCGCGCAGGTTGATCACGCCGCGGATAAAATCGGGCATATCCATGACCTTGGTGATTTTCTGCAGGTTGACGATTTCGGTGACGTAGCGGATCTCGATGCCGTATTCCTCGCCGGCAAGATGAAAACTCAGATATTTGCCCTGCTGGGTGTTTTCCTGCTCGCTGGAGAGTGGCGGGTCTAGGACCGCGGGCTCTTGCGTCATACGGGTTTCCTTCATCAGAGCGTTATTGCGCGCAGGTTCTCGGAGGCGCCGGCGCCTTGCCTCAAGGTAAAACCTTGCAGCATCTGACGCAACTCTGCGGCCTGGCCGGAGAGTTCTTCCGCGGCCGCAGCGCTTTGCTCAGCGCTGGCGGTGTTTTGCTGGGTGACCTGATCGATCTGGGTGAGCCCCTGATTGATCTGGGCGACGCCTTCACTCTGTTCGGCGGTGGCTGCGGCGATTTCACTGACCAGATCCGAGGTCTTATTAATCGCAGAAACAATCTGCTCCAGCGCGTTTTCTGTCTTTCCGGCAATTGCCACGCCAACCTGTGTTTTCTGTCCCGCCTGTTCAATAAGAGTAGCGGTTTCACCTGCCGCTTTGGCACTGCGCGCCGCAAGGTTTCGCACTTCTTCAGCCACGACCGCAAATCCCTTGCCATGCTGGCCGGCGCGCGCTGCTTCCACGGCGGCATTGAGGGCGAGCAGGTTGGTTTGGAAGGCAATTTCTTCTATGGTCTTGATGATGTGCGAGACCGAAGTGCTGGCCGTATTGATTTCCTTCATGGCACTCATCATTGCCTGCATCTGTGCTTGACCATGCTCGGCAGACTTTTTGGCCTCACAGGAATTACGATCCGCCTGGGTTGCGTTTTCGGCGCTGGCCCTGACTTGCGCGGCAATCTGATTCATCGAGGCGGCAATCTCTTCCAGCGAACTGGCCTGCTCCGTTGCGCCTTGACTCAGGGATTGGCTCGCATCGGAAACCTCTCCCGCGGCGGAGGCGATCTGGCCACCGGCCCCCTGCACACGAGCCAGAACCTCGTTGAGGGCGGTGTTGGCCTCATGCAGTGGTTCGCGAATCACGCCCTTGGCGCTAAAGGTAAAGTCCCCGGCGGCCAGCGCTTTAAAGGCTGCCACCACCTCATCGCGCATGTTGTCGGCAAAGGCATCAAGGGCCTGGGCCAAGCGGCCGATTTCGTCCTTGCGGCTCATCTGCAGGCGGGGCTCCAGATTGCCGCGCCCGAGTTCTTCGATCATGTGCACCGCTTGGTCGGTCGGGCGGGTAATGCCGCGAATAATCACGAACGACAACAGAATCGCCAGTAAAATGCCGCCGCCGAGACTGCCGACGACCATCTTCTGAATGAACTGATAGTTACCCACTGCCGTTGCAACTTCGGCTTGCGCCACCTCAAGCTGAACGTCGATTAAGTCGGCGACGGTATCGCTGATTGGATCGATCTTGGCATAGAGTACCGTCCTGATGAAAAGGACCAGAGCGGCCTCATCGCGTTGCTCGAAAATCTTCCTCAATCTGGACACGGCTTGATCGGCATCGGCCATGAGTGGTTCGGCACGCGTGACAAGAGTTTTCTCCTGCGCCACCAATTCGGTGCCGAGGTAGGTCTGCCAATTGGTCCGGATCTGCTGGCTGGCCGCGGTCAGATTGTCTAATCCTTGCTGCCAGCTCAATTCGTCGCTACGAACCTTGTGCGCGGTATCAACGATATTGACCGCATACATGTCGCTGACGATTTTAAGCTGTTGCAAGGGCACGACGCGGTCCTGATAGACGGTTTCCAAAGCGTCGTTTGAGGAACTGATTCCGGAGAGACCCTGCAGCCCGATGGTCACCAGCAGCAGGACCAGAATCCCGACCAGAAGGCTCAATCGCACGCCAATTTTTAAGTCACTGAATTTCATCGACGACTCCTGTGTAATGATGGAATTATCCGCATCTTTAAAGTCGATTCGCAGGACGCTTTTTTTGTGATAAGCAGGAACTCGAAGCTACAGCGGATGATTAAAGAGCGTCAATATTATGCCAGGCAGAAACATTATGGTCAACTAATTTTAAAAGAACTTGAGAAAAAGGGGAGAAAACCCCTTCTGGAACCGCATCAGGTGGCAATTCTGAAGGTGGATTGAGGTGGGATTTCAACGTGGAAATTCCTGAGAAAGATCAGAAATCTGGACAGGGTCAGGGAGAGTCTTCCGGGTCAGGCTTGCAAACCTGCAAACCTGCAAACCTTGTCAACCATCACCCGTAGCCGAACGATTTTCTGCTGCAGATCCAAGCGGGATCGATCAGCATCGTCGAAAAACATGTTCTGGCGTACGTTGCCGCGAATGATGACGTGATACAGCGTGTCTGAGAGGGTACCTTAGTTAAGGAAGAATGCAAGTTTGCAAGCCTGACCCCAAGGTTCAAGCAAGCCTGACCCCAAGGTTCAAGGGTTTTTTGCTGCTGGTCATCCACAGCGATCTCGGTACCTCTGGCGCTTGAAACCCTGGATGCTGGGACCCACTAATGGTGCGTCCTGCAATGGGGCGCGCTCGACACCGCCGAGGCCTTTTTCATGCCCCGCTCCGCAAAAAAGGCCCTGGCCTGTTACACTCAACTGAAAGCCCGTTCGAGCGGCGACGCTTTCAGCGACCAAAGAGGGTTGGGACGAGATCATGACCTTTGCCAAGGCCGAGTGGAATATTCTGAAGAGTGTCGTCAGAGCCAGTGATGCGGCCCTGGGCACCATCTTTTTTCCGCAAAGGACTAGATATGCTCGGCCACAGCGAAACCCGGCGGCGCACCTGGTCGAAACGCAACCCCGGATCACCGAAAAAGGAGAATTACCATGGCTAAAGCCTGCACTTTCACCACCAAGGATTACCCGATCAACGATCTGTTGGCGCTGGACCTGCAATCTCACCTCGACAGCATGGCCAAGCTGGGCTGGACGCTGATCAGCACCGAGCACCTCGTCAAAGAGCATGGCTCCGCAGCCCCGCAGCTGATATTCTTCTGGAGCAAGAACGCGGACAACTAGTGCCCCGTGCGGCTAGTTCCCTCTTCTAATTCTGGCCCTTTTGCCCGCTCTCGGCGTTGCGCCTCCTCGGCTTAGCTCTGGCTATGCCTGCGTCGGCGCGCCTTGACAGCGGCCAAAATGACTCAGAATTAATTGAT